>NZ_JBHYVE010000032.1:36464-84398 GCF_042750035.1 Streptomyces sp. NPDC059452
CCCGGACCCCCCCTGCCGCCCCCACCCCCCGGCGGGCGTCGGAACCCCGGGCCGGGTCGGGGGGCAGCCTCCCCCCGCCCGCGGCCCCGGCCCCCCCTTTGCCACAGAGCCACCCCCCCCAGCAGCAACTGAGCCCCCGACCCCCCAGCCTTCGCCCTTCGCCCCCTTCGCTTTTCGCCCTTCGCCCGAGGAGAGCACGAACCCGATGTCGAACCCGTCGAACGAAGAGAAACTGGTCGAGTACCTGAAGCGGGTCACGGTCGACCTGCAGAAGGCGAACCGCAGGATCACCGCCCTGGAGACGGCCGCCTCCGAGCCGATCGCCGTCGTCGGCATGGCCTGCCGCTTCCCCGGCGCGGTGGCCTCACCCCAGGACCTGTGGCGGCTGGTTGCCGAGGGCGGCGACGCCATCACCGGCTTCCCCGCCGACCGGGGCTGGGACCTGGAGCGCCTCTACGACCCCGACCCGGGCCGCCCCGGCACCTCCTACACCCGCGAGGGCGGGTTCCTGCACGACGCCGCCCTCTTCGACGCCGGGTTCTTCGGGATCTCGCCCCGCGAGGCCCTGGCCATGGACCCCCAGCAGCGCCTCCTCCTGGAAACCTCCTGGGAGGCGCTGGAACAGGCGGGCATCGACCCCGACACCCTGCGCGGAAGCCGTACCGGCGTCTTCGCGGGCATCATCGAGCAGAGCTACCTGGGCCTGGAGGGACCCGAGGAGTTCGAGGGCTACCTGCTCACCAGCAAGCTCAGCAGCGTCGCCTCCGGCCGCATCTCCTACAGCCTCGGCCTGGAGGGCCCCGCCCTCTCCGTCGACACCGCCTGCTCCTCCTCGCTCGTCGCCCTCCATCTCGCCATCCAGTCGCTGCGCTCCGGCGAGTCCGATCTCGCCCTGGCCGGCGGCGTCACGGTGACCGCGACCCCCGGCGGGTTCGTCGACTTCTCCCGGCAGAGCGGCCTGGCCCCCGACGGCCGGATCAAGTCCTTCTCCGCCGACGCCGACGGCACCTCCTGGTCGGAGGGCGTGGGCATGCTCCTGGTGGAGAAGCTCTCCGACGCCCGCCGCAACAACCACCAGGTCCTGGCCCTCGTCCGAGGCTCCGCCGTCAACCAGGACGGCGCATCCAACGGCCTGACCGCCCCCAACGGCCCCTCCCAGGAACGCGTCATCCGCCAGGCCCTCGCGGACGCGGGCCTGGCCCCCGCCGACATCGACACCGTCGAGGCGCACGGTACGGGGACGAAGCTCGGCGACCCCATCGAGGCCCAGGCACTCCTGGCCACCTACGGACAGGACCGCCCCCACGACCGGCCCCTCTACCTCGGCTCCCTCAAGTCGAACATCGGGCACACCGTCGCGGCGGCCGGGGTCGGCGGCGTCATCAAGATGATCCAGGCCATCGAACACGGCGTGCTGCCCCGCACCCTGCACGTGCAGAGCCCCACGCCGATGGCCGACTGGGACTCCGGCGCCGTCGAACTGCTCACCGAGGCCCGCGACTGGCCGGACACCGGACGCGCCCGCCGGGGAGCCGTCTCCGCCTTCGGCGTCAGCGGCACCAACGCCCACGTCATCATCGAGGAACCCCCCGCACAGGAGGCACCCGCACCCGCCACGACGGCGCACCCGCCCGTCATCCCCTGGCCGCTGTCGGGCCGGACCCCCGAGGCCCTGCGCGAACAGGCCCGCCGCCTCCACGCCCACGTCTCCGCCGACACCACCCTCTCCGCCCTGGACATCGGCTTCTCCCTCGCGACCGGACGCGCGGCCCTGGAACACCGCGCGGTCGTCACCGGCCGCGACCGCGACGAACTCCTGTCCGGAATACAGGCGTTGGCCGAGGGCGGTACGGCACCGGGCCTGGTGCACGGTGAGCGCACCGGAGGCCGTACCGGCTTCCTCTTCACCGGCCAGGGCGCACAACGGGTGGGCATGGCAGGCGAGTTGCACGCCGCCTTCCCCGTCTTCGCGGCCGCCTTCGACGAGGTCTGCGCCCTGTTCCATTCCGCCCTGGACGGCTCCCTCCCCGAAGTGATCGCCTCGGGCGAGAGCCTGGACGAGACAGGCTGGACACAACCGGCCCTGTTCGCCGTCGAGGTGGCCCTGTTCCGCCTCGTGGAGTCCTGGGGCGTGCGCCCGGACTTCGTGGCGGGCCATTCGATCGGTGAGATCGCGGCCGCGCATGTGGCCGGGGTGTTCTCACTCAAGGACGCGGTACGTCTGGTGGCGGCCCGCGCGGCTCTGATGCAGGGCCTGCCGCGCGGCGGCGCCATGGTCGCCGTCCAGGCGACGGAAGCCGAAGTGGCCGCGCTCCTCACCGGCGGGGCGGCGATCGCCGCGGTCAACGGCCCCCGCTCCCTCGTCATCTCCGGCGAAGAGGCAGCCGTCCTCGAAGTCGCCCGGAAGATCGAGGAACAGGGCGGCAGAACAAAGCGCCTGACGGTCAGTCACGCCTTTCACTCGCCCCTGATGGATCCGATGCTGGAGGAGTTCCGGGCGGTCGCGTCGCAGATCACCTACACCGCTCCCCGTATCGCCGTGGTCTCCACCCTCACCGGCCGGGTCGCCACCGGCACCGATCTGCGCTCCGCCGGGTACTGGGCGGACCAGGTCCGGGGCACCGTCCGCTTCGCCGACGCTGTTGCCGCCATGGCCGCCCAGGGCGTCACCGCCACCCTGGAACTGGGCCCCGACGGCGTCCTGTCCGCCCTCGCCGCCGACCTCGTCCCCGCCGCCGTCGCCCTGATGCGCCGCGACCGCCCCGAGACCGGCACGGCCCTCGCCGCGCTCGCCCGGCTCCACCAGCACGGCGTCCCCGTCGACTGGGCCGGGTTCTTCTCCGGCACCGGCGCCCGCCGCATCCCCCTGCCGACGTACGCCTTCCAGCACCAGCGCTACTGGGTGGACCCGGCGGCCACCGCCCCCGACGCCTCCGGGCTCGGCCTGCGGCCCACCGGCCACCCCCTGCTCGGCGCCGCCGTCACCCTCGCGGACACCGGCCGGACCGTGTTCACCAGCACCTTCTCCGCCCGCACCCACCCCTGGCTCGCCGACCACACCGTCTCCGGCTCCGTGACGCTCGCGCCCGCCGTCCTCGTGGAGCTCGCCGTCCGGGCGGGCGACGAATCGGGGGCGACGGCCCTCGACGAACTCGTCCTGGACGCCCCCCTCGTCCTCGCCCCGGGCACCGCCCACCAGCTCCAGGTCGCCGTGGGCGCCCCCGACGCCACCGGCCGCCGCCCGCTCACCGTCCACGGCCGCCCCGACGACCCCGACGCACCGTGGACCGCGCACGCCCACGGCACCCTGAGCGCCACCGCCCAGGGCCCCGCGTTCGAACCGGTCCCCTGGCCGCCCGCCGCCGCCGAGGCCATCGACCTCGAAGAACTCCACGACCGGCTCGCCGGAACGGGCCTCGCCCACGGGCCCGCCTTCCGGACCCTCACCGCCGCCTGGCACCGGGACGGAGAACTCTTCGCCGAGGCCACCCTGCCCGAACAGGCCCCCGGCACCGGGACGTTCGCCCTGCACCCCGCACTCCTCGACGCCGCCCTGCGCCCCCTCCTGCCCGCCGCCGGGCAGCAGGGCGCCCCGCTCGCCGGGCACTGGCGCGGCGTACGCCTCTACGCGACCGGTGCCACCTCGCTCCGGGTCCGCATCGTCTCCCGGGACGGCGGCGGCGCCCGCGTCGAACTCGCCGACCCGGCCGGGCAGCCCGTCGCCCTCATCACCGAGGCACAGGTGCGCGGGGTCGACAGCACGGCGTTCGCGGCGGCCGCCGCCCGGCACGACGACGCCCTGTTCCACCTGGGCTGGACCCCCCTGGGCATGGAGGGCGCAGAGAGTGCGGCGGGTACGGGGGAGGAGACCCGCCCGGCCACGCTCGGCGACGGCGGCGACTTCACGGGCCCCGCCGAGGTGGCCGCGGCCCTCACCGCAGGCCGGGCGGTCCCCCTCGTCGTCCTGCGGACCCGGCCGGAGGCGGCGGGCTCGCTGCCCGGCTCGGTCCACGCCACGACGGAGAAGGCCCTCGCGCTGGTGGGGGAGTGGCTGGCCGATGAGCGGCTGGAGGGGACGCGGCTGGTGGTGGTCACCTCGGGTGCGGTCTCGACCGCGTACGGGGAGGACGTCACGGACCTGCCCGGTGCGGCGGTCTGGGGTCTGCTCCGCTCGGCCCAGTCCGAGGCCCCCGGCCGCATCGTCCTCATCGACACCGACACCGACATAACCACTGGTACGAGTACGGGTGCGGGTGCGGCCGTTCCCGAAACCCTCTCCGCCCTCCTGGCCACCGGCGAACCCCAGGCCGCCCTGCGCGCCGGGCAGGTGTACGTCCCCCGCCTCGCCCGCACCACCGCACCCACCCCCGGCACCACCGCCCCGGTCTGGAACCCCGACGGCACCGTCCTGATCACCGGCGGCACCGGCAGCCTCGGCGCCCTCTTCGCCCGCCATCTGGTGACCGGGCACGGTGTGCGCCACCTCCTGCTCACCAGCCGCAGCGGCCCCGCCGCGCCCGGTGCGAAGGAGCTGGCGGCCGAACTGACCGCCCTGGGCGCCCGGGTCACCGTCGCCGCCTGCGACACGGCCGACCACAGCGCCCTCGCCGAGCTGCTCCGTACGCTCCCGGCCGGTCTGCCGCTCACCGGTGTCGTGCACGCGGCCGGTGTCCTGGACGACGGCCTGGTCACCGCTCTCACGCCCGAGCGGCTGCACCGGGTGCTGCGGCCCAAGGTCGACGCCGCGTGGAACCTGCACCGCCTCACCCGGGAGGAGAACCTCACCGCCTTCGTCCTGTTCTCCTCCATCGCCGCGGCGGTCGGCGGGCCCGGGCAGTCCAACTACGCGGCCGCCAACCAGTTCCTGGACGCCCTGGCCCAGCACCGCCACGCCCACGGTCTGCCCGCGACCTCGGTGGCCTGGGGGCTGTGGGAGCAGTCCGGGGGGATGAGCGGCCACCTCGGTGAGAGGGACCTGGGGCGGATCGCCCGCAGCGGGTTCCGGCCCGTTCCCCAGGGGCAGGGGCCCGCCCTGCTCGACCGGGCGGTCGCGCTGGGCCGCCCGGCCGTGGTCGCGACCCCGCTGGACATCGCCGTCCTGCGTGAGCAGCCCGGCCGTATCCCGGTGGTCCTCACCGGCCTGGCCCCCGCCGCCGTCCGCCGGGACGCCGCGGACCGGGGCGGGCCGGGCGGGCAGGCCGATTCGCTGGCCGCTCTGGTCGCCGGGCTGGAGGGCCCCGCACGCGAACAGGCTGTCCTGGACGCCGTGCTGGGCCTGACCGCCGCCGTGCTGGGGCATCCCGACACCTCCGCCGTCCAGGCGCAGGCGCCGCTGACCAAGCTGGGCTTCGACTCGCTGACCTCCGTCGAGCTCCGCAACCGGCTGAGCGCCCTGGCCGGCTCCAAGCTGCCCGCGACGCTGGTCTTCGACCACCCCACCCCCGCTGCCCTGGCCGCCTTCGTCTCCGCCCGGCTCGCCGGAGGAGGCGGCCCGGCGGGCGAACAGGACCCGAGCGGCGTGGACTTCGCGGCCGAGACACACCTGGCCGACGACATCCGCCCGGCGCCCGGCACCACAGGCGGCCCGGCGCGGGAGCCGGAGTCGGTCCTGCTGACCGGGGCCACCGGCTTCCTCGGCGCCTTCCTGCTGCGCGACCTGATGCGCACCACCACCGCGAGGATCCACTGCCTGGTCAGGGGCGCCGACCAGGACGAGGCCAGGGACCGGCTGCGGGCCAACATGCAGTGGTACCGGCTGTGGGACGAGGTCGACGAGAGCCGGCTGAGCCTGGTCCTGGGCGACCTCGCGCAGGAGCGGCTCGGCCTCACCGAGGAGCACTTCGACTCGCTGGCCCGGACGGTCGACGCCGTCTACCACAACGGCGCCCGGGTCCACTGGCTGCACCCGTACACGGCGCTGCGCGACGCCAACGTCCGCGGCACCCAGGAGGTGCTGCGCCTGGCGGCCCGTCACCGCACCGTCCCCGTCCACTACGTGTCCACCGTCGGCGTCTTCGACGGCGTACGGGAGCCCGGCGTCCCGCTCGGGGTGGACGACCCGACCGGCCCCGCCGAGGCCCTGCCCAGCGGCTATCTGCAGAGCAAGTGGGTCGCCGAGCAGCTCGTCGCCGCCGCCCGGGAGCGGGGGCTGCCCGTCTCCGTCTACCGGGTCGACGTGATCTCCGGCGACACCCGCAACGGCGCGTGCCAGACCCGTGACTTCGTCTGGCTCAGCCTCAAGGGCATCCTCCAGTCCGCCGCGGTCCCGGCCGGGGTCGAGGGCCGCTTCCACCTGCTGCCGGTCGACTACGTCAGTGCCGCCATCACCACCCTGGCCCGGCAGGACGGCACGGCGGGCCGCACGTTCCACCTGTTCAACCAGAGCTCCCTCAGCCTGACCCAGTGCGTGGAGCACCTGCGGGCCCACGGGTACGCGCTGGCAGAGCAGGACTGGCACAGCTGGAACGAGAAGGTCGGCGCGAGCGGCGACAACGCGCTGCGGCCGCTGCTGCACGCCTTCGAGATGATGACGTCGGACACCGACGGCTTCTACCCGCCGATCGACACCTCCCAGACCCTGGAGGCACTGGAGGGCACGGGGGTGAGCTGCCCGCCCCTGACCGCCGAACTCTTCGCCCGGTACGTCGACTTCTTCGTCGAGGTGGGCCACTTCCCGCCCCTCCCCGGCCAGGAGCCCGGCCGGAAACAGGGCAGGGAGGCGGGCCTGAAGGCGGCGCGCGCGTGAGGCGTACGTACCCCTGAACCTGACACACCGTGCCCCTCATTTCCCGGGAAGGAGGCCGGGGGCCGGGTGCCCGGTGGGAGCATCGGCGCCATGACGGAATCGGGTTGGATACTGCGGGACAAGGTCGTTCTGGTCACGGGGGCGAGCAGCGGGATCGGTGCCGCGGCCGCGTACCTCTTCGCCCGCGAGGGCGCCTCGGTGGTGCTGGCCGCGCGCCGGGAGGACCGGCTCGCCGCCGCCGTGGAGGAGCTGACGGCCAAGGGGTTCCAGGCCTCCGCGGTGGTGTGCGACGTGACGCGGGCCGAGGACGCGCGGCGCGCGGTCGCGCACACGGTGGAGCGGTACGGCCGCCTGGACGGGGCCTTCAACAACGCGGGCGTCGGCGGGGACCAGGCCCCCCTGCACGAGATGGGGGACGAGGTCTACGACACCATCGTCGACACCAACGTACGGGGGCTGTGGAACTGCCTGCGCGCCCAGATCGGCGCGATGCTCGCGGGCGGCGGCGGGGCCATCGTCAACAACAGCAGTGTGGGCGGCCTGGTGGCGATCCCCACCGCCGCCCCGTACGTGGCGTCCAAGCACGCGGTCGTCGGCTTCACCCGCGCCGCCGCCGACGAGTACGCCCGCCGGGGCATCCGCGTCAACGCGCTGGCGCCCGGGTCGACGCGCAGCGAGATCACGGTGGACTGGTACGCGCGCAACCCCGGCCTGGAGGAGGCGATCCACGAGGTCACCCCCCAGGGCCGTACCGCCGCACCGGAGGAGGTGGCCGAGGCGGCGGCCTGGCTGCTGAGCGACCGCTCCTCCTACGTCACCGGCACCGTGCTGCCGGTGGACGGCGGATACGTCAACCGCTGAACCACACCTGAGAAGAAGGGGGGGGCGGGGTGTTACTGCGGGCAGTCCATGGTGGCGGAGAAGGTGCGCTCACCGTTCTGCACCCCGGTGACCTCGATACGGACGGTGTCCGCGTCCGTCGCCGGGACGAGGGCGGCGTCGATCAGGCAGGGCGCGTCGAACTCGACGTAGGAGTCGAAGGTGCTCATGACCCGGACGGGGCCGTGCCCGGGCCCGGCGACCGCGTGGGCGGCCTGGTAGGCCGCCTCGATCAGCACGAGACCGGGCACATGGTCGACCCGGTGGTCGTACAGCGCGGGGTTGGACACGTCCATGCGCAGCTCCCAGCGGTTCACCAGCCCGGTGGACGCGAGCAGGACCTCGTGGTCGTGGGCGCGCCCCACGGTGTGCGCGGGGACGGGGGAGGGCACGACGGCCTCGCCCCAGGGGATCTCGGCGTGTGCCCCGCGCAGCCGGCGGTAGGCGCCCGGAGCGATCCAGCTGAAGTCCAGGAGCGACTCCGCGACCAGGCACCCCTCGGACAGGATCGACAGCTCGACCCGCAGTGACCTGGGGTTGTTCCGCCTGAACGTCAGAAGAATGAACAGGTTGTCCGGTTTATTTTTCGGATCGTAAAAATCGCTGGAGACGCTGAAGTCCATCCACTCCATCAGCGTCTGGTGCGACAGCGGGACCGAGAGCTCGGCGTGCCCGACGAGCAGGCAGCTCTGACGGATCGTCTGGGCGAGCAGCAGCTGCACCGAGTCGCCGAAGATCCCGCCCCGGGGCCAGTGCGCGCTCACGGCGTAGCGGCCGGAGCCGAGGGTGGACCAGCTCGTGACCAGGACGGCTTCCGCCCGGTGCAGATGGACGAACTCTTTGGGAAGGTGCTGCGCTGATGTCGCGATCTCACGGACGACGTGGCTGTGCCGCTGGCGATCGGAAAGCAAAGTCTTAGGCATGATCCCCCCTGGGTCAGGCCGAGATGAGGTGCCGGGGTCCGGCGCGAGATAATATACCGCGCAAGCGGTCCTTTTTTCGATAGTTGGAACCAAGTGCTAGGGGTGGCTGTGGCGCAGCAGGAGCGGGCGATCCGGACCCGGAAGATCATCCTGGAAGCCGCCGCTCAGATCTTCGACGAGCGCGGCTACGAGTCGACGACCATCGCCGAGATCCTTGAGCGGGCCGACGTGACCAAGGGGGCCCTGTACTTCCACTTCCCCTCCAAGGGAGACCTGGCGCGCGGTGTCCTGGCCGCCGCGGTGACCACCGACGGCGTGCGCCCCCAGGCCGTCAAGCTCCAGGAGCTGATCGACATCGTGCTCCTGCTCGCCTACCGGCTGCCGCGCGAGCCCACGCTGAGCGCCGCCCTGCGCATGGCGATCGACCTCCAGTCCCGCCGCCAGTTCGGCACCCGCTGGCTGGACTGGGCCGAACTGCTCACCGGGTTCCTCAAGGAGGCCAAGGAGCGCGGGGAACTGCGCCCGGACGTCGACGAGGCACAGACCGCCCGCATGCTGGTGTGCTGCTGGACCGGTGTCCAGGTGGTCACCGAGGGCCTCCCCGGGGACTACGACCTGCCCAGCGAGATCGCCGCGCTCTTCGGGCTCATCCTGCCCACCATCACGGCCCCCGGCACCCTGCCCCTGCTGGAGGTCTCGGCCGAACGGGCCGCCCACCTCTACGCCGACATGCCCGCCTGGCGCGCCGAGACCCAGGACGCCGTGTCCGCCGGCCTGGCCCCCTGACCCCGCCGGGGGGCTCACCCGGACCGGGCCGACTGCCACAGCGGGACCACGACGCTGCTCCCGCACGGCGGTGTGGCGCCCGGCTGGGCCCGGGTGGGGCTGAGGACCCTCTCGTGCAGCCACTGGATGTCCGGCGACGGCTCCAGCCCCAGCTCCTCGCGCAGGATGCACCGCACCTTCTGGTACGCCTCCAGCGCCTCGGCCCGCCGGCCCGCCTGGTGCAGGGCGGCGATCAGCTGGCCGTGGAACCACTCGTTGAGCGGGTAGTCGTGCACCAGCGTGCGCAGTTCGGGGACGAGTTCACGCAGCCGCCCCAGCAGCCGCATCGCCTCGATCCGTAACTCCAGCGCCCTGATCCGCAGTTCCTGCAGATGGACGATCCGCCCGGCCAGCACATCGCCCGTCGGCACGTCGGAGAGGATCGGGCCGCGCCACATGCCCAGCGAGAGGCCCAGAACGTCGGCGGCCGCCTCGTACCGTCCGGCCCGCAGCTCCTCCCGGCCCCGGGCGACGAGCTGTTCGAAGACCTTGATGTCGATGGAGGAGTCGTCGACGTGCATCGTGTACCCGCCGAACCGTGTGGTCAGCAGGGAGTGCTCGGTGTCGGGGCGGGCGTCGTCCATGAGCAGTCTTCGCGCGTGGTGGACATAGGTCTGCACCGTGTTGAGCGCCGAGCGCGGCGGACTGTGCTGCCACAGCTCCTGGATGAAGGTGCCCGGTGTCACCAGGTCGTTGGAGTGCGTCAGGAGCACGGCCAGGATCTGGGAGACCTTGGGGGTGCTCATCGGCAGGAGCGCACCGTCGTCGGCGATGATCTGGAACGGTCCGATGAGGTTGAATCGCATGACGCACTCTCCTACAGAGCGAATACGGGGCGGACACGGGGCGGTACGGGGCGGGCATCTCGGGTGGTACGGGGCGTCCGGCGCGGGCGGTCCGCGCGGCGGGAAGTGCGGCGGGCGCGGGCGGGCGCGGGGTGTGGCCGGGTCAGCCGGGGCGTCCGGCCCCCAGCAGCAGCGGTGCCGGGGTATCCCGGTGCCGGGCCGTGGTTCCCAGGGCCGCCCGCACATAGGCGAGATGGGCCACCGAGGCCAGCGTGATGTGGCGGTGCCAGCCCTGGAAGGACCGCCCGGCGAAGTCCCGTAACCCCACGCGCGCGGCCACCAGGGCGTCGTCGCGGTCCACGACCCCGGCGAGATCGGCCAGCCGCAGCACCTCCGTACCGCGCAGCGATCCGTCCGCCAGCCACAACCGCGCGGCCGTCAGGTCGGATTCGGGCCACTGGGCCACCAGGAGCCGCTGCCCGCCCGCCCCGCCGCCCCCGCCCGTCCCGCCCGGCAGCGCGACCGGAACGGCCATGGACAGGACCCTGCCGCCGGAGGCGGACCGGGCCCGGGGCCGCCAGAGCCGGCGCAGCGAACCGACCAGCTGGCCCGCGGCCAGCGGCAGAGCACCGTGGCCGGGCACCATCAGGGGGTCCACCCGCAGCCGCAGGCGCTGCCCGACGCGCTGGACCAGCGGGATCCCGGCCTGCCCGAAGCACCGCCCCATCCGCAGCGGATCGAGCCCCGGGGCGTCCAGCACCACGGGCAGAGGCGCCCCCGGCAGCGCGCGCACGGCCCGCAGCGCGACCTCGCCCGCGCACTCCTGCGGGCCCACCGCCCGCCCGGCCGCCCGGACGGGGGCCCGCCGCCGGGAGAGGTCCACGGCCTGGCCGGCCGGAAGGACGAGCTGCCAGTTCACCGGCACACCCGCCGCCGGCGAGGCCAGCCAGGCCCCGAAGGACTGCTGCCCGGTGACGTTCCGCCCCAGCTGCGGCGCGAAGTACTCCGCCACCCCCACCGAGTGCCCGCCCGCCTTGGGCACCACCGTGGGCCGCACCACCCAGCCCCGGGGCGCGAGCAGTTCGCCCGCCCGGCGGGCCAGCGCCCGGCGCACCGGCTCCCACTCCCACGAGGACTCGCTGATGAAGTGATGGACGCTCTGCCGCCGCGCCGCCTGCCCGCCCAGCTGGTTGGCCACATTGCGCAGCGTCTTGCGCCCGTCGGCGCCCAGCAGCCCGGCCACGTACTCCCCGGCCTTGGACCGCTGGTCGTTCCTGGGCAGGGAGTCGAACAGATCGAGAGGTATCTCCGCGAGCGTCCGGTGGAACGAGGGCGAGTCCATGTCCGATGTCTCCCTGCGAAACCCTGGTGTCCTGTGTCCGGTCATGGCAGGCCGAAGGAACGCCGCGCCACGCGGGAAGCCGCACGACGAGCCACTGCTCAAATGAAACCACACACGCGGTTTGTTGTGGTGTCCTTGTGAATTCCCGCCCCTTCCAGCACGCCCCGCCCGCCCCGCCGCCCCCTCCGGCACCCCACGGACACAGACCTGCCGGGGCCGCCCGACACGCCCTCCGACCTGGAACCGGGCCGCCCCGGCGGCACGCCCGGCCGCCCGTTCCCCGGCAAGAAGCTGCCACCGCCGTGGCACGCGCACACCGGCCGCGCCCCACCGGCCCCCAGGGCCGGGAAAGTTGCCCGCACAGGCGGCACGGCTGCCGCAGGCCCCGCCCGCGACGCGCACGGGTCAGCGGGGGAGGGGGCGGGCCACCACACCACCCCCCTCATGCCCAAGAAACCAGCCCCCCCCCGGGGGGACTCACCCTCGGGGCACCAGGTCCAGTTCCGCCAGCGCGGCCGCGGCATCGGCACCATGACCCGACGCATCGCCCTTGGCCAGCGCCCGGTTCAGATGACGCCTGGCAGCCTCCCGGTCACCACGCAGCCGCGCGGCGAGCCCCAGACCGGTCTCCGCACGGATCTCACCCCTGCTGTAGGCCCGCTCCGCCGACACCGACAACGCCCGCCCGTACAGCTCCTCCGCCCGCCGGGCCTGACCACCGGCCAGAGCGGCCCGGCCCAGCCAGGTCAGCGCCTCGACGGCCTCCGTCCACAGCCCGAGCTCCTCCGCCACCACCAGACCCTCCCGGTGCAGCCGCTCCGCCCGCACCGGGTCACCCTCGCGCTCGGCCACGAGCGCGAGGGACCGGGTGGCCCTGAGCTGCCCCCACCGGTCACCCACCTCATGGAACAGCGCCGCCCCCAGCTCCGCCCGGGACGCACCCCGCTCCGGAGCCTGGACCGCGAGCTCCACCAGCGCCGCGGCCTCACCCCAGCGGTCCCGGGCCGCCCGCGCACCGGCCAGACTCGCCTCCACCAGCCGCCGCCCCTCACGCGGATGACCATGACCGGCCAGCCCCGTACCCACGAACCACTGCAACCGGGCCCGCAGCACCGGATCCCCGACACCGGCCGCCGGATCCCCGCCCGCCGCGAGCACCGCCACCCCGGCAGGGGACGTCCGCAGCTCCACCCCGGCCAGCCAGGCCTCCGCCACCACCCGCCCGCCCCGCCCCTCGGCCCGCCCGTCACAGGCGCCCAGCGCCGCCCGGAACGATCTGCGGGCCTCGGTGAACCGGCCCCGCAGGAACCAGTACCACGCCAGCGCGTTCACCAGCCGCACCGCATACCCGCCGGCCCCCTCCGCGACCGCCACCTCAAGCGCCCGGCGCAGATTCACCGTCTCCGCGTTCAGACACTCCAGCGACCGCCGCTGCTCCGGGCCGCGCAACCGCTCGCCCGCCCGCTCGGCCAGCTCCGTGCAGCAGCGCACGAACCGCTCCCGTACGGCAGCCTCCTCACCCGCCTCCGCCAGCCGTTCGGCACAGTAGGCGGCCACCGACTCCAGCAGCCGGAACCGGCCCCCCTCCCGCACCACCAGCGAACGGTCCACCAGCCGGGACACCACCTCGCCCACCCGCCCGGCGTCCAGGACACGGTCCGCGCAGACCATCTCGGCGGACGCCAGGGTGCAGCCGTCCGCATGCACGGCCAGCCGCCGCAGCACGGTCCGCTCGTCCGCCGACAGCAACTGCCAGCTCCAGTCGAGCATCCCCCTCAGCGTCTGCTGCCGGGCCGGAAGCCCTCGCACCCGGACTTCGGGCGGGGCGGCGAACCGGTCCTCCAGACAGACCGCCAGCTCCTGCGGGCTCAGCGCCCGCAGCCGCGGCGCCACCAGCTCCAGCGCGAGCGGAATACCGTCCAGACGACGGCAGATGGCCGCGACCGCCGCCGCGTTCTCCGCGTCGAGAACGAAACCGGGCACCGCCGCCGCGGCCCGCTCCACGAACAGCTCCACCGCACTGGACCGGGCCACCTCCTTGGCCCCCGAGTGCTCCGGCAGCGCCAGCGGCACCACCGGATGCACCACCTCACCCGGCACCCCGAGAACCTCCTGGCTGGTCACCAGCACATGCCCCGCCGGCACCGCCGACAGCACAGCCCCCGCGAACACGGCGACCGGCTCCACCAGATGCTCGCAGTTGTCCAAAAGGATCAGCAGCCGCTTGTCGGCCACCGCCCGGCACAGCCACCCCACCAGATCATCCAGATCCGGCTCCGTCGCCGCCGTATCGCACAGCCCCAGCGTCGTGATGACCCGCTCGGCGATGTCGTCCGGCCCCGACGCCCCGCCCAGCGCGGCCAGTTCGACCAGCCACACCCCGTCGGGAAACCGCCCGGCCATACCCCGCGCGGCGGCGATCGCCAGCCGCGTCTTGCCCACCCCGCCCAGCCCCGCCAGCGTCACCAGCCGCGAACCCCCGCCCGGACCCCCCGAGCCCAGCCGCGCCCGAACCTGCTCCACCGCCTCACCCCGCCCGACCAGCGCCGTCAGCGGCGCCGGAAGATTCGTACGGCACGACACCGCCCCGGCAGCAGGCGCCGCCAGCCCCGGCTCCTGACGCAGGATCGCCTCGTGCAGCGCACAGACCCCCGGCCCCGGCGACACCCCCAGCTCCTGCGCCAGCTGACGCCGCAACTCCTCGAAACTCCGCAGCGCCTCACCCTGCCGCCCCGCCCGGTACAGCGCCCGCATCTGCAGCGCCCGCAGCCGCTCACGCAACGGATGGAGCCCCACCAGCTCACCCAGCTCCGCCGCCACCGCCATGTGCTCACCCAGCGTCAGCCGCACCTCGGCCCGGTCCTCGACCACGGAAAGCCGCAGCTCCTCCAGCCGGGTGATCTCCCCCCGGGCGAACAGCGACCCGGCCACATCGGCATAGGCCGGCCCCCGCCACAACGCCAGCGCATCGGCGAACAGCCCGCCCTTCACCGCCGGCTCCTCCTCGGCCCGGGCCCGCTCGGCCAGCTCCTGGAACCGCAGCGCATCGACCCCGCCGTCCCCGAGCAGCAGCCGGTACCCGGCGGGCTCACGGACCACCTGCTCCCGCCCCAGCACCCGGCGCAGCTGGGAAACCTTGGTCTGCAGCGTATTGACCGACCCGCCCGGCGGACTGCTCGCCCACAGATCCTCGATCAGCCGGTCCGCCGAAACCGGCCCGCCCCCATGGACCAGCAGATTCGCCAGCAGGGCGCGCACCTTCACTTCGGGGACCTTCACCGGCCGCCCCTCGGCGTCCCAGACGGCCAGCGGGCCGAGCACCCCGTAACGCATGGTCACAGTCTATCGCCGGGCGACCCTCAGGAAACCGTGCGCGAGGCCCCGCACAGTGACCAGGCACGCATCTCGCACACGAACACCATGGGAGTGCCATGAGCACAACGACCGTACGCAGGGCCGGCGCCCGGGAGTGGGCAGGCCTCGCCGTCCTCTCCCTGCCCACCGTGCTGCTGGGCCTCGACGTCACCGTGCTGTACCTCGCCCTCCCCTCCCTGGCCGAGGACCTCCAGCCCAGCGGCACCCAGGAACTGTGGATCATGGACGCCTACGGGTTCCTCATCGCCGGCTTCCTCATCACCATGGGCACCCTGGGCGACCGCATCGGCCGCCGCAGACTGCTGATGATCGGAGCCGCCGCCTTCGGAGCCGTCTCCGTCCTGGCCGCCTACTCCGACAGCGCCGAAACCCTCATCGCCGCCCGCGCCGCCCTGGGAATCGCCGGCGCCACCCTGATGCCCTCCACCCTCGCCCTGATCAGCAACATGTTCGCCGACCAGCGCCAGCGCTCCCTGGCCATCGGCGTCTGGGCCACCAGCTTCGCCCTCGGCATGGCCCTGGGGCCCGTGGTCGGCGGCGTGATGCTCAACCACTTCTGGTGGGGCTCGGCCTTCCTCCTCGCCGTCCCGGTCGCCATCGTCCTCCTGGTCGCCGCACCCCTCCTCATCCCCGAATACCGCGCCCCCCGCACCGGCCGCTTCGACCTCCTCAGCGTCGCCCTGTCACTGACCGCGATCCTCCCGGTCGTCTACGCCGTGAAACGGTTCGCCAAGGACGGCCTCGACACCCCCACGATCGCCGCCGCCCTCACCGGCACCGCCTTCGCCGTGCTCTTCGTCCGGCGCCAGGCGCGCCTCACCAGCCCCCTGCTCGACGTACGCCTGTTCACCGACCGCACCTTCAGCGCCGCACTCAGCGTCCTGCTCATCGGCCTCGTCGGCGTCGGCGGCTCCATGCTGCTGATCACCCAGCAGCTCCAGTTCGTCGAAGGACTGCCCCCCGTCGAAGCGGGCCTGTGGATGGGCCCGCCCGCCCTGATGATGTTCCTCGCCGCCATCGGCGCACCCCTGGTCGCCCGCCGCGTCCCTCCGGGAACCGTCGTGGCCGCCACCCTCACCCTGTCCATGACCGGATACGTACTCCTCACCCAGGTCGGCGCTTCGGGCGGCATCCCCCTGCTGGTGACCGGCTTCGGCCTCGTCTACCTCGGTCTCGGCGCCATCGCGGCCCTGGGCACCGACCTGGTCGTCGGAGCCGCACCCCCGGAGAAAGCCGGATCGGCCTCCGCCATGTCCGAGACCGTCCAGGAACTCGGCCTCGCCCTGGGCGTGGCGGTCCTGGGCAGCCTGGCCACCGCCGTCTACCGCACCCGCATCGCCGGCGACATCCCCGCAGGCACACCCTCCGACGTGGCCGGCACAGCCGGCGACAGCCTCGCCGGCGCGGCCTCCTCGGCACAGCAGATGCCCCCGGGCTGGCTCGACCACGCCAAGGAAGCGGCCACCTCCGGACTCAACACCGCCATGCTCGTCGCCGCGGCCTGCACCCTGGTCCTCGCGCTCCTGTCCGCCGTCGTCCTGCGCCATGTCGGCACCATCGGCGGCGACGAACCCGAAACCGACGAAGCCACCCCGCCCGAACCCGCCACCACACAAGCCTGACCCCCCGGAGGGCCCGGCCGCTGCCCGGCGCCCTCCGCCACCGCATTCCGCGCCAACCGAACGAAGGAACGCAACGCCGGACACCGGTTGCCGGTTGCCGGACGCCCGGACCAGATGGACCGGCACCGCAGGCGCATCACGGACAGGGAGACAACGGATCTCCGCATGCGGATGCATCCAGGCAGCGGAGGCCGGCGTCACCCCGATACCGATCCCCGCGGCGAGCCGGAGCCCCATCACCGGCAACTCCTCATACAGACTCCGCCCCCGCGAACGCGCCCCCGAACTGCGCGACGTCCGTGTCCCCACGCAGGTGATCCGGGCGACCGAGGACCCGATCGCCCCACCGCCGCACTTCACCCGCCCCGGCGCCGACGACCGTGCCGTGTCAGCCGGGCATGTCGAAGCGGGGTTCCTCGTTCCGGCTGCGTTTGACCTCGTAGAAGCCCGGAACCGTGGCCATGAGGAGAAAACCGTCCCACAACCGGCCGGCCGTTTCCCCGGTGGGAGCCGGGGAGACGACCGGCCCGAAGAACCCGACCCGTTCGCCGCCGGGCCCGGCGAGCGCCATCACGGGGGTGCCGATGTCACCGCCGGCCAGGGCGACGGCCTGCGCGTGCGAGGAACGGATCGCCTCGTCGTAGTCGGTCGACCCGGCGACCTCCGCGAGCTCCTCGGGCAGTCCGGCATCCGCCAGCGCCGCCGTGAGGTTCCCCCAGTCCTCCTGAAGGTGGAAACGGGTGCCCAGGGCCGTGAAGAGGTCCCCCAGCGCCCGCTGCCCGAACCGCTCCTCCACTGCGGCGCAAACGCGCACCGGCGCCCACATGTCGTCCTCCCACTCGCCCTCGGGGTTGTCGTCCCGGTGCTCGTTGAGCACCGACAGACTCATCACCCGCCAGCGGACGGTCACCGGCCGCACCTTGGCGACCTCCACCAGCCACCGCGAGGCGATCCACGTGTACGGGCACACGGGATCGAACCAGAAGTCGACGCTCTGCTGTTCGGCCATCGGATCGGGCTCCTCGCACAGTCTCGGTCTACGGGCGCCGGCCGCCCGGCTCGGGCCACGGCTCACCGAGCCGGCGGTAGACGCTCTGGCACTCCGGCCAGTCACGTGGTCCCTGATCTTGCCGTCGACGATGCGCAGCAAACGGATCTGCTCCCCGGCGAAGCGGCGGCCGGTCGGCGCGAAGCCCACCACGGGGCCGGCCTGCCGACCGTGGAGCACCAGGGAGGCCCGCACCCAGTCGCCCCGCTCCTCGATCCCGACCTCCCCCAGACGCACGTCCTCGGAGAAGGCCATCCGCACCCAGGCTACCGCCATCGCGAACGACGGGGGCCCTCACCGATGCCGTGCTCGATCGTGGCCGGATTCAGATACTCGGGATGGACGAACTCGTGGACGTCATCGGTACTGCCCGTGTTGTACGCCTTATCATGCCCAGAGCCGATGGTCGCGCCCCCGCGAGCCAGCTCGGGCGCCCCCACACTGCTCGCCTCTGTTGCAGCCGTCCACGGCCTTGGCGCCGCGGCAAGGCGGCGCTTGCGTGACCCTCTGAGCGCGCCCGCGCCCGGCCTCCACGAGCGCCGCTCGTCCGGAGCGTTCAGCTGCCGACGCGCGTGTACGTGAGGAACACCGCGCCGCTCTTGACGGCGGTGTGGTCTGCGAGTGTCCAGGTGCGCGGGTCGAAGGCAGCCTTGCGGGAGAACAGCGGGATCCCGTCGCCGATGGTCAGCGGGCCGAGTTTGAGGATGAGCGTGTCGATCTCGGCGTACAGGGAGCCCGCGAGTTCGGCGCCGCCCAGGAGCCAGATGTCCTTGCCGTCCTGCTGCTTGAGTTCGCGCACGGTCGCCACGGGGTCGTCGGCGACCAATTCGACGGCCGGGTCCGGGCTCTCGGTCAGGGTCCGGGAAAACACCAGGTGACGCAGGTGGGGGTAGGCGTCGGTGATGCCGGCCGCAAGACCGATCTCGTAGCTGCGACGCCCCTCCAGCACGGTGTCGAAGTGCGTGCCCTCCGCCGTGACGGACAAAGCCTGCCGGGCATGGACGGGCAGCGTCTCCGGGTACTCGGCCACGAGGTGCTGTATGTAGTCCTCCGGTATGGGCCAGAAGCCGTTGGGACCGGTGGGGTCCCCGCCGTCCGGGCCCGCGATGAAGCCATCGAGGGTGGTGGCGATGTAGTGGACGAGCCTGCGCATGCCGGGTCCCTTCCGTTGGTCACGCTGTCGCACTACGGCCCGGCACTGCCGGATGGCATGCCGAGGTGCGAGGCCGCTGAGCGATCATGGCATCCGTCCACCCGGCGCGGGCACCGTGCCGTCACATCTCGTGAACATTCGCCCGCGCACCAGGGTTCAACTGCTGCCCGAGCCGGCCGTCAAACGCTGTCACTTGAGGTGGACAGAGCCAGGTGGTCACCTTCATCAACAGGTTCACCGTGCACGCCTCACCGGAGGAATTCGAGAAGACCTCCGCCGACACCGGGCGGTACGTGGCGGATCGTGACGGCTTCCCGCGGTACACCCTGCACCAGCACGCCGAGGACCCGACCCGCTGGGTCAACATCGCCCACTGGTGCGACGCGCACGCCTTCCGCGCGGCGGCCGGCGCCCCCTCCTTTCCGCAACACGCGGCGGCGGCAAGGAAACCGAGCACCAGCGAACCCGGCCTGTACGTCCCCCGGCAGCATGTGCTGGGGGAGCGGGCGGCGACGGAGGACCGCTGATGGCCACCCCCACGGGCCGCCGGGTCATCATCACCGGCATCGGTGTCGCCGCTCCCCACGCCGTAGGGCGCAAGCCCTTCTGGGACGCGCTGCTCACCGCGGGCAGCGGCTTCGGAGGCCTCCAGAGCGCCTCTGCGCGAAGATGCCCGGATGGTGATCACAGGAGGCGCCGACGGCTCGCCGTCGCCCTGGGGCCGGGTCGCGCAGCTCGCGAGCGGCCGGATCAGCACCGTGGACGACCCCGAGCGGGCGTACCTGTCCTTCGACACCGCAGCCTGACCACCACCACACCAAAGGCCCGATCGGCGGTGGCCCCGGCCGCCGTGCGGTCACGCCGGGCGCAGGACGACCGGAAGGCTGGTCATGCCGGACAGAAGGTTGGAGTAGACCCGGCGGGGCTCGCCGTTGGGCTCGATCGAGTCCACGATGTCGCGGAGCGCGGTGAGCATGGCCGCTATCTCGGCGCGCCCCAGGTACGCCCCGAGGCAGAAGTGGGGTCCGTAACCGAAGGCGATGTGCTTGTTCGGTGTGCGGGCGAGGTCGAAGCGCCGGGGGTCCGCGAAGACCTCTTCGTCCATGTTGGCCGAGTTGTTCCAGAGGGTGACGATGTCCCCGGCCTTGATCACCTGGCCCCGGTCGCCGACGGGTACGTCCTCCAGGGCCGAGCGGCCGAAGTGGATCGCGGGAGTGGTCCAGCGCAGGACCTCTTCGACGGCGGTGGAGATATCCAGGTCACCGCTCTTCAACGCGGCCCACTGGTCCGGATGCCGGATGAACGCGGAGACGGCACCGGTCATCGAGAGCCGACTGGTCTCGTCGCCGCCGAGGATCAGGCTGTAGCAATTGACGACGATCTCGTCCATCGTCAGCGGCTTGCCTTCGAGCGTGCCGGTCGCCAGCATGCTGACCGCGTCCGTGCCGGGGTTCCTCCTGCGCTCGGCGGCCAGCTTCTCGAAGTAGGCGAGGATGTCGTTGCGCGCCTGCCAGGCGACGGCGGGGGACTGGTCCGCCCCGTCGGACCCGAGCGCCGCCTCGGTGCACTCCAGGACGAACGGGCGGTCCTCCTCGGGCACGGCCATGAGGTCGCAGATCGCGTTGAGCGGGATGTGCGCGGCGACGTCCTTGGCGAAGTCGCACTCCCCACGGGCCACGGCGCCGAGAAGTAACTTCCGGGTGGCGGCCTGGATGTTCTCCACGACCCCCGTGAGCACCCGCGGTGAGAACGCCTTGAGCAGGATCCGGCGGAGGTCGTTGTGGCGCGGGCCGTCCGTCACCGCGGCCATCATGCCCGCGGCCGAGTCACCGCCGAGGAGGAGCGTGGCGAGGACGTTGCCCTTCTCGGAGGTGAAGCGCTTGGTGTCACGGTAGAGGGCGGAGACGTCCTCGTACCGCGTCACAACCCAGAAGCCGCCGGAGCCGCCGACCGGCCGGTGCTTGTAGAAGGGCTGTTCCTTCCGCAGCCGCTGCCACACCTCGGTGAGGTCGTATTCGGCGTGCGTGCGCGGATCCGCCAGATCCAGTGCGTCCAGGGCACCGGGGTCGGGCGTGATGAGGCTGGACATGCAGAGTGACTCGCCTTCGGTCCGGGGGCTTATCGCCCGATGTGCTCTCCCGCTCTGCCACTCGCGTTCGTGAAGGGCCGGGTTGGGATGTCCTCGTGGTCGACGGCGGCAACCGCCAGTGCCTGACGGCCCGTTCGGACCGGCGCCGGAGAATAGCGCGCGTCGCTCCCCGGGGTGACGTCATCCTCGGCCAGGCCGACGCCGAACCACCGCTGAAATTCCAGGGTATCGAGAGCGCTTCGCCATGCACTGCTTTCTGACATCAAAAACCTCGCGCACCCCGCAAGTCGTCGTGAAGATGGGGACCTTGACGCAGGCGTGTGCGATCACGTTAGGCGACGCCCGCGACCGAGGTGTATGAGGTAGATCACACGTTGAAGTGTGGGAGGCGGAGAGGCCCCCCGGACGGGGCGTCCCGAAGCGGCGAGTGCGACAAACCGGTGAACTGCCCTGGTCAACGCGGCCTTGGCCATCATGCGTCGATGCTGCTCGGTGGTGCATGAATCACCTTGACGAGCCCCGGATCGGCTGCTTGACTCCGGGATGTGGGGCGAATACCGGATGGCCAGGTGCCCTGCTCGACTGAACATCAAAGCACCACGGGGGTTTTTGCGTTGATGGCAGAACTTGGGTTTCCATGCCGCTGTGTCATGCCTGAGGTGGCGAACCAGCGCAGATGCCCGCTGCGCCCTCTGGGTGGCAGACGGTACGAGCGATCCCGTTCTGTCGGGCTTTAGCGGGAATTTCCGCCCGCTTTACTGACGTTGGGGCTATTCAGGCACGCATGCCTGTGACACCAACCGCATGATGAGAAGTTCAGGGTTTCCCGCTTCCTTTCTCATGTCTCATGCCCCTTTCGCTGTCTTCGGCTTTGCTGTCTGCCTTGTCTGCTGACGGCTAATCTGTCGTGTTCTCGTACGCCTTGTTCAACTGACGGTGAAAACCGCCTCGTTTGAACGGCGTGCACGAGGGCCCTTCATCCAACGACTCGGCCGGACCATCGCCCAATGCCTCAGCCCTGCCCGGGGCGAGGCGGAGAAGAAGGAATCAGCCCGTGATCCCGTTGTCCTTCGCGCAGCGCCGCCTGTGGTTCCTGCACAAGCTGGAGGGGCCGTCAGCCACGTACAACATGCCGCTGACGCTTCGGCTCAAGGGCGATGTTGACGCGGAGGCACTCCAAGCGGCCATCCGGGACGTGATGGAACGTCATGAGTCGTTACGTACCGTCTTCCCCGAGGTCGACGGCGAACCGCACCAGCTCGTCCTCGAACCCGGCGCGTTCGACTTCGGCTGGGAGAGCAGGCCGGTCGCCGAGGCCGATCTGCCGCGCACCCTGAAGACGGCCGCGCGCCACGCCTTCGACCTCTCCTCCGAAGTGCCCATCCGGGCCGCTCTGTTACAGATCCGGCCGGACGACAGCGTCCTGATGCTGCTCATGCACCACATCGCCGGTGACGGCTGGTCGATGGCCCCCTTGACCCGCGACGTGGTGGAGGCGTACACCGCACGCGTCGAGCAGCGCGCCCCGCAGTGGCCCGAACTCCCCGTCCAGTACGTCGACTACACCTTGTGGCAGCGCGAGCTGCTCGGCGACGAGGACGACCCGGAGAGCGTCTTCTCCCAGCAGGTCGCCTACTGGGTCGACCAGCTGGCGGACCTGCCCGAGCAGGTGACCTTCCCCGCCGACCGCCCCCGGCCCGCCACGGCCAGTTACGAGGGCGCCCAGTTGACGTTCGAGCTGGACACGGAGCTGCACCGGGGCCTCGTTGAGATGGCGCGCCGCACCAACACGACGGTGTTCATGGTGCTGCAGGCCGGTATGGCCGCGCTCCTCACCCGCCTCGGCGCGGGCACCGACATCGCGCTGGGCAGCGGCGTGGCGGGCCGCACGGACGAGGCCCTCGATGACCTCATCGGCTTCTTCGTCAACATGTTCGTGCTGCGCACGGACACCTCGGACGACCCTGCGTTCGAAGAGCTCCTGGGGCGCGTCCGCCAGGCGAGCCTGGCAGCGTACGAGCACCAGGACGTGCCGTTCGAGCGCCTGGTGGAGCTGCTCAACCCGAACCGCTCGTCGGCCCACCACCCGCTCTTCCAAGTGGCTCTCGTCCTTCAGAACGCGCCTACCGAGGAGTTCGAGCTCCCCGGACTCCAGGTGCAGGCGGAGGTCATCGGCTCCGGCACGTCCCGCTTCGACATGCTCGTCTCTCTGACCGAGCGCCATGACCGGACGCAGGGTCCGGCGGGCATCGAGACGGTGGTCGAGTTCGCGTCCGAGCTCTTCGACCGTGGGACGGTGGAGGGGTTGTTGGGGCGTTGGGTGCGGTTGCTGGAGCAGGTGGTGGCGGATCCTTCGCTGTCCGTCGGTGCGGTGGAGCTGCTGTCGGATGATGAGCGTGGTCGGCTGCTGGAGGTGTGGAACGGCACGTCCGTCGAGGTGCCGTGGGTGACGCTGGCGGGGTTGTTCGAGGCCCAGGTGCGGCGGGACGCGGATGCGGTGGCGTTGGTTCATGGTGGGGTGTCCCTGTCGTACGGGGAGGTGAACGTTCGGGCCAACCGGCTTGCGCACTGGCTGATCGGCCAGGGTGTGGGGCCGGAGAAGCTGGTGGCGGTGGAGTTGCCGCGGTCGGTGGAGATGGTGGTCGCGGTCCTGGCGGTCCTCAAGGCCGGTGGCGCGTACGTACCGATCGACCCGGCCTACCCGGCCGAGCGGCGTGCGTTCATGCTGGCGGACGCGTCCCCGCTCCTCGTCCTGGACCCGGAGGCACTGGCACGGGACCTGTCCGCCTTCCCGGACACCGACCCCCGGCTCCCCGTGGAGTCGGCGCACCCCGCCTACGTCATCTACACCTCCGGCTCCACCGGCACCCCCAAGGGTGTGGTGGTGTCGCATCGTGGTGTGGCGAGCTTGGCTCGTGCGCAGGCGGAGCGGCTGGGGGTTGGTTCTGGCAGCCGGGTGTTGCAGTTCGCCTCGCCGAGTTTTGATGCGGCGTTCTGGGAGCTGGTGATGGCTTTTGGCTCCGGTGCTGTGCTGGTGGTGCCGGAAGAGGGCCGTCTGGTGGGTGAGGACTTTCAGCGGGTGGTGGCTGAGCAGGCTGTGACGCATGTGACGTTGCCGCCGTCGGTGTTGGGTGCTGTTCCTGTGGGTGCGGAGTCGGGGCTGGGGTCGTTGGAGTCGGTGGTGCTGGCGGGTGAGGCGGTGCCGCCGGAGTTGGTCGCGCGGTGGTCGCGGGGGCGGCGTGTGGTGAATGCGTACGGTCCGACGGAGTCCACCGTCTGTGTGTCGATGAGCACCGGTACCGATGCGGCAGCCGCTCCCATCGGCCGGCCGATCACCAACACCCGCGCCTACGTCCTGGACGAGGTGTTGCGGCCGGTTCCGGCGGGTGTGGTGGGTGAGCTGTATGTGTCGGGTGCCGGTCTGGCGCGTGGATACCTGGGCCGGGCGGGGTTGACGGCGGAACGCTTCGTCGCCTGCCCGTTCGAGCCGGGGGTGCGGATGTATCGCACCGGTGATCTGGTGCGATGGCGTGCGGATGGCCAGCTGGAGTTCATGGGCCGTGCTGACGAACAGGTCAAGGTCCGTGGCTTCCGTATCGAGCCGGGCGAGGTCGAGTCCCTGCTGACTGGGTGTGAGGGTGTGCGTCAGGCGGCTGTTCTGGTTCGTGAGGATGTTCCGGGGGATCAGCGTCTGGCTGCCTATGTGGTGCCGGACCTGGCCGTGGCTGCCGCTGTGGGTGCCGTTGAGGACGCGGGCTCCGGTGGGGACGCTCAGGTGGAGGAGTGGCGGGAGATCTATGACTCGGTGTATGCCGGGTCGGGGTCGGGTGGTTTCGGTGAGGATTTCTCGGGCTGGGACAGTTCGTATACGGGTGAGCCGATTCCGCTGGACGAGATGCGTGCGTGGCGTGATGCGGCCGTGGGGCGGGTGCGTGACCTCGGCGGTGAGCGGGTCCTGGAGGTCGGTGTTGGTTCTGGTCTGCTGATGGCGCATCTGGCGCCGGGTGTGGATGAGTACTGGGGCACGGATCTGTCGGGTGCTGTGATCGACAGGTTGACCGCTCAGGTGGCCCGGGCGGGGTTGTCGGATCGGGTGCGGTTGCGGTGTCAGGCGGCCGATGTGGTCGACGGGCTGCCGTCGGAGTACTTCGACACCGTTTTGATCAACTCGGTGGTGCAGTACTTCCCGGACGGGGAGTACCTGGCCCGGGTGATCGACCAGGCCGTCAGCCTGCTGGCCCCGGGTGGCCGTCTCGTGATCGGTGATGTGCGGCACGCGGGTTCGCTGCGGGCGCTGCACGCGGCGGTGAACGCCGATCGTGGTGCGGCGGCTCGTTCGGTGGTGGACCGTGCGGTGCTGCTGGAGAAGGAGCTGGTGACGGCCCCGGAGTTCTTCACCGCGCTGGCTGCGGCCGATGAGCGTGTTGGCGGGGTGGACATCCAGCTGAAGCGGGGTGGCTATCACAATGAGCTGACTCGTCACCGGTATGAGGTGGTGCTGCACAGGGCGCCGGTGCGGGTGCGGGATGTGGCCGGGCTGCCGGGTGTGGTGTGGTCACCGGAGTGGGAGCTGGGGGCTGTCGAGGCGCCGGTGCGGGTGTCGGGGATTCCGAACGCGCGGCTGGTGGCGGAGGTGGCCGCCGAGCAGTTGCTGGATGCCCAGGACTTCGGTCCGGCGGTGGACCCGGAGGAGCTGGTGCTCCGGGGTGCCGAGCTGGGGCTGCGGGTCGTGGTGACGTGGTCGTCCCAGTCCGTGGCGCTCTTCGACGCGATCGTCTTGCCGTCCGGCGCGGAGGAGGGAGTGCTGTCGGGCGTGTACGTGCCGGCGGTCTCAGGTGGTCCATGGGTGAACAGCCCGGTGGCTGCCCGGGGGATCGGCGCGGTGGTGAAGGCCGCCTGTGAACGCCTGGCCGAGCGGTTGCCGGAGTACATGGTGCCGTCGGCGGTGATGGTGCTGGACCGGCTGCCGCTGACCCCGAACGGGAAGCTGGACCGCAGGGCGCTGCCCGCCCCCGACTACGCGGCGACTGCGGGTGGTCGTGCTGCGCGTACGCCGCAGGAAGAGACGCTGTGTGCCCTGTTCGCCGAGGTCCTCGGCCTGGAGCGGGTCGGGATCGACGACAGCTTCTTCGACCTGGGCGGCCACTCCCTGCTCGCCACCCGCCTGGTCAGCCGCATCCGCAGCGTGATCGGCGTCGAGCTGCCGATCAAGGACGTCTTCGAGGCGCCGACCGTCGCCGGACTGGTGGAGCGACTGCGGGGCGACGGCCAGGCCCGTAAGGCTCTGGTGCCTGTGGACCGGCCGGATGTGGTGCCGCTGTCGTTCGCCCAGCGCCGCCTGTGGTTCCTGCACAAGCTGGAGGGCCCCTCGGCGACGTACAACATGCCGCTTGTCCTGCGGCTGCGCGGTGGTGTCGACGCTGAGGTGCTGCATGCCGCTCTCCGGGACGTCGTCGCCCGGCACGAGTCGCTGCGCACCGTCTTCCCCGAAGTGGCGGGCGAACCACACCAGTTGGTTCTGGACGCGCAGAGCGCGGAGCTGGAGTGGCAGCGCTGCCCGGTGACGGAGGAAGAGCTCCCGAAGGCCCTGGAGGAAGCCGCCCGCTACGCCTTCGACCTCGCCTCCGAGATACCCATCCGCGGCTGGCTGTTCGAGACAGGAGCGGACGACAGCGTCCTGCTCCTCCTCGTGCACCACATCGCGGGTGATGGCTGGTCGATGGGGCCGCTGGCGCGGGATGTGGTGACTGCTTACACGGCCCGTTCGCAGGGTGGTGCCCCGGGGTGGTCCGCGTTGCCGGTTCAGTACGCGGACTACTCGCTGTGGCAACGTGAGTTGCTCGGTGACGAGAGTGACGCGGACAGTGTCTACGCCCAGCAGGTGGGCTACTGGCGTGAGCAGCTCGCGGGCCTGCCCGAGCAGGTGACCTTCCCGACCGACCGGCCCCGCCCCGCCGTGGTCTCCTACGAAGGCGCGCACCTGCCCTTCGAACTCGACGCGGAGCTCCACCAGCGGCTTGTGGAGTTGGCGCGGCGGTCGAACACGACGGTGTTCATGGTGTTGCAGGCCGGTCTTGCGGCGCTGCTCACGCGTCTTGGCGGGGGTACGGACGTTCCGTTGGGTTCGCCGATCGCCGGGCGTATGGATGATGCGCTTGATGACTTGGTCGGCTTCTTCGTGAATACGTTGGTGTTGCGCACGGACACCTCGGGTGACCCGAGTTTCGAGGAGCTTCTGGGCCGGGTGCGGGAGACGAGCCTGGCGGCGTACGAGCACCAGGACGTGCCGTTCGAGCACCTGGTGGAGCTGGTCAACCCGCAGCGCTCCACCTCCCATCACCCGCTCTTCCAGGTCATCCTGGGCCTGCAGAACGCCCAGGAGGGCTCCTTCGAGCTGCCCGGCCTCAACGTCACAGCGGAAGGCGTCGACCTGAGCGTGGCCAAGGCCGACCTGGCGGTCAACGTCATCGAGCGCTACGACGAAGCGGGGGCGCCGGCAGGCATCGAGGCCCTCGCCGAGTTCGCCACAGCCCTGTACAACCGCTCCACCGTCGAGAGCTTCGCCACGCGGTGGGTGCGACTGCTGGAGCAGGTGGTGACCGACCCGTCGGCGCCGATCGGCAGGGCCGAGCTGCTGACCGAGGCGGAGCGGGCCCGGATCCTGTCCGAGTGGAACGACACGGCGGCCGAGGTGCCGGGCGAGACACTGGCCGGGCTGTTCGAGGCCCAGGTGCGCCGTGCACCCCAGGCGACCGCCGTCTACTTCGCCGACACGCCCGTCAGCTACACCGAGCTCAACACGCGGGCCAACCGGCTTGCGCACCGGCTGATCGGCCAGGGGGTGGGCCCGGAGAAGCTGGTGGCGGTGGAGTTGCCGCGGTCGGTGGAGATGGTGGTGGCCGTCCTGGCCGTCCTCAAGGCCGGCGGTGCCTATCTGCCGCTGGATCCCGAATACCCGGGGGACCGGCGGGAGTTCATGCTGCGCGACGCGCGCCCGGTGCTGGTCCTGGACGCGGAGGCCATGGCCCAGGACATGTCCGGCTTCCCCGACACGGACCCCGAGGTCGGCATCGCCCTCACGTGCCCGGCGTACGTCATCTACACCTCCGGCTCCACCGGCACCCCCAAGGGCGTGGTCGTCACCCACACGGGCGTCGCCGCCCTGGCGCGCACCCAGGTCGAGCGGCTGGGCGTCCGCCCCCCGAGCCGGGTGCTGCAGTTCGCCTCACCCAGCTTCGACGTGGCCTTCGGCGACCTGTGCACCGCGTTCGCCGCAGGCGCCGCGCTCGTCGTCCCCGAACCGGGACGGCTGTCGAGCGAGGCCCTCCACCGGCTCCTGGCCGATGCGGAGGTCACGCATGTGCAGCTTCCGCTGTCGGTGCTGCGCGCGCTTACCTTCGACGGCATCGAGTCGGCCCTGCCCCGCCTTGAGACCGTGGTCGCCGGTGGCGAGGTGTGCCCGCCGGAGCTGGCCGCGCGCTGGTCCGCGGGGCGCCGCATGCTCAACGCCTATGGTCCGACCGAGGCGACGGTCTGCGTCTCCACCAGCACCGTGACCGACGGCGAGCCGCTCTCCGACGGAGTCGTGCCGATCGGGCGCCCGGTGACCAACACCCGCCTGTTCGTGCTCGATGAGGTGTTGCGGCCGGTTCCGGCGGGTGTGGCGGGTGAGCTGTATGTGGCGGGTACTGGTCTGGCGCGTGGTTACCTGGGCCGGGCGGGGCTGACGGCGGAACGCTTCGTCGCCTGCCCGTTCGAGCCGGGGGTGCGGATGTATCGCACCGGTGACCTGGCGCGGTGGCGTGCGGATGGCCAGCTGGAGTTCATGGGCCGTGCTGACGAACAGGTCAAGGTCCGTGGCTTCCGTATCGAGCCCGGCGAGATCGAGTCCCTGCTGACCGGCTGCGAGGGTGTGCGTCAGGCGGCCGTCCTGGCCCGTGAGGATGTTCCGGGGGATCAGCGTCTGGTGGCCTACGTGGTGCCGGACGGCGCTGCCGCCGCGCTCGACCCGGCAGCGCTCACCGCCCACCTGGCCGAGCGGTTGCCGGAGTACATGGTGCCGTCGGCGGTGATGGTGCTGGACCGGCTGCCGCTGACCCCGAACGGGAAGCTGGACCGCAGGGCGCTGCCCGCCCCCGACTATGCGGCGACCGTGGGGGGTCGCGTTGCGCGTACGCCGCAGGAGGAGGTGTTGTGTGCCCTGTTCGCCGAGGTTCTCGGTGTGGAGCGGGTCGGGATCGACGACAGTTTCTTCGGCCTGGGCGGCCACTCCCTGCTCGCCACTCGCCTGGTCAGCCGTATCCGCAGTGTCCTGGGTGTGGAGTTGCCGATCAAGGATGTGTTCAGCGCGCCGACGGTGGCCGGTCTTGCCGGTCGGCTGAGCGTGGGGGAGGGACGGACCCGTAAGGCTCTGGTGCCTGTGGACCGGCCGGATGTGGTGCCGCTGTCGTTCGCGCAGCGCCGTTTGTGGTTCCTGCACAAGCTGGAGGGTCCCTCGGCGACGTACAACATGCCGCTTGTCCTGCGGCTGCGCGGTGGTGTCGACGCTGAGGTGCTGCACGCCGCTCTCCGGGACGTCGTCGCCCGGCACGAGTCGCTGCGCACCGTCTTCCCCGAGGCCGACGGCGAACCCTGCCAGGTGGTCCTCGACCCGGCCGACGCCGCGTTCGGCTGGGAGAACCGGCCGGTGACGGAGGCGGAGCTGCCGGGCGCCTTGGCGGAGGGAGCCCGCCACGCGTTCGACTTGTCCCGCGAAATCCCGCTTCGCGCCTGGCTGTTCGAGATCACGTCGGGCGAGAGCGCCCTGCTGCTCCTGATGCACCACATCGCGGGTGATGGCTGGTCGATGGGGCCGCTGGCGCGGGATGTGGTGGCTGCTTACACGGCCCGTTCGCAGGGTGGTGTCCCGGGGTGGTCCGCGTTGCCGGTTCAGTATGCGGACTACTCGCTGTGGCAACGTGAGTTGCTCGGTGACGAGAGTGACGCGGACAGTGTCTACGCCCAGCAGGTGGGCTACTGGCGTGAGCAGCTCGCGGGCCTGCCCGAGCAGGTGACCTTCCCGACCGACCGGCCCCGCCCCGCGGTCGCCTCGCACGAGGGAGGCTCCCTCGCCTACGCGCTGGACGTGGGGCTCCACCGGCGGCTTGTGGAGTTGGCGCGGCGGTCGAACACGACGGTGTTCATGGTGTTGCAGGCCGGTCTTGCGGCGCTGCTCACGCGTCTTGGCGGGGGTACGGACGTTCCGTTGGGTTCGCCGATCGCCGGGCGTATGGATGATGCGCTTGATGACTTGGTCGGCTTCTTCGTGAATACGTTGGTGTTGCGTACCGACACCTCGGGTGACCCGAGTTTCGATGAGCTTCTGGGCCGGGTGCGGGAGACGAGCCTGGCGGCGTACGCGCACCAGGACGTGCCGTTCGAGCACCTGGTGGAGCTGGTCAACCCGCAGCGTTCCACCTCCCACCACCCCCTCTTCCAGGTCATCCTGGGCTTGCAGAACGCCCAGGAGGGCTCCTTCGAGCTGCCCGGCCTCAACGTCACGGCGGAAGGCGTCGACCTGAGCGTGGCCAAGGCCGACCTCGAACTCAACGTGGTGGAGCGCCACGGCCACGACGGTGCTCCCGAAGGCATCGTCACGGCCGTCCAGTACTCCGCCGAGCTCTTCGACCGTGGGACGGTGGAGGGGTTGTTGGGGCGTTGGGTGCGGTTGCTGGAGCAGGTGGTGGCGGATCCTTCGCTGTCCGTCGGTGCGGTGGAGCTGCTGTCGGGCGATGAGCGTGGTCGGCTGCTGGAGGTGTGGAACGGCACGTCCGTCGAGGTGCCGTGGGCGACGCTGGCGGGGTTGTTCGAGGCCCAGGTGCGGCGGGACGCGGACGCGGTGGCGTTGGTCCATGGTGGGTTGTCCCTGTCGTACGGGGAGGTGAACGCGCGGGCCAACCGGCTTGCGCACCGGCTGATCGGCCAGGGTGTCGGCCCGGAGAAGCTGGTGGCGGTGGAGCTGCCGCGGTCGGTGGAGATGGTGGTGGCCGTCCTGGCGGTCCTCAAGGCCGGTGGCGCGTACGTACCGATCGACCCGGCCTACCCGGCCGAGCGGCGCGCCTTCATGCTGGCGGACGCGTCCCCGCTCCTCGTCCTGGACCCGGAGGCACTGGCACGGGACCTGTCCGCCTTCCCGGACACCGACCCCCGGCTCCCCGTGGAGTCGGCGCACCCCGCCTACGTCATCTACACCTCCGGCTCCACCGGCACCCCCAAGGGTGTGGTGGTGTCGCATCGTGGTGTGGCGAGCTTGGCTCGTGCGCAGGCGGAGCGGCTGGGGGTTGGTTCCGGCAGCCGGGTGTTGCAGTTCGCCTCGCCGAGTTTTGATGCGGCGTTCTGGGAGCTGGTGATGGCTTTCGGCTCCGGTGCCGTGCTGGTGGTGCCGGAAGAGGGCCGTCTGGTGGGCGAGGACTTTCAGCGGGTGGTGGCCGAGCAGGCTGTGACGCATGTGACGTTGCCGCCGTCGGCGCTGGGTGCTGTTCCTGTGGGTGCGGAGTCGGGGCTGGGGTCGTTGGAGTCGGTGGTGCTGGCGGGTGAGGCGGCGCCGCCGGAGCTGGTCGCGCGGTGGTCGCGGGGGCGGCGTGTGGTGAACGCGTACGGCCCGACGGAGTCCACCGTCTGTGTGTCGATGAGCACCGGCACCGATGCGGCAGCCGCTCCCATCGGCCGGCCGATCACCAACACCCGCGCCTACGTCCTGGACGAGGTGTTGCGGCCGGTTCCGGCGGGTGTGGTGGGTGAGCTGTATGTGTCGGGTGCCGGTCTGGCGCGTGGATACCTGGGCCGGGCGGGGCTGACGGCGGAACGCTTCGTCGCCTGCCCGTTCGAGCCGGGGGTGCGGATGTATCGCACCGGTGACCTGGTGCGATGGCGCGCGGATGGCCAGCTGGAGTTCGCGGGCCGTGCTGACGAACAGGTCAAGGTCCGTGGCTTCCGTATCGAGCCCGGCGAGATCGAGTCCCTGCTGACCGGCTGCGAGGGTGTGCGTCAGGCCGTTGTTCTGGCCCGTGAGGACGTTCCCGGAGACCATCGTCTGGTGGCCTACGTGGTGCCGGACGGCGCTGCCGCCGCGCTCGACCCGGCAGCGCTCACCGCCCACCTGGCCGAGCGGTTGCCGGAGTACATGGTGCCGTCGGCAGTGATGGTGCTCGACCGGCTGCCGCTGACCCCGAACGACAAGCTGGACCGCAGAGCCCTGCCCGCCCCCGACTACGCGTCCGGCCCAGCGGGCCGCGGCCCCCGCACACCTCAGGAAGAGGTGATGTGCCGGCTGTTCGCCGAGATCCTGGACCTGGAGCACATCGGCATCGACGACAGCTTCTTCGACCTCGGCGGCCACTCCCTGCTCGCCACCCGGCTCGTCAGCCGGGTCCGCAGCGAACTGGACGTCGAGCTCCCCTTCCGGGTTCTGTTCGAGTCACCGACAGTCGCTGAACTCGTGGCGCAGCTGGACCTCGGCGGCCCGACGCGCACGTCCCTGGCCCCCATGGACCGCCCCGACACGGTGCCGCTGTCGTTCGCGCAGCGCCGCCTGTGGTTCCTGCACCGCCTTGAGGGCCCCTCGGCGACGTACAACATGCCGTTGCCGCTCCGCCTGAAGGGCACCGTGGACCCGGAGGCGATGCGGGCCGCGCTGCGGGACGCAGTCGGCCGGCACGAGCCGCTGCGCACCGTCTTCCGCGAGACCGACGGCGAACCGCACCAGGTGGTCCTCGACCCGGCCGACGCCGCGTTCGGCTGGGAGCACCGGGCGGTGACGGAGGCGGAGCTCCCGGCGGTGCTTGAGGAAGCCGCCCGCTACGAGTTCGACCTGACCGGCGATGTGCCGTTCCGGGCCACCCTGTTCGAGATCCGGCCCGACGAATGGGTGCTGCTGCTGTTGCTGCACCACATCGCCGGCGACGGCTGGTCCATGGGCCCGCTCGCCCGCGACGTGGTGACGGCCTACACCGAGCGCCTCCAGGGCCGGGCCCCGCAGTGGGCGCCACTGCCCGTGCAGTACATCGACTACACCCTGTGGCAGCGCGAGCTCCTCGGCGCCGAGGACGACCCGGAGAGCCTCTACGCCCAGCAGGTGGACTACTGGCGCGAGCAGCTGGCCGGGCTCCCCGACCAGATCGCCCTGCCCACCGACCGGTCCCGGTCCGCGACACCCTCCTACGACGGGGCGTCCGTCGGCTTCGAGACCAGCGCGGAGGTGCACCAGCGCCTCACGGCCCTCGCGCGGGAGACGGGCGCGACCGTGCCCATGGTCGTGCAGGCGGCCATGGCGGCGCTGCTCACCCGGCTGGGCGCGGGCACGGACATCCCGCTCGGCTCGCCGATCGCCGGACGCATGGACGCCGCACTCGACGACCTCGTCGGCTTCTTCGTGAACACACTGGTGCTGCGCACCGACACCTCCGGCGACCCGAGCTTCCGGGAGCTGGTGGAGCGGGTGCGGGAGACCAACGTCTCCGCGTACGCCCACCAGGACGTGCCGTTCGACCACCTGGTGGAGCTGCTCAACCGGCAGCGCTCGTCCGCCCACCGTTCCCCCTTCCAGGTCATGCTCGTCGTCCAGGACAACCCCACCGCGGGGTTCGAGCTGCCCGGCCTTGAGGTCAGCGGCGAGCCGGTCGACATCGAGACCGCCAAGGTCGACCTCTCGGTGAACGTGATGGAGCGGCACACCGCCTCCGGAGCGCCCGCGGGCATCGCCGGCGCGATGAAGTACGCGACCGACCTCTTCGACCACGCCATGATCCAGAGCGTCCTGGACCGGTGGACGCGGTTCCTGGAACAGGTGGCGGCCGACCCCTCACTGCCCATCGGCCAGGCGGAGCTGCTGGCCGAGGAAGAGCGCGGACAGATGCTGACGACCTGGAACGACACGACCGTCGCGGTGCCGCAGGCGACGCTCTTCGAGCTGTTCGAGACCCAGGTGCGGCGCAGCCCCGACGCGGTGGCGCTGGTCTGCGGTGAGCACTCCCTGGCCTACGGGGAGCTGAACGCCCGGGCCAACCGCCTCGCACACTGGCTGATCGGCCAGGGGGTGGGGCCGGAGAAGCTGGTGGCGGTGATGCTGCCGCGGTCGCTGGAGATGGTGGTGGCCGTCCTCGCCGTCCTCAAGGCCGGCGGCGCCTATGTGCCGGTCGACCCGGAGTACCCGGCGGAGCGGCGTGCCTTCATCCTCGACGACGCGGCCCCCCTCCTCGTCCTCGACGAGGACACCCTCGCCCGCGACCTGTCCGCACACCCGGACACCGACCCCGAAGCCGACGTCGAGATGGAGCACCCGGCGTACGTCATCTACACATCGGGTTCCACGGGCAGGCCCAAGGGCGTGGTCATCGAGCACCGGGCCGTCGCCAACTACCTCAACTGGACCACGCACCACTACCCCGCCGCGCGGGGCGCCACGCTGGTGCCCACCTCGATCGCCTTCGACCTCACCGTCACCGGCCTCTACACCACCCTCGTCGTCGGCGGCCGCGTCCATCTGTCGGCCCTGGAGGACATCCCGTCCGAGAGCGACGGCGTGCCGGTGGCGCTGGCCAAGACCACGCCGTCACACCTGCCGATGCTGAGCGAGCTGCCCAAGCACTGGTCACCCGGCGAGATGCTGATCCTCGGCGGCGAGGCCCTGACCGCCGAGGCCCTCGCCGAGTGGCGCGCCGCACACCGGCGGGTCACCGTCGTCAACGCGTACGGCCCCACCGAGACCACCGTCAACTGCACCGAGTTCCGCATCGGCCCGAAGGAAAAGCTGCCCGCGGGGCCCGTCCCCATCGGCCGCCCCTTCTGGAACATGCGGACCTACGTCCTCGACGCCCGCCTGAAGCCGGTGCCCACCGGCGCGGTCGGTGAGCTGTACGTCGCCGGTGCCCAGCTGGCCCGCGGCTATCTGGGCCGCTCCGGCCTGACGGCGGAACGCTTCGTCGCCTGCCCCTTCGAGCCGGGAGCACGCATGTACCGCACCGGCGACCTGGCGCGCTGGCGCGCGGACGGCCAGCTGGAGTACTCCGGCCGCGCCGACGAACAGGTCAAGGTGCGGGGCTTCCGTATCGAGCCCGGCGAGATCGCCGCGGCCCTGCTCGACCACCCGGACGTGCGGCAGGCCGTCGCCGTGGCCCGCGAGACAGAGCAGGGGGACACCCAGCTCGTCGGCTACGTCGTACCGGCCACCGACCCCGCCGCCGTCGACCCCGCCGCCCTGCGCGCGCACGTCGCCGAGCGGCTGCCGGACTACATGGTCCCGGCCGCGGTGGTGATCATCGACGAGGTCCCGCTGACCCCCAACGGCAAGCTGGACCGCCGCGCCCTGCCCGCCCCGGAGTTCACCGCCCTCAGCAGCGGCCGCGCCCCGCGCACCCCCCAAGAGGAACTGCTGTGCGGGCTGTTCGCCCACGTCCTCGGCGTGGACCGGGTGACCGTCGACGACAGTTTCTTCGACCTGGGCGGCCACTCGCTGCTCGCCACCCGCCTGGTCGGCCGCATCCGCGCGGCCCTGGGCATCGAGGTGCCGATCGCCACGGTCTTCGAGTCACCGACCGTGGCCGGGCTCGCCGCCCGCCTCGACACCGGCGTCCGGGCCCGTACGGCACTCGCGCCCATGCCGCGCCCGGACGCCATCCCGCTGTCCTTCGCCCAGCGCCGCCTGTGGTTCCTGCACCAACTCGAAGGACCGTCGTCCGCGTACAACTGGCCCCTCGCGCTGCGCCTGTCCAAAGCGGTCGACCAGGACGCCCTGCGGGCAGCCCTGAAGGACCTGGTGGCGCGGCACGAGTCGCTGCGCACGGTCTTCGCCGAGACCGACGGCGAACCCCGGCAGATCGTGCTGGAGCCGGCCGAGGCCCCGCTGCGCCTCGACGTCGAGGAGGTACCGGCGCACCTGCTGCACCAGGCCGTGCGGCGGGCGACCGGCCACCACTTCGGCCTGGACCGACAACCGCCGGTACGGGCCTGGCTGTTCCTGCCCACCACGGACGCCCCTGAGCACACGGACGGCACCGGCTCCGCCGACCCGGCCGCACCGGTCCTCGTCGTCCTGATGCACCACATCGTCGGCGACGGCGCCTCCCGGGCGCCGCTGATGCGCGACCTCGCCCAGGCATACGAGGCGCGCCTGACGGGCTCCGCCCCCGACTGGCCGCCGCTGCCCGTCCAGTACGTCGACTACTCGATCTGGCAGCAGCGGCTCCTCGGCCGCACCGACGAACCGGACAGCCTGGTGGCCCAGCAGCTCGCCTACTGGGAGACCGCCCTCGACGGCATCCCCTCCCAGCTCGAACTGCCCACGGACCGGCCGCGACCCGCCGTCGCCAGCTACCGCGGCGACATCCTCACCTTCACCCTGGACCCGGAGTTGCACACCGCCCTGCGCACGCTGGCAGCCGACTCCCAGTCGACGCTGTTCATGGTGGTGCAGACCGCGTTCGCCGCCCTGCTCTCGCGGCTCGGCGCCGGCCACGACATCCCGGTCGGCGTCCCGATCGCGGGCCGCACGGACGAGGCCCTCGCCGACCTGGTGGGCTTCTTCGTCAACACCCTGGTGCTGCGCACCGACACCGGCGGCAACCCCCGCTTCGACGAACTCCTCGGCCGCGCCCGGGACACCGCGCTGACCGCGTACGCCAACCAGGACCTGCCCTTCGAGTTCCTGGTGGAGGCACTCAACCCGGTCCGGTCAATGGCCAGCAACGCGCTCTTCCAGGTGATGTTCCAGCTGCACAACGTGGACGCGCCGACGCTGCGGATACACGACATCGAAGCCACCCCGTACCCGCTGGACGGCGACAACTCCAAGTTCGACCTCTTCCTCAGCCTGGCCGAGGCACAGAGCGACGACGGGCGGCCCGCAGGGCTCACCGGAACGCTGGAGTACGCCACCGAGCTCTTCGACCGCGCCACGGTGGAGAAGATCGCAGAGTGGTACGAGAACCTCCTGCGCGCGATCGCGCTCGACCCGGCGGTGCGCATCGCCGACGCCGAACTGCTCTCCGCCCAGGAGCGGTCCCACACCCTGGTGGCCCGCAACGACACCACGGCACCGGCGCCCACCGAGCCCGCCCACGAGCGGTTCCAGCGGCAGGCCGCCGTGACCCCCCAAGCGCTCGCCGTGCGCGCCGGGGACGAGACGGCCACCTACCGGCAGCTGAACGGCCGCGCCAACCAGCTGGCACGCCTCCTCCTCGACCACGGCATCGGGCGGGAGAGCGTGGTCGCGCTCGCGCTGCCCCGCTCCGTGGACATGGTCGTCGCGCTCCTCGCCGTACAGAAGGCGGGCGCGACCTACCTGCCCATGGACCCGGCACACCCCGCCGACCGCCTCGCCTACGTCCTCAAGGACGCCGCATCCGCCGCGCTGATCACCACCGCGGCCATCCAGGAGAAGCTGCCGGACGCACAACCGGACCTCGTGCTCCGCCTCGGCGACGCCGACGTGGAGGACAGGCTCGCAGCCTGCGCGGTCCACGACGTGACCGACACCGACCGGCGCGCACCGGTCGACCTCGACAGCGCCGCCTACGTCATCTACACCTCGGGCTCGACCGGCCGGCCCAAGGGCGTGGTGGTCTCCTACGGGAGCATCTCCCAGTTCCTCGACTCCGTCGGCGCCCGCCTCGGGCTGACGCCGCGCGACCACATGGTGGCCGCGACCACCATCACCTTCGACATCGCGGCCGTGGAGATCTACGCCCCGCTGCTCGCCGGCGCCAGCGTCGAGGTCGCCACCGACCAGGTCGGCAAGGACCCCATCGCCCTGCACCGCCTGATCCGCGACCGCGGCGCCACGGTCTTCCAGGGCACCCCGTCGGTGTACCGCTCCATCCTCGCCCACGCCCCCCAGGGCCTGACCGGCGTCCGGCTCCTCGTCGGAGGCGAGGCGCTGCCCGCCGCCCTGGCCGAGCGCCTCCACACGCAAGGCGGCGGCGCGGTCAACCTGTACGGGCCGACCGAGGCCACCGTCTGGATCACCGCCGCCGACGTGACCGGCCCGGACCGCCCACCGATGATCGGGCTGCCGCTGCGCAACGCCCAGGTGTACGTCCTCGACGCCCGGCTGCGACCGGTGCCCGACGGCGTCGCCGGAGAGCTGTACCTCGCGGGCCCGTTCCTGGCCCGCGGCTACCTCGGGCGGCACGGGCTCACCGCCGAACGCTTCGTGGCCAACCCCTACGGCGCGCCCGGCTCCCGCATGTACCGCACCGGTGACCTGGCCAAGTGGCGTGCCGAGGGCGGACTCGAATTCGCCGGCCGGGTCGACGACCAGGTCAAGGTGCGCGGATTCCGCATCGAACTCAGCGAGATCGAGGCCGCACTCACCCGGCAGCAGGGCGTCGCCGCAGCCACCGTCGTGGTGCGCGAGGACGACGAGACCCCGCGGCTCGTCGGCTACGTCGTCCCCGACCAGGACTGGGCGCACCGCCGCGACAGCGCAGACGACGGCAGACAAATCGTCTCCTGGCAGGAGGTCTATGAGTCGGTCTACCGCGACCAGGCGGACAACGGAGGATTCTGGGAGGACTTCGGGATCTGGAAGAGCAGCTACGACGGCTCCCCGATCCCGCTCGCCGAGATGCACCAGTGGCGCTCCGCGGCCGTCACGGAGATCCTCCGGCTCGCCCCGCGCAACGTCCTCGAACTGGGCGTCGGCAACGGACTGATCCTCTCCCAAGTGGCCCCGCACTGCACCGCCTACTGGGGCACCGACTTCTCCGCATCGGCCATCGAGAGCCTGCGCGCGAGGACGGCCGAGCAGGCGGAGCTGACCGGGCGCGTCGAACTGCGCGCCCAGGCCGCCGACGACACCACAGGCCTGCCGGAGGGCTTCTTCGACACCATCGTCATCAACTCCGTGGCCCAGTACTTCCCGCACGCCGACTACCTGGCCGATGTCATCCGCAAGAGCCTGCGACTGCTGGCCCCCGGCGGCTCCGTCTTCCTCGGCGACATCCGCAACCTGCGGCTGCTGCGCCACCTCCAGGCAGGGGTCGTCGCCCACCGCCTGGAGGCGGGCGACGAGCCGGAGGCCGCACGCGCGCTCCTGGAGCAGAAGGTCCGGGACGAAGAGGAACTGCTCCTCGCCCCCGACTTCTTCGTGCGGCTCGGCGAGACCCTGGAGGACGCCGGCGGCGTCGACATCCGGCTCAAGACCGGCGACTACGCCAACGAGCTCTCCCGCTACCGCTACGACGTGGTGATCCACAAGGCCCCGGCCGCCCCGGACACCGCGGCCGACCTGCCGGAACTCACCTGGGACGCGGTGGGCGCCGGCACCGAAGGACTCACGACGGCACTGCGCGCACACCCGTCCGGGCTGCGGCTGGCCGATGTGCCCAACGCCCGCCTGCGGGCCGACCATCTCGCACTGCGAGCCATCGAAGGCGGCGGCCGGCCCGAGACCCGGAGCCCGGCCGGCCTGGACCCGGAGGAATTGCGCGAACTCGCCGCCGCCCAGGGCATGGCGGCCGTGACGACCTGGTCCAACTCCGGCCAGGACGCCTGCTTCGACGCGGTCCTCAGGCCCGCCGGCACCAGCACTCCGGTGATCGCCTACCGTGGCAGCGACGCCACCCGGCCCGCCCAGACGCACGCCAACAGCCCCGCCGCGCACCGCCGCGTCGTCGAGCTGAACCGGGAACTGCGCACCGGACTGCGCACATGGCTGCCGGAGTACATGGTCCCCGCCGCCTTCGTCGTCCTCGACCGGCTGCCGCTCACCCCGATCGGCAAGCTCGACCGCTCGGCGCTGCCCGCCCCCGACTACGGCACCCTCAGCGAGGGCCGCGAGCCACGCACCGCGCAGGAAGCCGAACTGTGCACCCTGTTCGCCGAGGTCCTCGGCCTGGACCGGGTCGGCATCGACGACAGCTTCTTCGACCTCGGCGGCCACTCCCTGCTCGCCACCCGCCTGGTCAGCCGCATCCGCGGCGTGTTCGGCGTGGAGATCACCATCGGCACCGTCTTCGACGACCCGACCGTGACCGGACTCGCCCGGCACCTGGCCGGCAGCGGCCGGGCCCGCGCCGCGCTGGTGCCGATGGCACGCCCGCAGGCCGTACCGCTGTCGTACGCGCAGCGCCGCCTGTGGTTCCTGCACAAACTGGAGGGCCCCTCCGCCACCTACAACATGCCGCTGGCGCTGCGCCTCACCGGCCAGGTGGACCGGGACGCGCTGCGCACCGCACTGCTCGATGTGGTCGGCCGGCACGAGTCGCTGCGCACCGTCTTCCCCGAGGTCGACGGCGAGCCGCACCAGGTGGTCCTCGACCCCGACCGGGCCGAGATCGGCTGGGAGACCCGCGCGGTCACCGAGGCCGAGCTGCCCGCGGCACTCGACACCGCGGCGCACCACGGATTCGACCTCGCCACCGAGCCACCCGTACGCGCCTGGCTCTTCGAGACCGGGACGCCCGAGCACGACGAGTGCGTCCTGCTGGTCCTGCTGCACCACATCGCCGGCGACGGCTGGTCCCTGGCCCCGCTGACCAAGGACCTCGCCGCCGCCTACGCCGCACGCAGCACCGGCAGTGCCCCGCAGTGGGCCGGACTGCCGGTCCAGTACGCCGACTTCACCCTCTGGCAGCGGGAGGTCCTGGGCCGCGAGGACGACCCGGACAGCGCCATCGCCCAGCAGGCGGCGTTCTGGCGGCGGATGCTGTCCGGAGCGCCGGAGGAACTGGCCCTGCCCACCTCCCGGCCCCGCCCCGACCGGCCCAGCCACCGGGGCGCCACCGTCGCCATCGAGCTGCCCGCCCACGTCCACCGCGGCCTGGTGGAACTGGCCTCCCAGTCCGGGGCGAGCGTCTTCATGACGCTCCAAGCCACCATGGCGGTGCTGTTGTCCCGGCTCGGCGCCGGTGACGACATCGTCATCGGCGCCCCGATCGCCGGCCGCACCGACGAGGCCCTCGACGACCTCATCGGGTTCTTCGTCAACACCCTGGTGCTGCGCACGGACCTGTCCGGGAACCCCACGTTCACCGAACTCCTCGGCCGGGTCCGGGAGACCGACCTGGCCGTCTACGCCCACCAGGAGCTGGCCTTCGAGCGGCTCGTGGAGATCATCAACCCGGACCGGTCGACATCCCGGCACCCGCTGTTCCAGGTCATGATGTCGCTCGCCAACACCGGCCGCGCCGACCTGACACTGCCCGGACTCGACGTCGGCTTCGTCGACGCCGGAACCGACGCCGCCAAGTTCGATCTGGACTTCACGTTCAGCGAGAGCTTCGCCGACGACGGCTCACCGGCGGGGCTGGCCGGACAACTCAGCTACGCCACCGACCTGTTCGACCACGATGCCGCGGCAGCGATCGTGGCCCGCCTGGGCACGGTGGCCGAGGCGGTGGTCACCGACCCGCGGCGGCCCGTCGGCGAGATCGACGTCATGACCGAAGCCGAACGGCACCAGGTGCTGTGCGAGTGGAACGACACCGACCGGGAAGTGCCCGACGTCACCCTCGTGGAACTCCTCCAGGACCGGGCCGCGGTAACCCCGCACGCGGTGGCGGTGGCGGCCGAGGACGGTCTGCTCACCTACCTGGAGCTCAACGAGCGGGCCAACCGGCTCGCCCGGCACCTGTCCGCGCTCGGAGCGGGCCCCGAGCGGTTCGTCGGCCTCGCCGTGCCGAGCTCGGCCGCGATGCTGGTGGCAATGGTCGCGGTGCTGAAGTCCGGCGCCGCCTGTCTGCCGCTCGACCCCAACCACCCGGCCGACCGCCTCACACACGCCCTCGACGACACCGCGCCCGTATGCGTGCTCACCACCGCCCAGACGGCGGCCCTCCTTCCCCAGGCCCTGCACACCCGCGTTCTCCTGGACTCTCCGGAGACGGCAGCGGCGCTCGCCGCCCTGCCGTCCCACAACCTGTCCGACACCGACCGCACCGCCCCGCTGCTGCCCCGCAACCCCGCCTACGTGATCCACACCTCGGGGCCGACGGGGCGCTCGAAGGGCGTGGTGGTCGAGCACCGCTCGGTGGTGAACTTCCTCAACTGGGCAGTGCGGCACCACCCGGCAGCGCGTGGCGCGACACTGGTGCACTCATCGATCGCCTTCGAACTGACGGCGACCGCCCTGTACACCACCCTCGCCAGCGGCGGCCGGGTCCACCTGAGCGGCCTTGAGGAACTGCCCGGACGGGAACCGGCCGACGACGCCCCCGTGACGCTGGTGAAGGCGACCCCCTCGCACCTGCCGCTTCTGGAAGCGCTGCCCGAGGGCTGGTCGCCCGGCGAAACCCTGATCCTCGGCGGCGAGACACTGATCGGCGAGGCAGTCGCGGCCTGGCGGACCCAGCACCCCCACGTCACCCTGATCAACGCCTACGGCCCGACCGAACTGACCGCCATCTGCGCCCAGTTCGAGCTCCCACCGGAGACGGAACTGCCCTCCGGACCGGTGCCGATCGGCCGCCCGTCCTCCAACACCCGCGCCTACGTCCTCGACGCCGGGCTGCGGCCGGTGCTACCGGGCACGGTGGGCGAGCTGTATATGTCCGGGGCTCAGGTCGCCCGCGGCTATCTCGGCCGCCCGGGGCCTACCGCGGAGCGGTTCGTACCGAACCCGTTCGAGCCGGGCGTACGGATGTACCGCACCGGTGACCTGGCACGCTGGCGCGCCGACGGCCAACTGGAGTTCGCCGGCCGCGCCGACGAACAGGTCAAGCTCCGCGGCTTCCCCATCGAGCCGGGCAAGATCGCCACCGCCCTCGCATCGCACCCGTCGGTGCGGCGGGCAGTGGTGGTCGCCCGAGCGGACGGCCCGGACGGCACCCAGCTCATCGGCTACGCGGTGCCCGAGGACGGAACGGCGGAGCTGGACGGGCGCGCGCTGCGCGCCCATGTGGCGGACCGACTGCCGGAGTACATGGTCCCGTCCGCCGTCGTGGCCATCACGGACGTGCCCCTGACGCCCGACGGCAAACTGGACCGCACGGCCCTGCCCACGCCCGACCTCACGGACGCCGGGCGGGGCCGAGCACCCCGCACCCCGCACGAAGAGGTGCTGTGCGGGCTGTTCGCCGAAGTCCTGGGGATGGAGTGGGTCGGCGTCGACGACAGCTTCTTCGACCTCAGCGGCTACTCCCTGCTCGCCATCCGCCTCATGAGCCGGATCCGCGACGTGCTCGGTGTCGAGCTGCCGCTGCGAGTCCTCTTCGAGGCGCCCACCCCGGCGGGCCTCGCCGCCCGCCTCGACGTCGCCGGCGACGAGAACGCCCTGGAGGTGCTCCTGCCGCTGCGGACCCAGGGCGAGGGCCGCCCGGTCTTCTGCGTCCACCCCGGCAGCGGCCTCGGCTGGTCCTACGCCGGTCTCCTCCAGTACATCGACCGGGACACCCCGGTGTACGCCCTGCAGGCTCGCGGCCTGACGGGCGGAAAGCTCGCGGAGTCCATCGAGGAGATGGCCGAGGACTACCTGGAGCAGATCCTCCGGATCCAGCCCGAAGGCCCGTACCACCTCCTGGGCTGGTCGTTCGGCGGTGTCGTCGCCCACAGCATCTCCGTGCTGCTGGAGGAGCGCGGCGAGCGGGTGGCGCTGCTGACACTGCTCGACTGCTTCCCGGTGAACCCGGTCAGCCGCCGCGAGATCGAGGAGTCCCTGCCGAAGGTGCAGGTCGCCGACGTGCACCGCGCCATGCTGGCCCTCTTCGACATCGAACTCACCGACGAGGAGGCGGCCGAGCTCACCCACGAGGCCACAGCGGAGCTGCTGATCACGAAGAACACCGCCCTGGCCGGCCTCAGCGAGGCCGAGGTCACGGCAATGATGCACCTGACCATCAACCACGCCCTCCTGGAGGTGGACAACAAGCCCCGGCCGGTCTCCGCGCCGACGCTGATCCTGGCCTCCACCGGCGACGAGATGAACCACAAGCTCGAACCCGGAATCTGGGCCCCCTATCTCACCGGCGACATCGAGTTCCAGAAGGTGGACTGCCAGCACACGGACATGATGAATCCGGAACCGCTGCGGGACATCGGCCCGATCGTTGCCGAGAAGATCCGGCAGACGTGTTCGACCCACCCCACCACGTGACCCACCGCATGAGCCGGCCGCCAAAGACCCCATCCGGGCCGATGCACGACGGATTCGAAACCGCCAGAAGAGGGAGCGAGAAGTTGGACGCCAAGGCATCGCGCGAGGAGGTGCTGTGCGCTCTGTTCGCCGAGACGCTCGGCAAGGACCACGTGGGCCCCCACGACGACCTCTTCGAGCTCGGCGGTCATTCACTGACGGCGATCAGGCTGCTCGTCCGGATCCGCGCCGCCCTGGGCACAGAGCTGAAGATCAAGGAGATCTTCGACTTCTCCACACCCGCCGCGCTCGCCAAGCGGCTGGCCGAGACAGCCGACGGCGGCGACACCCACACGCCCCTCGCACACGCCCAACGCCCCGATGTGGTGCCGCTGTCGTTCGCCCAGCGCCGCCTGTGGTTCCTGCACAAGCTGGAGGGCCGCTCGGCGACGTACAACGTCCCCCTGGCCCTCCGCCTCACCGGCACCGTCGACGCCGAGGCACTGCACGCGGCCCTTCTCGATGTCATCGGCCGACACGAGTCGCTGCGCACCGTCTTCCCCGAGGTCGACGGCGAGCCGTACCAGCTGATACGAGACCTGGACGAGGCCGACTTCCGGTGGGAGCGACGATCCGTCCCCGAGGCCGACCTGGAGCGCACGCTGCGCGACATGAGCCGCTACGGATTCGACCTGTCCACCGAGATACCCCTGCGTGGCTGGCTGTTCGAGACGGGGCCCGGGCACAGCACCCTGCTCCTGTTACTGCACCACATCGCCGGTGACGGCTGGTCGATGGCCCCCCTGGCACGCGACGTGGTGGAGGCGTACACCGCACGCGTCGAGCAGCGCGCCCCGCAGTGGCCCGAACTCCCCGCGCAGTACGCCGATTACACCCTGTGGCAGCGCGACCGACTGGGCGACGCGGGCGACCCGGACAGCGTGTACGCCAAGCAACTCGACTACTGGCGCCGGGAGCTGGCGGACCTGCCCGAGCAGGTGACCTTCCCCGCCGACCGCCCCCGGCCCACCACAGCAGGCTACGAGGGCGGCCGGGTCGACTTCCAGCTCGACGCCGAACTGCACCGCGGCGTCCACGAACTGGCGCGCCGCACCAACACGACGGCCTTCATGGTGCTGCAGGCCGGCATGGCCGCGCTCCTCACCCGCCTCGGCGCGGGCACCGACATCGCGCTGGGCAACGGCGTGGCGGGCCGCACGGACGAGGCCCTCGACGACCTCATCGGCCTCTTCGTCAACACCTTCGTGCTGCGTACCGACACCTCCGGGAACCCCACCTTTGAGGAGCTCCTCGCTCGGGTACGGGAGCGGAGCGTGACGGCGTACGCGCACCAGGACGTGCCGTTCGAGGACCTGGTCGAGGTCCTCAACCCGCAGCGCACCACCAGCCATCACCCGCTGTTCCAGGTCGCCATGGTGCTCCAGAACATGCCGTCGGAGGAGTTCCGCCTCCCACGGCTCCAGGTCCGCACCGAGTTCATCAGTACCGAAACCTCGCGCTTCGACATGCTGGTCGAGATGTACGAGCGCCACGACGACACCGGCGGCGCGGCGGGCATCGAGGCGTTGGTCGAGTTCGCGTCCGAGCTCTTCGACCGTGGGACGGTGGAGGGGTTGTTGGGGCGTTGGGTGCGGTTGCTGGAGCAGGTGGTGGTGGATCCTTCGCTGTCCGTCGGTGCGGTGGAGCTGCTGTCGGATGATGAGCGTGGTCGGCTGCTGGAGGTGTGGAACGGTACGTCCGTCGAGGTGCCGTGGGTGACGCTGGCGGGGTTGTTCGAGGCCCAGGTGCGGCGGGACGCGGATGCGGTGGCGTTGGTTCATGGTGGGTTGTCCCTGTCGTACGGGGAGGTGAACGCGCGGGCCAACCGGCTTGCGCACTGGCTGATCGGCCAGGGTGTCGGCCCGGAGAAGCTGGTGGCGGTGGAGCTGCCGCGGTCGGTGGAGATGGTGGTGGCGGTCCTTGCCGTCCTCAAGGCCGGCGGTGCCTATCTGCCGCTGGATCCCGAGTACCCGGGGGACCGGCGGGAGTTCATGCTGCGCGACGCGCGGCCGGTGCTGGTCCTGGACGCGGAGGCCATGGCCCAGGACATGTCCGATCTCCCCGAGACCGACCCTGTGGTGGGTGTGGGGGGTGAGCAGGCGGCGTATGTGATCTACACCTCCGGTTCCACCGGTGTTCCCAAGGGTGTGGTGGTGTCGCATCGTGGTGTGGCGAGCTTGGCTCGTGCGCAGGCGGAGCGGCTGGGGGTTGGTTCCGGCAGCCGGGTGTTGCAGTTTGCCTCGCCGAGTTTTGATGCGGCGTTCTGGGAGTTGGTGATGGCTTTCGGCTCCGGTGCTGTGCTGGTGGTGCCGGAAGAGGGCCGTCTGGTGGGCGAGACACTGCGTGGTGTTCTGGAGGGACAGCGTGTCACGCATGTGACGTTGCCGCCGTCGGTGTTGGGGGCGCTGCCCGCTTCGGCGGAGTCGGGGCTGGGGTCGTTGGAGTCGGTGGTGCTGGCGGGTGAGGCGGCGCCGCCGGAGTTGGCCGCGCGGTGGTCGCGGGGGCGGCGTGTGGTGAATGCGTACGGCCCGACGGAGTCCACCGTCTGTGTGTCGATGAGCGGTGAGCTGGTGGAGGGTGTGGCGCCGATCGGCCGGCCGATCACCAACACCCGTGCCTTTGTTCTGGATGAGGTGCTGCGGCCGGTTCCGGTGGGTGTGGTGGGTGAGCTGTATGTGTCGGGTGCTGGTCTGGCGCGTGGATACTTGGGCCGGGCGGGGTTGACTGCGGAGCGGTTTGTGGCGTCGCCGTTCGAGTCGGGGGTGCGGATGTATCGCACCGGTGATCTGGTGCGGTGGCGTGCGGATGGGCAGCTGGAGTTCGTGGGCCGTGCGGATGAACAGGTCAAGGTCCGTGGCTTCCGTATCGAGCCCGGCGAGATCGAGTCCCTGCTGACCGGCTGCGAGGGTGTGCGTCAGGCGGCCGTCCTGGTCCGTGAGGATGTTCCGGGGGATCAGCGTCTGGCTGCTTATGTGGTGCCGGACCTGGCAGCGGCGGCGGCTGCGGCGGCGGGCGGTGCCGAGGAGGCGGATTCCGGTGGGGATGCCCAGGTCGGTGAATGGCGGGAGATCTACGACGCGGTCTACTCGGGTGCGGGGTCGGGTGGTTTCGGTGAGGATTTCTCGGGCTGGGACAGTTCGTACACGGGTGAGCCGATTCCGCTGGACGAGATGCGTGCGTGGCGTGATGCGGCCGTGGAGCGGGTGCGTGACCTCGGCGGTGAGCGGGTCCTGGAGATCGGTGTCGGTTCTGGTCTGCTGATGGCGCATCTGGCGCCGGGTGTGGATGAGTACTGGGGTACGGATCTGTCGGGTGCTGTGATCGACAGGCTGACTGCTCAGGTGGCCCGGGCGGGGTTGTCGGATCGGGTGCGGTTGCGGTGTCAGGCGGCCGATGTGGTCGACGGGCTGCCGTTGGAGTATTTCGACACGGTGTTGATCAACTCGGTGGTGCAGTACTTCCCTGATGGGGAGTATTTGGCCCGGGTGATCGACCAGGCCATGGGGTTGTTGGCTCCGGGTGGTCGTCTGGTGATCGGTGATGTGCGGCATGCGGGTTCGCTGCGGGCGCTGCACGCGGCGGTGAACGCCGATCGTGGTGCGGCGGCTCGTTCGGTGGTGGACCGTGCGGTGCTGCTGGAGAAGGAGTTGGTGACGGCCCCGGAGTTCTTCACTGCGCTGGCTGCGGCCGATGAGCGTGTTGGCGGGGTGGACATCCAGCTGAAGCGGGGTGGCTATCACAACGAGCTGACTCGTCACCGGTACGAGGTGGTGCTGCACAAGGCGCCGTCGGAGGTGGTGGATGTCGCGGAGTTGCCGTGCGTGTCCTGGACGCCGGAGTTCGATGTCGCTGGTGTTGGTGGCCCGGTGCGGGTGTCGGGGATTCCGAACGCGCGGCTGGTGGCGGAGGTGGCTGCGGAGCGTCGGCTTGATGGGCTGGATGCTGAGGTGTTCGGCCCTGCGGTGGATCCGGAGGAGTTGGTGCTGCGGGGTGCCGAGCTGGGGTTGCGGGTGGTGGTGACGTGGTCGCCGCAGTCGGTGGCGC
>NZ_JBHYVE010000033.1:0-79786 GCF_042750035.1 Streptomyces sp. NPDC059452
CAACGTCCTGTGGGCCATGATCCGTGACGGACAGCGCTACCAAGGTTCACCTCCCGTCACGGCTGCGGCTTGACATCACGATTGGGAAGTCCTTTCTTTGGACGGCCCTGTTCCGGAAGGAGCCCCGGCAGTAGGACATGTCGTGGGGGTCAGCGGGGCCGGTTGCGGGGGCGGGAGGCGACCCAGGCCCGGATGGTGTCCCCGTACCAGTACGGCTTTCCGTTCTTCACCTGGTCGGGCGGCGGGAGGAGGCCATGTTTGCGATAGGAGCGGACGGTGTCCGGCTGGACCTGGATGTGCGCGGCAATGTCCTTGTAGGACCAGAGTGTTCTGTCCGTCATCCGTGACACCTCTCTGCGCTGCGTTGCTCTGTCGCTGCTGCTCTGACCGGTTCTGCTCCGGTGATCACGCAGCCTGCGCCCGGTTGAACGACGTCGCACGGCAGGCTGAGCGGGGCTGTTGTGCGCCTGTGACGGAAAACCCGCGTAACGGAGACATGTGTGGCGAAACAGTTACTGCTGTGACAGAAAGGGTGAACGGCTGACCGTAGTGCGGAATCCGGGCGTTGTCAGACCCGGGTGCCACGATGGAGATCATGAGCACTTCCGAACGTCCGATGCCCCCGCTGGTCGCCGACGAGCGCACCTCGCTGGAGAGCTGGCTCGACTTCTACCGCGTCACCCTCGCCCAGAAGTGCGCGGAGTTGCCCGAGGAGCGGCTCCGTGAGGCGTCGGCGGCGCCCTCGTCCATCACGTTGCTCGGTCTGGTCCAGCACGCCGCGGCCGTCGAGCGGAACTGGTTCCGGCGGGTCCTCGTGCAGGAGGACGTTCCGCCGCTGTTCGCACCTGCCGATGGCGGTGCTGGGCACGACGGTGGGTTCGAGCTCGCCGAGGACGCCACGTACGAGAGCGCGGTGGCGGTGTGGGAGGAGGAGGTCCGGCGGGGGCGGGAGAACTGCGCGGGCCGGGGGCTCGACGACACCAGCCCGTTCATGGGCGGGGAGGTGACGCTGCGCTGGATCTACACGCACATGATCGGCGAGTACGCGCGCCACTGCGGGCACGCCGACCTGATCCGCGAGCGCATCGACGGGCGTACGGGGGTGTGACCCGGCGGTCAGGGCCGTCCGCAGGAGCGGAGGAACTCGCGGGTGCGGCGCGCGATGGGGAGCGGCTTGTCCGGGTCGCACGGGTACATGTCCTGCTCCACGATCGCGAACAGGTCGACGTCCAGGGCGCGTGCCGCCTCCAGGACCGGTTCCAGGGCGGGTACGCCGCCGGGCGGTTCGCACATCACGCCCTGCGCCACGGCCGGGCCGAACGGGACCTCGTCCGCCACCACCGCCGCCAGGACCTCGGGGTCGACCTGCTTCAGGTGGAGGTAGCCGATGCGCTCCCCGTACGTCTCGATGAGCTTGACGCTGTCGCCGCCGCAGTAGGCGTAGTGCCCGGTGTCCAGGCAGAGCGAGACGAGGGCGGGGTCGGTGGCGTCGAGGAAGCGGTTGACGTTCTCCTCGCTGTCGATGTGGGTGTCCGCGTGCGGGTGGACGACGATGCGGAGCCCGTAGCGCTCCTGGACCTCCCGCCCCAGCCGCTCCGTCTGCGTGGTGAGATCCCGCCACTGCGCGGGGGTGAGCGTGCGGTCCTCCAGGACCTCGCCCGTCTTGTCATCGCGCCAGAAGGAGGGGATGACGACGAGGTGTTCCGCGCCCATGGCCCGGGTCAGTTCGGCGATGTCCGCGACATGCGCCCAGGTCCGGTCCCAGACGTCGGGGCCGTGGTGCAATCCGGTGAAGACGGTGCCCGCGGAGACGGTGAGGCCACGGCTGCGGGTCTCGTCCGCCAGCCGGACCGGATCGGTGGGCAGATAGCCGTACGGGCCGAGCTCGATCCACTCGTACCCGGCCTCCGCCACCTCGTCCAGGAAGCGCCGCCAGGGCACCTGCCGAGGGTCGTCGGGGAACCACACCCCCCACGAGTCGGGTGCCGAGCCGATGCGGATGCGGGCCGAAGAGGGTGCGGAGGGGGTCATATCGCCCAGCGTCGCGGCCCGTCCGGAAGAGTGTCAAGGGTTCGTCCGAATGTCCGGACAAAATGTTGACAGGGTTCCCGGCAGGGGGCTAGACCTGGATCGGCCGACCCTCGGCCGACCATCGGCGGTCGATCCGGTTGGGCGATCCGGTGGGTCGAGCCGGTGGGTCGAAGGGATGCGTATGCCTGAGCTTGAGCCGTACGACGTGATCACCATGGGGCGGATCGGGGTGGATCTCTACCCCCTGGAGATCGGGGTGCCGCTCGCCCGGGTCGAGACCTTCGGTAAGTTCCTCGGCGGCTCCCCGGCGAACGTGGCGGTGGCGGCGGCCAGGCAGGGGCGGCGGACGGCGGTGATCACCCGTACCGGGAAGGACGCCTTCGGCGCGTACCTCCACCAGGAACTGGCACGGTTCGGGGTGGACGACCGGTGGGTGACGGAGGTCGAGGAGTATCCGACCCCCGTCACGTTCTGCGAGATCTTCCCGCCCGACGACTTCCCCCTCTACTTCTACCGGCAGCCCAAGGCACCCGATCTGGAGATCCACCCGCCGGAGCTCGATCTCGACGCGGTGCGCGCCGCCCGGATCTTCTGGATGACCGGCACCGGGCTCAGCGCCGAGCCCAGCCGGGCCGCGACGCTGGCCGCGCTCCGGGCCCGCAGTGAGGCCCCGGCCGGGGCACCCCGTACCGCGACTGTGTTCGACCTGGACTGGCGGCCCATGTTCTGGGACGGCGGGGACCACAGCGAGGTGGCGCCCGCCCGCTACCGGGAAGCGCTCGCCCATGCCACCGTCGCCGTGGGCAACATCGACGAGTGCGAGATCGCGACCGGCGAGCGCGAACCGCACGCCGCCGCCCGCGCCCTGCTCGCGGCCGGGGTGGAGCTCGCCGTCGTCAAACAGGGGCCGAAGGGCGTCCTCGCCGTCCACCGCGACGGCTCCACCGCCGATGTGGAGCCGCTGCCGGTGGAGGTCGTCAACGGACTCGGCGCCGGGGACGCGTTCGGCGGGGCGCTCTGCCACGGGCTGCTCGCCGGATGGGACCTCGCCCGGATCATGCGGTACGCGAACGCCGCCGGGGCCATCGTCGCCTCCCGGCTCGCCTGCTCCTCCGCGATGCCCTTCCCGGACGAGGTCGAACGGGCGCTCGCGGAGGGGGCCGTGACGGCCGAGCCTCCCGGGGCCACGAGTGCCCAGGCCGCCTCAGACGCTCCCGCTCCTCCCCGGGCCGGAGCGGGCTCATGACCCCCGCCGCCCCCTCCGTCCGCGACCTGGTCCGGCTCCGCGCCGAGCGCCCCGAAGCGGTCGCCGAGGCCGCCGCACGACGGAAGCGGCGGCCCCTGCTCCGTACGGCCGACACCGCCTCGGACCGGGCGCGCCCGCCCCACCCCGGCCGACTGATGATCGTCGCCGCCGACCACCCCGCACGCGGCGCCCTCGCCGTCGGGGACCGGGCCCTCGCCATGGCCAACCGGTTCGAGCTCCTCCAGCGGCTCTGCCTCGCGCTCTCCCGACCCGGGGTCGACGGAGTCCTCGCCTCCGCCGACGTCCTGGACGACCTGCTCCTCCTCGGCGCCCTGGAGGACAAGGTCGTCATGGGCTCCATGAACCGGGGCGGGCTCGCGGGCGCCGCCTTCGAGCTGGACGACCGGTTCACCGGGCACCGCCCCGAGGACCTGGTCCGCCACGGGTTCGACGCGGGGAAGCTGCTGCTCCGCATCGACCACGACGACCCCGGCTCCCTCGACACCCTGCACGCGGCCGCCCGGACGATCGACGAGATGGCCGCGCACCGGCTGCCCGTCTTCGTCGAACCGTTCCTCTGCGGGCGCGTCGACGGCCGCCTCCGCAACGACCTGGGCGGCGCCGCCGTCGCCACCTCCATCGCCATCGCCTCGGGCCTGGCCGGGAGCTCCGCGTACACCTGGCTCAAAGTCCCCGTCACGGACGATCCGGACGACATGGCCCAGGTCATGGAGACCTCCACGCTGCCCGCCGTCCTGCTCGGCGGCGAGGTGGGCGACGACCTGGACGGGGCGTACGGGAAGTGGCGCGAGGCGCTGCGGCTGCCGACCGTAAGGGGGCTGGTCGTGGGGCGTTCGCTGCTCTACCCGGTCGACGGGGACGTGGCGGGGGCCGTCGACACCGCCGTATCGCTGCTGTAGCCGGGGAAGCACGGGCCGGGGACGTACGGGCGGGGAAGCGCGAGCCGGGTAAGTACGGGCGGGGAAGTACAGGCCGGGGAAGTACGGGACCAGGGCGGGTAACGGGTAAGGAGTGGGCATGGAAGACACGCACCATGAGCACCACACCGGGGGTACGCCTCCCGCCGCGCGCCACCACCTGCCCTCCGGCAGCGCGGGGCGCGGGCCCTACGCCCTGGACATCGATCCGAAAATGGCCGGATGGGATCGGTCCAGTCTCCGCGTTCTTGAGCTGGAGCCGGGCGGAGTTCATACGCTCGTCACCGGGGAGAGCGAATGGATCGTCCTGCCGTTGGCCGGTGGCTGTACGGTGCATACGGCAGGTGGCACCTTTGAACTGCTGGGCCGGGAAAGCGTGTTCAGCGGGGTGAGCGATTTCGCCTACGTGCCGCGCGACGACCGAGCACAGATCGCCTCCGGCGCAGGAGGCCGCTTCGCCCTGGCAGGAGCGAAGTGCGAGCGACGACTCCCCGCTCGCTACGGCCCCGCGCCGGAGGTACCCGTCGAACTGCGCGGCACTGGCAACTGTTCCCGCCAGGTCAACAACTTCGCCGCCGCCGACACCTTCGACTGCGACCGCCTGATCGCCGTCGAAGTGCTCACGCCCGGCGGGAACTGGTCCTCCTACCCGCCCCACAAGCACGACGAGCACGTTCCGGGCGATGAGTGCGAGCTGGAGGAGATCTACTACTTCGAGGTGGAGGGCGGCGGGCTCGGCTACCACCGGGTCTCCCCGTCGCGCGACGGAGGTACGGATGTCCTCGCCGAGGTCCGCGGCGGTGACGCGGTCCTCATCCCCGACGGCTGGCACGGCCCGTCGATCGCCCCGCCCGGCCGGACGCTGTACTACCTGAACGTCATGGCGGGGCCGGGGGAGGAGCGGGCCTGGCTGATCCGCGACCATCCGGACCACGGATGGATCCGCGACACCTGGCCACAGCAGCCGGTCGACGTCAGACTCCCGCTCTACACGGCGCATCCGTCGCCCGGCCCGGAGGTAACGCCTTGAGCCCGACGAGTCCCGCAAGCTCCAGCGACGGCGCAAGCCACACCGATCCTGCGAGCCACGTGAGCCCCGCAGACCCTGCCCGTACGCGCCCAAGCCCCGCCCGTACGCGCCCCGCCCCCACCCGCCGTCTGACCACCGCTCAGGCCCTGGTCGCCTTCCTCGCCCGGCAGTACACCGAGCGCGACGGCCGCCGCCACCGTCTGATCAGCGCCACCTGGGGCATCTTCGGCCACGGCAATGTCGCCGGAATCGGCCAGGCGCTCGTCGAAGCGGGCAACAGGACGCGGAACGGCGGCGGCCACGGCATCCGCAACGCCAACGCCCCCCGCATGCCGTACCTCCAGGGCCGTAACGAACAGGCCATGGTGCACGCGGCCGTGGGGTATGCCCGGCAGTGCGGCCGGCTCTCCGCACACGCGGTGACCACCTCCATCGGCCCCGGCGCCACCAACCTCGTGACCGGCGCCGCCCTCGCCACCATCAACCACCTCCCCGTACTCCTCCTCCCCGGCGACACGTTCGCGACCCGGCCCGCCGACCCCGTACTCCAGCAGCTCGAAGTCCCGTACGCCGGTGACGTGTCGGTCAACGACTGCCTGCGCCCCGTTTCGCGCTACTTCGACCGGGTCACCCGCCCGGAAGCGTTGATTCCGGCGGCCCTCCAGGCGATGCGGATCCTCGCCGACCCGGCCGAGACGGGCGCGGTCACGCTGGCGCTGCCGCAGGACGTGCAGGCGGAGGCGTACGACTGGCCGGAGGAGTTCTTCGCCGAGCGGGTCTGGCGGGTCCGCAGGCCCGCGCCCGACACGGCCGAGCTGGAGCAGGCCGTACGGGCGGTGCGCTCTGCCCGCCGCCCCCTGATCGTCGCGGGCGGCGGGGTCCGTCACAGCGGGGCCGAGGAGACCCTCGCCGCCTTCACCGCCGCCACCCGCATCCCGGTCGCCTCCACCCAGGCGGGCAAGGGGGCCCTGCGCCACGACCACCCGGCGGACGTGGGCGGTATCGGCCACACCGGCACCGCCACCGCCGACGAGCTGGCCCGCACCGCCGACCTGGTGATCGGCATCGGCACCCGGTACACGGACTTCACCACCGCATCCGGCACCCTCTTCGAGAACCCGGCCGTCCGCTTCCTCAACCTCAACATCACCGGCTTCGACGCCCACAAGCTGGCCGCCCTCCCCCTGGTCGCCGACGCCCGCACCGGCCTGGAGGCGCTCACCAGCGCGCTCGCCGGACGGGGGTACCGGATCGACCCGGCGTACGAGACGGAGTACACCGGCGCGAAGGAGGCGTGGGAGGAACGGGTCGAGGCATCCTTCACCACCCCCGACCCCACCGCGCGCCCCACCCAGGCCCAGGTCCTCGGCCTCCTCGACACCCTGGTCACCGAGGAGGACATCCTCATCAACGCCGCGGGCTCCCTCCCCGGCGACCTGCACAAGCTCTGGCGCGCACGTTCCCGCGACCAGTACCACGTGGAGTACGGCTACTCCTGCATGGGCTACGAGATCCCGGCCGCGATCGGCGTCCTCCTCGCCACCGAAACGCAAGAGCGGCCCCGCCCCGTCTGGGCGCTCGTCGGCGACGGCACGTATCTGATGAACCCCACCGAGATCGTCACCGCCGTCCAGGAGAACCTGCCCCTGAAACTGCTGATCCTCCAGAACCACGGGTACGCCTCCATCGGCGGCCTCTCCGAGGCGGTCGGCGGCGAGCGCTTCGGGACGGCCTACCGCCACCGGGACCCCGACGGCGGCTTCACCGGCCCGCCGCTCCCCGTCGACCTGGCCGCCAACGCGGCCTCCCTCGGCATGCACGTCCTGCGCGCCACCACGGTCGACGACCTGCGTAAAGTCCTCGCGGAGGCCCGCAGCGCGGAGGGCCCCACTTGTGTCTACGTCGAGACCGAAACGCCCGACACAGTGTCGGGCCCCCCTCCGGCACAGGCGTGGTGGGATGTTCCTGTGGCCGAGACCGCGACGCGACCGGCGGCGGTCAAGGCCCGGGAAGAGTACGACCGGCAGGTCGCCGCCCGACGCCACCACCTGTGAAACCACGCCTGAGCCAGCCAGTCTGCCCGAAGTCTGAAGGAGTACGTCATGACGAAGACCGTCAACCACTGGATCGGCGGCAAGACAGTGGAGGGCACGTCGGGCCAGTACGGTCCCGTCACGGACCCCGCCACCGGTGCGGTCACCACGCAGGTGGCGCTGGCCTCGGTCGAGCAGGTCGACGCGGCAGTCGCGGCGGCGAAGACCGCGTACGCCACCTGGGGCACCTCCTCCCTCGCCCAGCGCACCGCGGTCCTCTTCCGCTACCGCGCGCTGCTGGACGCCCACCGCGACGACATCGCCGCGCTGATCACCGCCGAGCACGGCAAGGTGCACTCGGACGCGCTGGGCGAGGTCGCCCGGGGCCTGGAGATCGTCGAGCTGGCGTGCGGGATCACGACCCAGCTCAAGGGCGAGCTGTCCACGCAGGTGTCCAGCCGGGTCGACGTCTCCTCGATCCGTCAGTCGCTGGGCGTGGTCGCGGGCATCACCCCGTTCAACTTCCCGGCCATGGTGCCGATGTGGATGTTCCCGCTGGCGATCGCCTGCGGCAACACGTTCGTGCTGAAGCCGAGCGAGAAGGACCCGTCGGCCGCCGTCCTGCTGGCCGAGCTGGCGACGGAGGCGGGCCTTCCGGACGGCGTGCTCAACGTCGTGCACGGGGACAAGGTCGCGGTGGACGCCCTCCTCGCCCACCCCGACGTGGCGGCCGTCTCCTTCGTCGGCTCCACCCCCATCGCCCGCTACATCCACGCCACCGCCTCCGCCAACGGCAAGCGCGTCCAGGCCCTCGGCGGCGCGAAGAATCACATGCTGGTCCTCCCGGACGCCGACCTGGACGCGGCGGCCGACGCGGCGGTCTCGGCGGCGTACGGCTCCGCGGGTGAGCGCTGCATGGCGATCTCGGCCGTGGTCGCGGTCGGCGCGATCGGTGACGAGCTGGTCGACAAGATCCGCGAGCGCGCCGAGAAGATCAAGATCGGCCCCGGCAACGACCCCACCTCCGAGATGGGCCCCCTGATCACCGCCGCCCACCGCGACAAGGTCGCCTCGTACGTCACGGGCGCCGCCGCCCAGGGCGCGGAGGTCGTCCTCGACGGCACGGGCCACACGGTGGAGGGCTTCGAGGACGGCCACTGGATCGGCCTCTCCCTCCTGGACAAGGTCTCCACCGACTCCGACGCGTACAAGGACGAGATCTTCGGCCCGGTCCTGTGCGTGCTCCGCGTGGAGACGTACGAGGACGGTGTCGCCCTCATGAACGCCTCGCCCTTCGGCAACGGCACCGCGATCTTCACCCGCGACGGCGGCGCGGCCCGCCGCTTCCAGCTGGAGATCCAGGCGGGCATGGTCGGCGTCAACGTGCCGATCCCGGTCCCGGTGGGCTACCACTCCTTCGGCGGCTGGAAGGACTCGCTCTTCGGCGACCACCACATCTACGGCAACGACGGCGTGCACTTCTACACCCGGGGCAAGGTCGTCACCACCCGCTGGCCGGACCCGGCGGACGCGCCGTCGGGCGTCGACCTGGGCTTCCCGCGCAACCACTGATCCCTGTCCGGCCACGCCCTCTGCCCGCCCCCGGCGACGATGCCGCGGGCGGGCAGAACGCGTCAACAAAGGGAAGCTTTCGGGTCACTGCGAAGGAAAGCCCCGCCCGCCGTGGTGCTGTCGCTCGGGATGGCGTCGGGGCCGGCCGTGGGCGCCGAGCAGTGGCGGCCGAGGCCGGGGACGCTGTACATCTCCGATCTGCCCAGGACCGAGTCGTGGCGCGCGTTCCCGGTCGCGCGGGGCTGGGGCGAGGCGCAGGGGTGCCTGGCGGCCTGGCCGGAGGACCGACCCGAAGTGAACGTCTGGTACCGGGATTTCACCACCGCGGAGACCGCGTTCGCCCAGCAGAAGGTGGCGGCCTTCGACACGGAGGCGGAGGCCATCGCGTTCGCGGACGCGACCCGGCAGGACTACGCCGACTGCGCGAACCGCCCGCAGGACCCCGGCGTGACCGCGACCGGCTACGACCACGGCACGGTGGACGTGGAGGACGGCGCGACCCTCCAGGGGATGCACACCTTCGACACCAACTCCCCGCGCCCCGACTTCAACTACCTGTGGGGCGTGGGCCGCGACGGCGACACCGTCACGCTCGTCCTGTGGTCGAGCTACTGGGGCGAACCGCCCGTGGCCGCGTGGAAGGAGACCCTGCGGACGGCGGTGAACAAGCTGTACTGAGCAGCGGTACGTTGACGACAGGGCGGGAAAACCAGGTGCCGGGGCGTGACCGCGTCCCGCACCCTGGTCCCATGAACGCCCAGCCCCTCCCGCCCCGTTACGAGATCCGCGCCCGGCACACCGCCACCACCGTCACCGTCTACCAGGCGTATCCGCCCGCCATCGGGCTCCCCGCCGCGCGCGACGGACGGTTCCCCGCCGCCTGGAAGCGGGACCGGATGACGTGGATCAAGCCCAGCTTCCTCTGGATGATGTACCGCTGCGGGTGGGGTACGAAGGAGGGGCAGGAGGTCGTCCTCGCCGTGGAGATCGACCGGGACGGGCTGGAGTGGGCCCTCGCGCACGCCGAACTCTCCCACTACGTACGCGATGTGCACCGGGACGAGGATTCCTGGAAGCGCAGTCTGCGCGCCGCCCCCGCCCGGGTGCAGTGGGACCCCGAGCGCGATCTGGACCTGAACCCGCTCCCGTACCGCTCCCTCCAGCTCGGGCTGAGCGGGGAGGCCGCGCGGCGGTACGCGGACGAGTGGACCGTCTCCGTACGCGATGTCACCCCGCTCGCCCGCGAGGTGCACGCGGCCGTCCGGGCGGGGGAGCGGGAGCGGGCCGCCGCCCTGCTGCCGGTGGAGACGCCGCTCGACCTCGGCGCTCCCCGGCCGGTGCCGGTGGCCGGGCGGTAGCTGCCCCAGGGGCGCGCGGAGCAGCACGCTTCACCTGGGATTCCCGCAGGAGAAGCGGCCCGCCTCACCCGGCCCCACCGCCCTCGAAATCCCACGTCAGCATCGCGAACCCCCCGTCCTCCTCCGCCGCCTCCGCCGACCGGTAGGTCGCCCGCGCCGCCTCGTTGCCGGGCTCCACCCCGACCCACAGGCCGTAGCAGCCGCGTTCCCGGGCGAGGTCCACGAGCGCCCGCGTGAGTGCCCTGCCGATGCCCCGGCGGCGGAACGGGTCGTCGACGCCGAGTTCGTACAGGCACATCTCCGTGCCCTTGTCCGGGTGCAGCATCTCGATGCCCGAGACGAAGCCCGCCGGGACCCCGTCCACGTACGCGATCAGCAGCACGTGGCCGGGCGCGGCGAGGAAGCGGGCCGCCCACTCCTCGCGGGGCGGGGCGTCGAAGAGGTGGCCGGCGGTGAGGAGTTCCGTGACGGTCGTTGTGCGGCGAATGTCCACAATGGCCTCCGGGTGGGGCGAAGCCCGTACCGCATCCGGAGTACGGGGAGGGGGCACCGTACCTCTCAGGGAGGCCGCCCGGCTCCCCCTGACGGCACTTCGGGCGGTGGCATCCTCCGTTTAGGGTCGAGGGATGGAGACCCCTACTGCTCGATGGCGGCGCCTGCTGCCCCGTACACCTGGCCGGTGGGCCGCGGCCGTCGCCGCGCTCGCCGTACTCGTGGGCGGTGGCACCTGGACCGCCGTCGCCGACGACGGCCCGCCCGCCGTGCAGCGCGAGGACCGGATGCTGCGGATGGACGGGGTGCCGATCGACACCTCGTTCTTCACCTCCGGCGGTTCCGGAAAGCGGCCCGCCGTGCTCATCGGGCACGGCTTCGGCGGCAGCAAGAACGATGTGCGGGCCCAGGCGGAGAAGCTGGCGGCCGACGGGTACGCGGTGCTGACCTGGTCCGCGCGCGGCTTCGGCAGGTCCGGCGGGAAGATCTCCCTCAACGACCCGGCGGGCGAGGTCAAGGACGTCTCCCGGCTCATCGACTGGCTGGCGGAGCGGCCGGAGGTCGAGCTGGACGGGAAGGGCGACCCCCGGGTCGGCCTCACCGGTGCCTCCTACGGCGGGGCCGTCTCCCTGCTCGCCGCCGGGCACGACCGGCGCGTCGACGCCATCGCACCCGTGATCACCTACTGGAACCTCGCCGACGCCCTCTTCCCCGACGGCGTCTTCAAGAAGCTCTGGGCCGGGATCTTCATCACCTCCGGCGGCGGCTGCGAGAGGTTCGAGAAGCAGCTCTGCGCGATGTACGAGCGCGTCGCCGTCAGCGGTAAGCCCGACGCCGCCGCGATCGACCTGCTCACCGAGCGCTCCCCCTCCGCCGTTGCGGACCGCATCAAGGTCCCTTCGCTCCTGCTCCAGGGGCAGTCCGACTCCCTCTTCCCGCTCGGCCACGCCGACGCCATGCAGAAGGCGATCAGCGCCAACGGCGCACCCGTCTCCGTCGACTGGATCTCGGGCGGGCACGACGGCGGCGACAACGAGACCGCGCGCGTCGAAGGGCGCGTCGGCTCCTGGTTCGACCGCTACCTGAAGGAGGAGACCGGTACCGACACCGGACCCGCCTTCCGCGTCACCCGTACCGGAGGCTTCGACTCCACCGACGGCGCCGCCATGAAGCGCGGCGCGACCAGCGACACCTACCCGGGGCTGCGCAGCGGCGGCCGGGAGATTCCGCTGCGCGCGGGCGGTGGTACGAGCGGTGGAGCTGGTGCGACGGCCGGAACCGGCGGAACCGGAACACCCGCCGGAACCGCCCCGTCCGCCGGAACCGGCACCTCCCGCGACTCCAGCGGAACCGGAGCGTCCGCCCCGTCCGACGGAACCGCCGCCTCCGCCTCCACCGAGACCTTCCGCAACCCCGCCGGCGCCGCGCCCCCCGCCATCTCCGCCGTCCCCGGCGTCGGCGGCGGGCTCTCCCAGCTCTCCTCGCTCGGCGTCGGGCTCTCGCTCGACTTCCCCGGACAGTTCGCGCGCTTCGAGTCGGCCCCGCTGGCCACCTCCGTACACGTCACCGGCACCCCCACCGTCCGCGTGAACGTCAAGGCGACGGAGGGCCGTGACGCGGTGCTCTTCGGCAAGGTGTACGACGTGTCTCCGGACGGCAGGCAGCAGGTGCTCCCGTCCCAGCTCGTCGCGCCCTACCGGATCACCCCCGACCAGCAGGGCAAGCCGGTCGAGCTGGCGCTGCCCGCCGTGGACCACGAGTTCGACGCCGGGCACCGGATGCGGCTCGTGTTCTCCGCGACCGACCTCGGGTACGCGTCCCCGGCCGAGCCCGCCACGTACACCGTGACCGCCGACGGACCCCTGACCGTCCCCACCGCCCCCGGTGTGAAGACCGCGGCGGCCACCCTCCCCTGGTGGACCTGGGGCCTCCCGGCCGCCGCCCTCGTCATCGCGGCCGGTCTGCTGCTCACGGCCCGCCGCCGCACCGCGACCCCGGCACCGGACCCCGAACTCACCGACGTACCGCTCCAGATCACCGGGCTCTCGAAGAAGTACGCGAAGTCCGTCGACCGGTACGCCGTGCGCGACCTCTCCTTCCGCGTCGAGAAGGGGCAGGTCCTCGGGCTGCTCGGCCCCAACGGCGCGGGCAAGACCACCACCCTGCGCATGCTCATGGGGCTCATCACCCCCGACGAGGGCGAGATCCGGGTCTTCGGGCAGGCCATCCGCCCGGGCGCCCCGGTGCTGTCCCGGGTGGGGGCGTTCGTCGAAGGGGCGGGCTTCCTGCCGCACCTCTCCGGGCGCGCCAACCTGGACCTGTACTGGCAGGCCACCGGCCGCCCCGCCGAGGACGCGCACATCGAGGAGGCCCTGGAGATCGCGGGCCTCGGGGACGCGCTCGCCCGTGCGGTGCGGACGTACTCCCAGGGCATGCGGCAGCGGCTCGCCATCGCGCAGGCCATGCTCGGCATGCCGGACCTGCTCATCCTCGACGAGCCGACCAACGGGCTGGACCCGCCGCAGATCCGCGAGATGCGTGACGTGATGATCCGTTACGCGGCCGGGGGCCGGACCGTCATCGTCTCCAGCCACCTCCTCTCCGAGGTCGAGCAGTCCTGCACCCACCTGGTCGTCATGGACCGGGGCCGGCTCGTCCAGGCCGGTCCGGTCGCCGAGATCACCGGTTCCGGCGACATGATCCTGGTGACCACGGCGGAGGAGGTGTCCGAGCCGCTGGCCGAGAAGGTCGCCGCCCTGCCCGGAATCGGCTCCGCCGTCCGCACCGACGACGGGCGCGGCCTCCTCGTCCGCCTCGACGGGGCCACCACCGCACGCCTCGTCACCGACCTCGTCCGGCTCGACGTCCCGGTCACCGGGGTCGGACCGCACCGCCGCCTGGAGGACGCCTTCCTCACCCTGATCTCCGGAGGAGCAGCATGAGCGCCCCCACCCAGCCCCCCGAGGCCCGCGGGACGGCCGGACACCCCGGGACCGAGCACCCGGAGGCCCCCGGCTACCGGGCCCGGTACACGCTTCCCCTCCGCGTCGAGGCCATGCGGCAACTGCGCCGACGCCGCACGCTCCTCATGGGCGGGATCCTCACGGCCCTCCCCTTCATCCTGATCGTCGCCTTCGCGATCGGCGGCTCGCCGGACGGCGAGGACGGCGGCGGGCGCCGGGGCGGCAACCGGATCAACCTGATGGACGTGGCGACCGAGTCCGCCGCGAACTTCGCCGCCACCTCCCTGTTCGTCTCGGCCGGCTTCCTGCTGGTGATCCCGGTCGCCCTGTTCTGCGGGGACACCGTGGCCTCCGAGGCGAGCTGGTCCTCGCTGCGCTATCTGCTCGCCGCGCCCGTGCCCCGGATCCGGCTGCTGTGGTCCAAGCTCGTCGTCGCGCTCGGCTTCAGCCTCGCCGCGATGGTGCTGCTGCCGCTGGTCGCGCTGGCGGCGGGGACGGCGGCCTACGGGTGGGGGCCGCTGAAGCTGCCCACCGGGGGAGCGCTGGCCGCCGGGGACACCGTGCCCCGCCTCGCGCTCGTCGTCGCGTTCATCTTCGTCTCCCAGCTCGTCACCGCCGGACTGGCGTTCTGGCTCTCGACGAAGACGGACGCCCCGCTCGGCGCGGTCGGCGGCGCGGTGGGCCTCACCATCGTGGGCAATGTGCTCGACGCCGTCACGGCGCTCGGCTCCTGGCGCGAGTTCCTGCCCGCGCACTGGCAGTTCGCCTGGGCCGACGCGCTCCAGCCGGAGCTGGAGTGGGGCGGCATGATCAAGGGGGCGGCGATCTCGGTGACGTACGCCCTGATCCTGTTCGCTCTGGCCTTCCGAGGGTTCAGTCGTAAGGACATCGTGTCCTGAAGCTGATGTTCCGGGGTTTCGCCGCCCATCGGTCCGTTCCGCCCGGCCCCTGTTGCCGCATCGAGATGGTTCCGCAACGCTTTCGTCGACTCCGGTGGGCGGCCCCGTACGTCACATTCACAGGTGTCGGAGACAGGACACGGCACCGTGACGACGTGGGGGATACGGATGCATCAGCGAAGCGACAGGCGAACAGCGGGGGTACGGGCACGGGGCCGGGCGGCGGCGCTTCTGCTCGCGGGCGGGATGCTGCTCACCGCGTGCTCCGGAACGGGCACCGGGGCGGACGACGCCGTCCCGGACCCGCGCTCCGGCGCGCGTGCGCCGCAGGGCACGTACGACGGCACGCAGCCCGCACCGGGGCCGGGGCCGGGAAGGCAGTCCGGGAAGAACGGGGAGAGCGGGAAGAACGGCGGGGACGGGGATGGCGGCGATGCCGCCGAGCCGGACACCGTCGCCGTCCCCGACTACCTCTCCACCTTCGCCCTGGACGTGGACACCGCCAGCTACGGATACGCGCGCCGCACCCTCGGTGACGGCAGGCTGCCGAACGCGGCGGACATCCGCCCCGAGGAGTTCGTCAACAGCTTCAAGCAGGGGTACGAGCGCCCCAAGGGCAACGGTTTCTCCGTCACGGTCGACGGGGCGCGGATCGGCCCCGGGAGCGGCGGAGGCGCGGGCTCCGGGGCCTCCGGATGGTCGCTGCTGCGCGTCGGACTCGCCACCAAGGTCGCCCCGCCGAGCAGCGAACGGCCGCCCGCCGCCCTGACGTTCGTCGTCGACATCTCCGGCTCCATGTCCGCGCCCGGCCGTCTGGAACTGGTCAGGAAGTCCCTGAACCTCCTCACCGACGAACTGCGCGACGACGACTCCGTCTCCCTGGTCACCTTCAGCGACGAGGCCGAGACCCGGCTCCCGATGACCCGCGTCCAGGGCAACCGGAACAGGATCCGGGAGGCGGTGGAGGAGATGCGGGCCGCGCAGTCCACCAACGTCGAGGCGGGGATCACCCGCGGTTACGAGGAGTCCGTCAAGGGCCACCGCAAGGGCGTCACCAACCGGGTGGTGCTGCTCTCCGACGCCCTCGCCAACACCGGTGACACCAGCGCCGACAACATCCTGGAGAAGATCGACTCCGCGCGCCGCGAGTACGGCATCACGCTCTTCGGGGTCGGCGTCGGCAGCGAGTACGGCGACGCGTTCATGGAGCGCCTCACCAACCGGGGCGACGGCCACACCACGTACGTCGGCGACGAGGAGCAGGCCCGCAAGGTCTTCGTCGACCAGCTCCCCGCCCACCTCGAACTCCGCGCGCGGGACGCCAAGGCGCAGGTGGCGTTCGACCGGAAGACCGTGAAGCAGTTCCGGCTGATCGGCTACGAGAACCGCAAGGTCGCCGACGAGGACTTCCGGGACGACAGCGTGGACGGCGGCGAGGTCGGCCCCGGCCACACGGTGACCGCGCTCTATGCCGTACGGCTGCGCGAAGGCGCTTCGGGAGAGGTGGCCAGGGCGACCGTACGCTGGCTCGACCCCAAGTCCCGCGAGGCGCACGAGAAGAGCGGCTCGGTCCGGACCGGGGCGATCGGGGGCAAGCTGTGGGGCGGTGAGTCGCGCCACCTCCAGGTGGCCGCCGTGGCAGCCTACTTCGCGGACACTCTGCGCGGCGGCGACCTGCCCGGCACGCCGACCCTCGGGGAACTCGCCTCCCGTGCTTCGCGGTTGGCGGAGGAGACCGAGGACAGTTCCGTACGGAAGCTGGCGACGGCGATCGGGCAGGCGAGCGAGATCCACGGGGTGGAGGTGCCGGACGACGGGGGAGAGGCGGCCGAGGGGGAGATCGGCTGAACCGGGCGGGCCGTTCGAGGCCGAGACGGCCTTGTCAGGAACGGCCCTTCGCACAGACATCCGAAATGTGTCTGTGCGAACGGCCGTTCCGGGTCATGATGTGCGCCATGATCTCCCTGTTCCTGGTGCTCTCCCTGGTCGCCAACTGCCTCTACGCGGGCATCATGCTGACGTTCCTGATCGCGATCATGCCCGGTCTCGCCGGGCTGCCGGACGAGCAGTTCACCGCGGTGATGCGCCGTTTCAACGAGAAGGTCCCCGGCCCCGCCTTCCTCGTCCTCTTCCTCGGCGTGGTCGCCCTGCCCGCCGCCGCGCTCTTCACCGGAATCGGCGAGTACGACTCCGTGGAGATCCCCGCGATCGTGGGGGCGCTGGTCTGCGTGGTTGCCGGGCACCTGGTCACGATCGCCGGGAACATCCCGCTCAACAACGCGCTCGCGAAGTCGGAGGGCGGCGACGACAGCGCCGCCCGTACGGCCTTCGAGTCCCGGTGGAACACCCTCCACCAGATCCGCACCGCGTTCACGCTGGTGGCGTGCCTGCTGCTGGCCATCGCGCTGTGGGACGGCGGCGCCGCGGCCCTCGCCATCTGAGGTCCCGGACGGTCCTGATGCCTCACACGTTGGGCACCTTGAGCCGGTCCCAGCTGGTCTTGCCCGGGATGCCGTCCGCGTCGGTGCCCGTGTAGCCCAGCTTGCGCTGCCAGGCCGCGTACGAGTTCCGGTCCGCGGTGGACCAGGCCGGTCCGGGGCCCACGGTGTACCGGCCGCAGCCCTCGGCCACCAGCCGCCTGCCCATCGCCGTGACGATGGGGCTGTTGCGGCCCGCCTTGAAGAAGGACGCGCCGGGGAAGGGCTCGTACGTCGGTTTCGGGGGAGGTTTGGAGGGCCCGTCCGGCGCGCCGCCCAGCCGCTTGCCGATCCTGGTGCGCATCGAGTTCATGGTGAAGCCGCGCGGATCGACCTTGCCCGGCTGCCACTCCAGGTGCCCGATGACCGACCGCTCCGACCAGCGGTGCGCCCGGCAGACGGCCGCGGCGGCCCGTTCGATGGCGAGCAGCTGGGCCGCCGGCCACGGGTCCTTCCCGTCGCCGAGGTTGACGCACTCGAAGCCGTAGAAGTACCGGTTGCCGTCGGTGTTGGCCTCGTTGTCCGGGGGCAGGGCCTTCTCCGCGATCACGGCGCGCAGGACGTCGTCGTCGCCGAGCCCGGCGTGGTTGGCCCGCCCGTTGCCCACGAGGTGGACGGTCCCGTCCTTGGCGATCACGCCGTGGCAGAGGGGGCCGGGGAGGGCGGAGTGGCCGTTGTAGCAGAGCTCGACGGAGGAGGCGGTGCCCGAGGTGACGGTGTGATGGATCATGACGCCGTGCGTCGGGCCCCAGGCCCCCTTGTGATTCCGGTTGTTCGTGCGCCAGCTCCGGTGCTCGACGACGTGGAGGCCTTCGTCGCGGAGGGCTTTGAGCAGCTTGTCGGCGGACAGCGGCGTCGCCATCGTGGCGCTCCTTTCCAGGTGGTGCGTGGGTTCGCAGGGGTGTTCGGCGAGTGAAGGGCAGGGGCGGCGGCCGGACGGCACAACGAAGTTGCGCTCGCCCGAACGGGTTTGCGGAGGAGTGGGGAGCGCCCTGCGGCGGGATTCCGCCTCGGGCCGTACAGGATCGATTTGCCCGCTCTTGAGCCGTCCTGAACGTCGTTCCGTACCGAACGTTTCGTCGGTCTGCCACCCTTGCGCAACGGATTCCGCTTAGGGAGGCGCAGGGGGCGGGCGGGGCCGGAGTTACCGGGGCGGGGGTGCTGTGCCGACGGCGGCCGGGGGAGCGGCGGCCGGAGTGGAGGCGCCCGGGGTGGGGGTGGCCCGGGTGGTGGTGCCCGGCTCAGTCGGCGATGTCGACGCCGTAACCGCGTGCCAGGGTCGCGAGCCCGTGGTCGTACCCCTGACCGACGGCACGGAAGCGCCAGACCGGCCCACGGCGGTAGAACTCGGCGAGGAGCAGGGTGCGTTCCGTGGTGGCCGCGTCGAGGGTGGCCCGGGCCAGGGGTGCGGCACCGGTGCCGGGGACGGCGGTGACCTGGACCGCGCCGACGCTCCCGAAGGTCGTCTCCCCGTCGATCGCGGCCGCGACGGCGACCTTGCGGCAGGCGGGCGGGAGGGAGGCGAGGTCGACGGCGACAGTCTGTTCGGCCGGGCCGTCGGTGAGGAGGCGCACGGTGCCCGCGGGGTTCTCGGGGGCACCGTAGAAGACGAAGTCCTGGTCGAAGGTCACCTGTTCGTCCTCGTCGAGCACGAACGCGACGACGTCGATCTCGCACCCGTCCTGCGGCGCCCAGGCCGCGGTGATGTGCCACGGGGGCGCCGGAGCCGCCCGGTGCACGGGCAGGTCCACGACTCCGCCGCGCGGCAGGACGAGAGGCGTACGGGGACAGTCCGCTTCCGGCTCCGGAGGTGACGGCCGGGTCGCCCGGGGGTTGGTACCGGCCCCGGCCGGGGCGGCTTCAGGCGCGGTCAGCCAGTGTTCGTCGTGCACGGGAAGCCCCAGCTCCGTGATCCGCCGTATCCGGCGATCGGCCTCGCCCCCCGGCAGGAGGACGGCATCGGTGACACTGCGCGAGAGGTTGACGGCGGCCGAGCCGCCCAGCTCGACGACCCGGGTGCGCGCGGCGGCAGCGGCGGGGTGCGTGCCACCGAGAACGAGGACGCGCCGCCCGGCCAGGGGACGGTCTGCCGGAGCCGCCGTCGGCCGACGGGGAACGGGGACGTCCGCTTCCGGTACGAAGATGGCGCGGGGAGCCACGGGCGCAGCCGGCACAGGCGCGGGAACGGTCGCTTCGGGCACCGCTCCGATCCCCCCGGCCGCCTCCGGTGCGACAGCCTCCGGCGCCCCCACCGCAGCAGCCCCCACCGCCTCCACCGTCCCCGCCACCCCCGCCGCCCGGTGCGGCGTCCCGGGTCGTACGTCGGCGAGCAGCTTCAGGAAGGTGTGCTCATCGACCACCGGCACGCCCTCCGCCGCCGCCCGCCGGGCCTTCGCGGACCCCGACCCCGCCTCGTTGGTGACCAGCGCGCTGGTGTGGCGGCTGACCGACGACATCACGTTCAGCCCCGCCGCGACAGACCGCGCCACCAGCTCGGCGCGCGAGGTCGCCGTTTCCCCGGTGATGGCGACCTTCATCCCCTGCACGAGCGGACCGCCCGCCTCCGCCCGCCCCGGATTGCGGTACGCGCACGGGGTCTTCGGCGGCTGCGGTGCGAACTGCGCGTCCTGGCGCGGCGGGCACGCCACCAACGGCAGCGGCAGATCGAGCCGCGCGGCCTCTCGCAGCGTCGCACGCAGGATCCCGGCCAGCACGCGGGTGTCGTCCAGCGCGTCGTGTGCCCGCTGCTGCGGCACGCCGTAGTGCGCCGCCAGAGTGCCCAGCTTCAGGTCCTCGGCGGGCGGGTCCACCTGCCGGTTGAGGGCGAGGGTGCACAGCCGCTGGGCGACCGGCAGATACAGCCGGGCCCGCGCGAACTCGTGGGCCAGGAAGTCGTAGTCGAACTGGGCGTTGTGGGCCACCAGGACCCGGTCCTGGAGCAGCGCCCCGATCCGCCCCGCGACCTGCTCGAAGGTCGGCGCCCCCAGCAGCCGCTCGGCGGTCAGGCCGTGCACCCGCACCGGACCGGGGTCGCACCCCGGATTCAGCAGGGTCGAGAACTCCCCGGTCTGCTCCCCGTCCGGACCGATGGTCACCACCGCCACCGACAGCACCCGGTCCCGCCGCGCGACGAGCCCGGACGTCTCCACGTCCACCAGCGCCCAGTCGAAGGCGTAATCGCGCGGGCCGGACGCATCAAGGGCGGGGAAGTGCGGGGTCATGCCCGCAAGAATGATCCGGCATGTGCCCACTCCTCAACCGGAATGGCCTTTTGCCTGGATACGCGCAGATCCACGGCGCCCCGGGCCGCACACCGACGGCCGCCCCGGGCCGCGCGCCGACCCGCTCTTACGCCGCCACTACACCGCTCCCCGCTACCCTGCCCCGACCAGCGAAAAGGCCCCCCGGTGCGGAGGGCCTCACGGTCGTGCGGTCGCTGCGCCCCCGGCAGGACTCGAACCTGCGGCCAAGCGCTTAGAAGACACTTATTCCAACGTTATCTCTACCGCTCTGACCTGGCATTTTATAGCGCAGTGACGCATCGTCAGCCGTTTTGGGGGACGCATGTGGGACGATCTTGCCCGCCGACTGGTGGTGGGACCATGGAGGGAGAGTCCGTAGCGATTCAAGGACCCGCTTCCTTGACGAGGGTCGCCACGGGCGAGACCTGATCGAGGTGCCGACCATGGATACCACCTTTGATGTCAGGGTCTGGCAGATCGAGCGGGGCTCCGGGAAGCTGCGCGAGTCCTACGGGGTCCGCTGGTCCGTCGGTGGAAAGCGTCATCGCAAGACGTTCCAGACGTTCGCGCTGGCCGACGGTTTCCGAGCGGAGCTGGTGACCGCGACGCACGCCGGAGAGCCGTTCAACATGTCGACCGGCCTGCCGGACCGGCATGAGCCGAAAGCTTCCTCGGTCGGGTGGTACGACTTCGCCGTCCAGTTCACGGACGCCCAGTGGCCGCGCGTGTCGGCGAATCACCGGAAGAACACGGCGCGCACGCTGATGATCGTCACCACCGCGCTGATGGACCGGGACCCACCGGGCGTCCCCTCCCGCCGGGTCCGTACGGCCCTGAGCGATTGGGCTTTCAACACCAACCGCCGCGACGATGCCCCGGATGACGTGGCCGCCGTACTCGGCTGGGTGCGACGGCACACTCCGACCATGGACGCCTGGACCGATCCGCTCACCGTCCAGGACGTGCTGCTGGTACTGGGAACGCTGCTGGACGGGAGACGGGCGGCCGCTTCGTCCGTGAAGCGACATCGACGAGTCCTGCATCTGCTGATGAGGTATGCGATCGTCCGCGGCATTCTGCCGTCCGACCCTGTTCCCGAGTCGCGAAACCCCACGCAGCGGTCTGCCAGTGCGATCGACCGACGCCGTCTGCTGAACGAGCGGCAGGCTGCGCAGCTGCTCGGCTGGATCCGCGGCAGGCCGCGCAGCGGGCGAAGACTGCAGGCATTTTTCGCCACGTTGTACTTCACGGGGCTACGTCCGGAAGAAGCGGTCGCGCTGCGCGTCTCGGACCTAGTCCTGCCTGCATCGGGGGTAGGGCGGTGGGCCGACATCGTGGTGCACACCGCCGAGCCCGAGATCGGGCGCACGTGGACCGACAGCGGAACCCGGCACGATCGGCGACGTCTGAAAGCCAGAGCAGAGGGTGAAACGCGCATAGTGCCGTGCCCTCCGACCCTGTCCACCCTCTTGCGGGCGCGTGTCCAGGAGGCGAGCCTGCGCCCCGGCGATCGACTCGTTCCCGGGGAACGCGGCGGAGTTCTCGCCGGTTCCGTCTACCGCCGTATGTGGGACCACGCCCGCAGGGCAACCCTGTCACCCCACGTATACGCGTCGCCGACAGGACAACGCGTATACGACCTTCGGCACACCAGGCTGACGATGTGGCTGAACAACGGCATCCCGCCTGCTCAGGTGGCAGAGTGGGCCGGCACCAGCGTTGCCATGCTGTTCGCCACGTACGCGCAGTGCATCAGTGGTCAAGAGCAGGATCTGCGGCAGCGACTCGACGAGATGCCGGATGTCTCGGTCACCTTGATCGTGTGATCGCCGGTGGGGGTCACCGCTCGCGCCGGTAGGGGTCCGTGTACGGCTCCATGGACTGGCGGACCTCGTCCCGGACTGGGTCCATGAGGGGGCCGGGGGCGTAGTAGCGGGCGCGGGCCTTGCCGTGGGGAACGAGCCAGCCGCGGGCCACGAGCTCCCGGATGTCGCGGATGGCTTGCTGGTCGCTGAGGTCGGCGTCCTGCTGGTAGACGGTGCGGCGCACCTTCGCGTCCGAGAACGCGGGCAGCAGGGCATAGACCACCCGCTCGTCCAGACCGGCGGCCTCGACACCTTCGACCAGACGGGTCCAGGCCCGCGACATGACATCGAAGCGGCGCTGGGCCTGCTGGGCCTGGCGATGGTGGGCGGTCAGGCAGAACCGGATCCAGGGGCGAGTATCCCGCTCGGGGCTCCAGTGCGGTCCGCCCACATCCTCCAAGATCTGGTAGTAGGCGTAGGTGTTCTGTCCCCGGCCGAGCCATTCCTCGATGGAGGAGAACTCGGGCGGCATCAGAGCCTCGCGGGAGAACACGAGCGTGGACAGGGCCCGCGACATGCGCCCGTTGCCGTCCTTCCACGGATGGATCTTGACGAGGTTGAGGTGGGCCATGGACGCGCGGACGTGGACGGGTGCGTCGAGGTCGCCCTCGTTGAGCCACTCGATGAACTCCGCCATGAGGGCGGGCACGTCCGCCTGGTCCGGTGCGGTGTAGGCGGGGACCATGGGGTCGTCGGGGCTGGTGACGTAGACGGGCCCGTCGCGCCAGCGGCCGGGGCGTTTGTCGAGGTGGTGGCCCTGGAGCATGAAGTGCAGGCCATTGAGCAGGCCGGCGTCGTAGCGGAAGTCGTCTCCGACGTCGGCGAGGGCCTGGATGTAGGTCATGCCGCGCTGGTAGCCCTCCAGCTCGGCACGCGTCTTCTCCCCGGTCTCCAGCGGTTCCTCACCCGACATGAGGGCTTCCACGTCATCGACCGTCGCCGCGTACCCCTCGATGGTGTTCGATCCGGCGATGGCGCGGGCGGTGAGATTGCGGCGCAGCTGACGGGTCCAGCGCGGGGTGGCGCGGAGCATGTGGCGCAGGGAGCGGCGCATACTCTCGATCTCGTCGAGAGCGCGGCGGTTGTCGGAGTCCAGGGAGGGCGTTACGTACAGCATGACTCCATGACACGATAATTGTGTCACAGAGTCAATCTGGCGCTGATGAGATTCCTTACCCTCGCCCGCAGCTCCGTCGCTGCTGTGGGCTTCTGGCTGTAGCGTGAAGCCTCCCCCTCGCCCGTGCACAGGTGGTGGGTGCAGGTATCAACCCGGCCGCCCCGGTCGTGAAGGTCTTGCCCATGAGCGGACCGGACGTGCGTCCGGCCCCATCGGGTGCCGGAAGGGGCGCAGTGGGTCGACCTCGGACCAGGGGGTGAGTGCGGCTGCCGGGTCGCCGCGTTCGGGGAGCCAGGTGGCAAGCCGCCGCCAGACCTCGCCGGCGTGGGCCGGGCGGTCGTTCGGTGCCTTGGAGAGGAGCTCGAGCACGAGGGTTTCAAGGTCTGCGGGGATGTTGGGACGCAGGTCGCTTAGAGGGCTCGGCGGGTGGTCGAGGATCAGGCCGGGGAGCATGAGTTCCGAGCGGTGCTCGAAGACGGGTTCGCCGGTGAGCATCTTGTGGAGCAGGCAGCCGAGCGCGTACAGGTCGGTGCGGTGGTCGACCGGTTTGCCCAGGATCTGTTCGGGTGCCATGCATTCCAGGCTGCCCGGCCGCTCGCCTGTGGTGGTCAGCTTGGCGGTGCCGGGTTCCAGGAAAGCGGCGACGCCGAAGTCGAGGACCTTGACCACGCCGTCGGTGCGGATGATGACGTTGCGGCCCTTGAGGTCGCGGTGGACCACGTCGCGAGCGTGTACGGAGCCGAGGACAGAGGCGATCTGCACCCCAACCGAAGCGGCTTCCTCGATGCTCAGTCGTTCCTGCTCGGCGATTCGGTCCTCAAGGTCGATGCCGGTCACGTACTGCATGACCAGAAATCGTGTGCCGCGTTCCTCGCCGAGGTCGTAGACGGTCGCGATGCCCGTGTGGTCGAGGCGCGCGGCGGCGCGGGCCTCGCGTCGGAAGCGTTCGGCGTCCCGGGCGCGCTGGTCCTGAGTCAGGCCAGGGGGCGTGTTCAAGGTCTTGAGCGCGACGTCGCGGCCGAGGTGTTCGTCGTGGGCGAGCCAGACGACCCCCATGCCGCCGGAGCCGATCTCCCGTTTGATCCGGTAGCGCTTGGCGATCACAGGTCCGATGTCCATTGTGCGGGGCGACTCCGTCCGCGTCCGTCTTCGAGGCTCGACGCGCCTGCCCGGGCGGGCGCGTCGGACAGAGTGTGGCATGAGCGCGTCGTTCCGTGAACCAGCATCCTCGTTACCAGTATTCATTGACTAAGTTCACAGGTGCATGTTGTGATGTGTGGCGTACGATCAAGGGGAGTGTGGCGCACCGCGGTCGGCGGGTGGTTACCGTTGCTCCGTACCGCCTCGGGAACAAGTGGGGAACACGTGGACGTCTTCAAGGTGCACCAGCGGCTTATCCGGGACTACAAGGAGTACACATCCGGATCGGTGGTGATCGACGACGCCCGCATCGACGCCCAGGTGGCGAAGTCGCTCGCCGACGGAGACCAGTGGCCCGACCCTTATCTCTCCCTGAATCCGAGCTTCGAATCTGGTGGTTCGGTCGAGGATCTCGCGCGGCCGGGGGGGCTGCTGCACCCGGCGTGCGCGGACATCTTCCGTACCGGCAAAGACGAGCGGGGCGCCTCAGTCCGTCCGATCCGCTTCCACCGGCACCAGCTTGAGGCGATCGAGGCGGCCGGCTCCAGGGAGTCGTATGTCCTGACCACCGGTACCGGCTCAGGCAAGAGCCTCGGCTACATCGTGCCGATCGTCGACCGGGTGCTGCGCGAGAAGGAGGCCGGCGCCGCGCCAGGCATCAAGGCGATCATCGTCTACCCCATGAACGCCCTCGCCAACAGCCAGGAGCGGGAGCTGGCGAAGTTCCTCACCGCCGGATTCGGCGAGGGGTGCGAGCCGGTCACCTATGCCCGTTACACCGGTCAGGAAAGGGAGGACGAAAAGGAGGCCATCCGCGAGTCCAAGCCGGACATCCTGCTCACCAACTACGTGATGCTGGAGCTGATGCTCACCCGTCCCAAGGAACGCGAGAAGCTCATCGGGGCGGCCAAGGGGCTGCGCTTCCTCGTCCTCGACGAGCTGCACACCTACCGGGGGCGGCAGGGCGCCGACGTCGCCGTGCTGGTGCGGCGGGTACGCGAGGCATGCGAGTCACCCAACCTGCAGTGTGTGGGTACGTCCGCGACGATGGCCACCGAGGGCACCCCCACCGCGCGCCGCAGCGAGGTCGCCCGCGTCGCCTCCACCCTCTTCGACACGGAGATCTCCCCGGAGAGGGTGGTCGGTGAGACCCTGGTGCGGGCGACTGGCGACGCCGTGCCCACGCCATCCGAACTCTCCGAGCGGGTGAGGGAGAACAACCCTCCGGCCGAGTACGGGCGGCTGGCCGCCGATCCGCTGGCCCGCTGGATCGAGATCGCCTTTGGTCTGGTCGAGACCGAGGATGAGGACGGCAGCACGCTTCTGGTCCGCGCCGAACCGCTCACCGTGGAGGCCGCTGCGGTGCGTCTGCGTTCCGAGGCGTTCGGTATCGAGGAAGACGACCCGGAGGAACGTTGGTACGCGGCGTGCGCTGAGGCCATCCGGGCCACCCTCCAGGCGGGAGTGGCCGCCCGCGGCGCGGAGGATAACCGCCCGTTGTTCGCCTTCAGGCTGCACCAGTTCCTGTCCAAGGGCGGATCGGTCTACGTCTCCCTGGAGGGAGAGGCTGACCGCCACATCACCCGTACCTATCAGCAGCGCGTCCCGAACGCTCCTGAGAAGCTGCTGCTGCCGCTGTCCTTCTGCCGTGAATGTGGGCAGGAGTACCTGATGGTCGCCCGCGACGAGCGGGACGACGGTTCTGTCGCCTTCCGCACGCGCGAGGACGAGGACGACGAGCAGGGGTATCTGTACATCTCGACCGTCAACCCGTGGCCGGAGCAGGTCGGCGACGCCATCGAGCAGCGGCGCTTCCCCGACAGCTGGCTCACCTTCGACGAGCGCAAGGGCGCCCCGGTGCTCACCGCGAGCCGTAGGAAGCGGGCGCCTCAGCCGGTGTGGGTGCGCCCGGACGGCACCGGGGGCGGAAGGGTGAACGGCGGCATCTATGCGGCTTACCTGCCTGCTCCGTTCCTCTTCTGCCTGGAGTGCGGCGTCGGCTATGAGCAGGTCAAGGAGCGGGACTTCGCCAAGCTGATGACCCTCGACCAGGAGGGTCGCTCGACCGCCACCTCCGTCGTCAGTGCCTCGATCGTGCGTCACCTCAAGAGTATTCCCGAGGGTGAACTTGGTGAGGATGCACGGAAGTTGCTGACCTTTGTCGACAACCGGCAGGACGCGAGTCTGCAGTCGGGCCACTTCAACGACTTCGTCATGGTCACGCAGCTGCGCGGTGCCCTGTACCGGGCGATGGTTGCCGCCGGTGACAAGGGTCTGCGCTGGAAGCGGCTCGGCGAGGACGTGGTGGCGGTGATGGGGCTCTCCCCGCACGAGTACGCGGCCAAGCCCACCGAGATCGAGGAGCTGGCGGAGAGCACGCTGGAGGCGCTGTCCGCGGTCGCCGAATACCGTCTCTTCCTCGACCTGGAACGCGGCTGGCGCGTCACCATGCCCAACCTGGAACAGACCGGGTTGCTCGGTCTGGAGTACGGGGGGCTCGACGCCATCGCCGGCGACGAGGACCGGTGGCGGGACACCGTGGGTCCGCTGCGCATGGCCACTCCCGAGGCACGCCACCGGCTCTCCAAGGTCCTCATGGACGAACTGCGGCGCCAACGGGCCGTGGACACGCCCTACTTCACCGAGGCCAAGTTCGCCGAGCTCCGCAAGGAGTCGGCGCGGCTCAACGACGCGTGGGGGATCGCTGACACGGAGGCGGCACCGCCGCCAGCCAGGTTCGCCGTGGCCCGTCCCGGCCGTCCCGGCCGCACCGGGCGCGGCCGCAGCGAGCTGAACCTGACCGGCCGCACCGCGTTCGGCCGCCATGTCCGCAAGGACACCACCTTCCCCGACTGGGGACAGGGGCTCTCCCTCGACGAGGCCCAGGACGTCATCCGCGACCTGCTCCGTGTGCTGGCCGACGGCGGAGTCCTGGCCGAGGTCTCCCAGGGGCGGGGCGAGGAGCCCGGCTACCGGATCAACCACACCGTCATCCGCTGGCACGCCCGCGACGACGACCACGGTGCCGTGGACCGCCTGCGCCGTACCTACCGTGGCGAGCGTGGCCCTCGCGTCAACGCCTTCTTCAAGCGGCTCTACCAGGACATCGCCGCCACCTTCGCCGGTCTGCACGCCGCCGAGCACACGGCCCAGGTCCACCCCGACGTCCGCCAAGAACGCGAGGATCTGTTCGGCGAGGGCACCCGGCTTCCCCTCCTGTACTGCTCGCCGACGATGGAACTCGGCGTCGACATCAAGAACCTCAACGCCGTCAACCTGCGCAACGTGCCGCCGACCCCTGCCAACTACGCGCAGCGCTCCGGCCGCGCGGGCCGCAGCGGCCAGCCCGCGCTCGTGACCACGTACTGCGCGACCGGCAACAGCCACGACCAGTACTACTTCACCCGGCGCCAGCAGATGGTGGCTGGCCGGGTCGCCCCGCCCCGGCTCGACCTGGCCAACGAGGATCTGCTCGCCTCCCACGTGCACGCGATCTGGCTCGCCGAGACCCGGCTCGATCTCGGCACCAGCATGGCCCGGCTGATCGATGCCGACGGCGACCACCCCTCGCTGGAACTGGCGTCGTCGGTGGCCACGGCCATCGAGGAGCCAGCTGCCCGCCGCCGCGCCCTGGCGCGCGCCCGTACTGTCCTGGACGGCTGTGGCGATCTGCTGCGCACCACGTCCTGGTGGCACGAGCGGTGGCTGGAGCAGACCGTCGAGGCCGCGCCGGGCAGCTTCCGCAAGGCGTGCGGGCGCTGGAAGAACCTCTTCAGGCAAGCCCTCGAAGAACGCGAGATCCAGCACCGCAACATCCTCAACCGCACCGCCACGGGCCGCTCCAAGGACCAGGCCAAGCGCCGCCGCGCGCAGGCCGAGAGCCAACTCTCGCTGCTGCGCAACGAACAGGGCGGCGAGCGGACCGTGATGTCCGACTTCTTCCCCTACCGCTACTTCGCCTCCGAGGGCTTCCTGCCGGGCTACTCCTTCCCCAGGCTGCCGCTCGCCGCGTACATCCCGGGCACCGGCCGCACCAGCCGTGGCGGCTACGACGGCGACTACCTGCAGCGCTCCCGGTTCATCGCGATCCGCGAGTTCGGGCCCGGCGCGCTCATCTACCACGAGGGCAGCCGCTACAAGGTGGACCGGGTGCAGCTGCCGCCGGACACCGCGGGTGAGCTGACCACCGAGAGCGCGAAGGTGTGCGGGGCCTGCGGCTATCTGTCCCCGGAGGAGCAGCACGAGGACGTCTGCACGGGCTGCGGCAGCGGTCTCGGTGACGCGCGGACCGGTCTGCTGCACCTGCACACCGTCTTCACCCACCGCCGAGACCGGATCTCCTCCGACGAGGAGGAGCGCCAGCGCACCGGTTACAAGGTGGAGATCTCGTACCGCTTCAAGAAGCACGAGGACGGCCGCGACGGATCGCTGCGTGCCATGGCGCAGACTGCCTCCGGCCGCGCCCTCGCCGAGCTGGCGTACGGAGACAGCGCCACCATCCGGCTTACCAACCTCGGCTACCGTCGTTCCGTCGCCAAGGGCGAGATCGGCTTCTGGATGGACCCGGTGACGGGGGAGTGGCTCGCGGGCGGCGCGGCCAAGAAGGGTGGCAGGGAGACTCCCCAGGAGCAGGAAGGACTCGCGGACGCCGAGAAGGCCCACCGCAAGATGCCGGTGATCCCGTACGTGCAGGACACCCGGAACATTCTCGTCCTCCACTTGGCTGAGCCGGTCGACCGGGACACCGCCGTCACCCTTCAGTACGCCCTGGAGCGGGGCATCGAGGCAGAGTTCCAGTTGGAGGACTCCGAACTCGACACCGAGGAGCTGCCGCCGCACGACGGGCCGCGTGAACGCCTCCTGCTCATCGAGAGCGCGGAGGGCGGCGCGGGTGTCCTGCGGCGTCTGCAGGCCGAGCCCGGAGCTCTGGCGCGCGCCGCGCGCAAGGCTCTGCAGATCGCCCACTTCGACCAGTTGGGGCGTGACCGCGGCGACGAGAAGACCAGCGGCGACCCGTGTGAGAAGGGTTGCTACGACTGTCTGCTGTCCTTCGCCAACCAGCGTCACCACCGCGTTATCGACCGGCAGCTCGTGCGCGACCTGCTCCAGGCGTTCGCGGACGGCACCGTCGGCGAGTCCACCCCGGGCCGTTCGCGCGACGAGCACGCCGACGTGCTGCGCCAGGGCGCCGACTCCACCCTGGAGGAGCGTTTCGTCGAGTACCTGAGGTCGCACGGCCACCGGCTCCCGGACCACCAGCAGATCAAGGTGCGCGAGGCGCTGTCCAAGCCGGACTTCGTGTACGACACCGGGTTCGGCCCGATCGCGGTCTTCGTCGACGGCCCGCACCACGACCACGACGACATCGTGCTTCGCGACGAGGAGGCGGAGGAACGGCTGAAGGACTTCGGCTGGGAAGTGGTCCGCGTCCGCTACGACGACGACTGGTCCAAGAAGGTTGCCGAGTACCCTCAGGTGTTCGGCGAACCCCGCCGCTGACCTGCGACCGGACGCCTCGCCCAGCAGCGTCGGCCGATGGCCTCCTCCTCCGTACGTACACCAAGCACGCCCGCACCCGCCCGGAAGGCCCGTATGACCACCGCCGCCGCGCCGGCCCCGAAGTACGCCGTCGGCTCTCTCGTCCATGCCCGGGGCCGTGAATGGGTGGTGCTGCCGGACTCCACCGAAGACCTCCTCGTGCTGCGCCCGCTGGGCGGCGCCGATGTCGACATCGCGGGGGTGCTGCCGGGCCTGGAGACCGTGGTGCCTGCCACGTTCGCCCCGCCCACGCCCGGTGACCTCGGCGACCAGCACACCGCCGGTCTGCTGCGCACCGCCCTGCGGATCGGGTTCCGCGCAGGGGCGGGCCCCTTCCGGTCGCTCGCCTCGATCGCCGTGGACCCACGCCCGTACCAGCTGGTGCCGCTGATGATGGCGCTGCGCCAGGACACAGTGCGGCTGCTGATCGCCGACGACGTGGGCATCGGCAAGACCGTCGAGGCCGGCCTCATCGCGGCCGAACTGCTTGCCCAGGGCGATGCCCGTGGTCTGGTCGTGCTGTGCTCCCCGGCGCTAGCCGAACAATGGCGGGCCGAGCTGCGCGGCAAGTTCGGTATCGACGCGCGGCTGGTACTGCCCGCCACTATCGGCCGCCTTGAGCGCGAGACGCCGTACGGGCATTCTGTGTTCCGCTCCGACGGCGCCTACGTCGTTTCCACAGACTTCATCAAGTCGCCCCGCTACCGCGAGGACTTCCTGAACAACTGCCCCGACCTGGTGATCGTCGACGAGGCGCACACCTGTGTCGCGGACTCCACCGCGCAGGTCTCGGCGCGCACGTCACAGCAGCGCTACGGACTGTTGCGTGCGCTCGCCGACGTCCCCGACCGCCACCTCCTCCTGGTCACCGCGACCCCGCACAGCGGCAAGGAGGAGCCTTTCCGAAGGCTGCTCGGGCTACTTGACGCCCGCCTCGCCACCGTGGGCTTCGAATCCCGCGCGGGCCGTGAGCTGCTAGCCCAGTTCTTCGTGCAGCGCCGCCGCGCCGACATTCGTGAGGACTTCCAGGACGGCGCACACTTCCCCTCCAGCCGGGACACCGCCGAGGTCTCTTACACCCTGCACCGCGACTACCGCGCCCTGCTCGCCGAGGTCCTCGCATACGCCCGGGAGACGGTGCGCTCCGCCGACGGCGCGTTGCAGCAGCGGCAGCGCTGGTGGTCGACCCTGGCGCTGCTGCGCACCCTTTCCTCCTCGCCCGCCGCCGCTGTGCGGTCGCTGAACACGAGGGCCGGTGTCCAGGAGGCGGACAACCCTGACGAGGTGGACCGTACCGGGCAGGTGACCGTCTCGGACCCGGCGGACACCGACAGCGCCCAGTCCGCGGACGAGGTACCGGGCAGCCTGCTGCCCACCGCCACGTCCACGACCGGAGAGACCGGCCCCGACGATCTCAACGCCGAGGAGAAGTCCCGTCTCGTCGCCATGGCCGAGGCCGCGGGCAAACTCGCCGGTCCCACCCGCGACACCAAGCTGAAGAAGCTGGTGGCGACGGTGACCGACCTCCTCGATTCCGGTTACCGGCCGATCGTGTTCTGCCGTTACATCGCCACGTCCGACTACGTCGCCGACCACCTGAAGAAGGTGCTCAACAAGAGAGGCACCGAACACCCGGTAGCGGTAGCCTCCGTCACTGGCGAACTCTCGCCAGACATGCGCCTGCACCGCATCGCCGAACTCACCGGCGCGGACGAGCACGGAGAGCCTGCCCCCGAGCGGCGGGTCCTGGTGGCCACCGACTGCCTGTCCGAGGGCGTCAACCTCCAGGAGTCTTTCGACGCTGTCATCCACTATGACCTGGCCTGGAACCCGACCCGCCACGAGCAGCGCGAGGGTCGCGTCGACCGCTTCGGGCAGCGTACCGACACAGTGAAGGCGCTGACCCTGTACGGGGCGGATAACCCGGTCGACGACATCGTCCTGAAGGTGCTGCTGCGCAAGCATGAGCGCATCCGCCGCGCCATCGGCATCTCCGTCCCCGTGCCGCAGCAGGCGGAGAGCGCCATGCAAGCGGTGTTCGAAGAGCTGATCCTGCGCAGCGACACCCCTTCCTTCGAGCAGGAGGGGCTGTTCGAGCGGGAACAGCTGCCCGCCGCTGAGCAGTTGGAGCTCGCCTGGGAGTCCTCTGCCGAGCGCGAGAAGGCGTCCCGTTCCCTCTACGCCCAGAACCGGATCAAGAAGGAGGACGTGGCCACCGAGGTCGCCGAGATCCGTGCTGCACTCGGCACGGGCGAGGAGGTCAGGGAGTTCACCCGCCGGGCGCTCGGTGCATTGCGCGGGGTGCCCGCCGATCGCAAGCAGGGCGGGTTCACTGCCCACATCGACGCGCTTCCGCAGGGCCTGCGCGACGCCGTGACCGCGGCGCTCGGCCCCCGCCACCCGCGCCCGGTCGTCTTCCACGACGCGCCGAGCGCTCCGCGCGGCGAGGTGGCGCTGACCCGCACCGACCCCGTGGTGGCCGCGACCGCCCGCTTCGTCTTGGACACCGCCTTGGACGAGAAGTTCCCGGCCTGGCAGCGCCCCGCCCGCCGCTGCGGGGTGATCCGTACGAACGCCGTGGGGCGGCCCACCACCATGCTCCTCGTACGTCACCGCTTCCAGCTCAGCCTGCCCAGCCGCGACGGCGAAATGCGTCCCCAACTCGCCGAGGAGGCCCGGGTGGTGGCCTTCCAGGGCAGACCCGAAGTGCCGCAGTGGCTGACGGAGGAGGAGGCGCTGGCCCTCCTTGAGGCCCGCGCCACCGGAAACTCCGACTCGGGCTTCGCCACTGATCACATCGCGTCGATCCTCGCCGCCTTGGACACCGGCCTCATGGACGAACTGCGACTGCACTCCGAGTCGGCCGCGACGGAGCTGGAAGCCTCGCACCACCGGGTCCGCACTGCGGCCCGGGCCCGTCTCGCCGGCCTGAAGGCCGTCCCGCAGGGCGATCCGGACGTCCTCGGTGTCTTTCTCTACCGTCCGGCCGCCACAATCCAGCTGGGAGGCGACGCGTGAGCACCGCGAGAACCCTGGTCACCGACACCGTCGCCACCGTCGGCGGTCTGCTGCCCTACGACCTTCTCGTCCGTATCAAGGAAGGCAAGGAGCAGTCCGGCTCGAAGCCCGCTGACTACCGGCTGTTCGCCAAGGGCGAGTCCGTACGGGACGCCGCCGAGCGCTCCTGGGGCTATCTGCGCGGTGTCTGGGCCGCCTACCAGGACGCCCTCGCCCGCGACGGGGCAGACGACGACGCCGGTGTGCACGCGGTGGGGCTCACCACCGAACGCTGGTTGCTGCCCCTGTTCGAGCAGCTCGGCTTCGGCGCGCTGTCTGCCGTGCCGGAGCCCGGCCTGCCCGCCCACGACGACACGAAGGACTTCCCGGTCAGTCATGCGTGGGCGCACGTGCCCGTGCACCTCACCGGCTGGAACATCCCGCTGGACGTCCGCACCCCGCATGTGGCGCCGCAGGCCCCGCAGTCCATGGTGCAGGAGTATCTCAACCGCTCCGGCGACAAGACCCTGTGGGGTGCCCTGTCCAACGGCCGCCAGCTGCGGTTGCTGCGCGAGTCCGCGTCGCTGACCGGCGCCGCGTTCATCGAGTTCGACCTTCAGGCAATCTTCGAGGGCAAGCGGTCCGACGACTTCGTCCTCCTGTGGCGCCTGCTGCACCGCACCCGCTTCGAGGGTGACACCGCCGTATCCTGCCCGCTGGAGAAGTGGCGCACCGAGGCTATCGACTCCGGCACCCGCGCTCTCAAGGAGCTCCGCAAGGGCGTCGAGAAAGCCCTCACGGTGATCGGCGGCGGACTCATCGCACACCCCGACAACGCGAAGCTGCGCGAGGCCCTGCACTCCCGCACGCTCACCGTCCGTGACCTGCACCCAGCCCTGCTGCGGCTCGTCTACAGGCTGCTGTTCCTCTTCGTCACCGAGGACCGCGGCCTGCTCCTGCACCCGGAGGCCGACAAGACCGTACGCGACCGCTACGAGAAGTACTTCTCCACCGGCCGCCTGCGCCGCCTCGCCCGCCGCACCGGCAGCCCTCACGGCGACCAGTGGGAGGCTCTCACCCTGGTCATCAAGGGCCTCGGCGAGCCCGGCGGGCGCCCCGAACTGGGTCTGCCCGCCCTCGGCGGTCTCTTCGAACCCAACCCGGTGGACAGCCGGCTCGACGGCCTTGCCCTCACCAACGAGTCTCTGTACGAGGCCGTGCGCGCCCTCGCTGTCATCTTCGACGTCAAGCTCGGCCGCCCCCGCAAGGTCGACTATCGGCATCTGGGAGCGGATGAACTCGGCTCGGTCTATGAGTCGTTGCTTGAACTCGAACCCCGGCAGGAAGACGACGGCTCCTATGTCCTGAAGAAGCTGGGCGGCAACGACCGCAAGACCTCCGGCTCCTACTACACGCCATCACCGCTGATCGACTGTCTGCTGGACTCGGCCCTCGACCCGGTCATCGAGCGGGCCGTCCGCTCGGGTACGACGAAGCGGGAACGCAAGGCGGCGCTGCTCGCGCTGGCCGTGTGCGACCCGGCCTGCGGCAGCGGCCACTTCCTGGTCGCGGCGGCCCGCCGCATCGCCCGCCGACTCGCGGAGATCGAGACCGACGACCCGGAGCCGACCGCCGAAGCCGTGCGCGACGCTTTGCGCGAGGTCATCTCCCGCTGTGTGTATGGCGTCGACCTCAACCCGATGGCCGTGGAGTTGGCCAAGGTCTCCCTGTGGATCGAGGCCATGAAACCCGGCCGCCCGCTCACGTTCCTCGACGCGCACATCAAGCACGGCAATGGGCTCCTCGGTACCACCCCCAAGCTCCTCGCGGGCGGCCTGCCCGACGAGGCGTTCAAAGTGCTGGAGGGTGACGAGTCGAAGGCCGTCCGGAACCTGAAGGCCCGCAACGCGAGCGAGCGCGAGCGCTGGCTGGCGGCGATCCGCAAGGGCATGGACCAGGGGGCCCTATTCTCGAGGGAGTACGCCATCGCCGTGTCCAACGCGCCTTTTGCCAAAGCCACGTCCGCGATCACGGATGCCCGGTCGACGGAACTGGAAGACGTTCAGGAACAGATCCGCGCTTACCATGAGCTGACGACGTCCAAGGACTACATCAGGGCCCGCAGACTCGCCGATGCCTGGTGTGCGGCGTTCGTGTGGGCAAAGGTCGAGACAGCCTCACCGCCCGCCCTCACGACTGACTCCCTCCTCGCCCTCCACTCGGCCGATGGCGACACGGAAACCGAGATCGATGCTGACGCGCACCTGCCCGGCGGCACCGCGCGCACAGTGCGGGAGCTACGCGAGGAGTACCACTTTTTCCACTGGCATCTTGAGTTCCCGGAGGTGTTCCGGGTGCCGGCCGACCCGACGGCGCCGGGCGTGGACGAGCGGGCCGGGTGGATGGGTGGGTTCAGCTGTGTGCTGGGGAATCCCCCGTGGGAAACCCTTGAATTTAAGACAGAGGAGCATTTCGCGACCAGTGCGCCCGAAATCAGCAAGGCGCCTAATCAGGCGGCCCGGCAGGTATTGATCGACCAGCTTGCGGTCAGCGAGGAGGAAGCGGACCGGGAGCTGTACAAGGAGTACGTCGCCGAGAAGCGGCTGTCCGACGGGTACTCTCATCTGGCCCGGTGGTCTGGCCGCTACCCGCTGGCCGCGCGTGGCAAGCTGAACACATACCCGCTGTTTGCCGAGGCCGCGTCGCATGGGATCGCGCCCCGGGGGCGGTTTGGCCTCGTCCTTCAGACGGGCATTGCCACGGACGCAACGACCGCACCGTTCTTCTCTGACCTGGTCCGCTCGAAGCGGCTCGTCTCGTTCCTGGACTTCAAGAACGAGGCATTCGTGCTCAGCAGGGACGTTCACCACTCGGTCCGTTTCGCACTGCTGACCGTCACCGGTCGGGAGGAGCAGGTCCGCGAAGCGTCCTTCGCCTTCGGTACCTGGTACATGGAAGACCTTCCGGAGCGCCGGTTCGCCATGCCCGTCGAGGAGATTCTGCTGGTAAACCCGAACACCGGAAACCTGCCGGTGTTCGAGACGCGGCGTGATGCGGAGATTACGTTTGGTATCTACGGGCGAGTTTCCATCCTCTTCAAGGAGTCGGATGAAAAGGGGTGGGGTGGTTCCAATCCGTGGGGTCTCAAGTTCCGGCAGGGGCTGTTCAACAGTGCTTCGGACTCCAAATTGTTTCGGCGCAGACATGAGCTGGAATCCGAAGGCTGGAAGTTGAGGGGGAACGTATTCACCCACCCATCCGACGGACGTCGTTACTTGCCCCTGTACGAGGCGAAGATGTTCCACCACTTTGATCATCGACTAGGCAGTTACGAGGGACAGACGCAGGCGCAGGCGAATGTAGGGACACTGCCTCGGGTGACTCCGGAACAGCACGATGACCCGAACTTCGCGCCGATGCCAAGATATTGGGCGCCGGACTTCGACGTGGATTCGGGTAAACGGGACAAGAAGGGGAATCGGATCATGTGGCCGGGGGTGGCCACGCGGTTGGCGGACAAGGAGTGGTATGAGGACTGGCTCTTGGGGTGGCGTGACATCTGTCGTAGCTCCGATCGACGAACCATGATCAATACGGCCCTACGTCGCACGGCTGTTCCCGATGGCACGTTGTTGATGCTGCCGTCCCTCGGTAATCCGGCCTTGCTTCAGGCGGCGCTGTCGTCGTATGTTCTCGACTTCGTGGCCCGCCAGAAGTTCAGCGGCACTCACCTGAAGTTCTTTACGGCCTACCAACTTCCGGTACCAGCGCCTGAATCGGGTGATGAGCCATGTCCGTGGGGCGGTGCAAGCGTCGCGGAGTGGGTGGCGGCGCGGGTGGCTGAACTCTCCTTCACCGCAAGCGATATGGAGCCGTTTGCCGCAGCCATCGGGGTTGGCGGTAGCCGCCCGTTCCGCTGGGACGAAGCGCGACGAGCGCTGCTGCGAGCGGAGTTGGACGCCGCCTTCTTCCACCTCTACGGTCTAGGGCCCGAGGACCTGGAGTATGTGATGAATTCCTTCTCGCGCATCAGGGACGACGAAGTGGCCGCACACGGCACCTATCGCACCCGGGATCTCATCCTCGACATCTACAACCGCATGGCTGAAGCCCGCGAGACCGGCCGTGCTTACCAGACAGTGCTGGACCCGCCGCCGGGTGACGGCCCTCGCCACGAGGGTTGAACCGGGAAGTCGTCTATAGGGCCGGTCGCTTGGGCTGGCCCTGCCCGACCTCGGCTACGACCTCGCCCCGATTGGCGAGTGGGAACGCGGGTTGGTGGCCGTTGCGCTACGTACTGCTCAGACCCGAACGAGTTCGCTCAGCGTGTCACGCAGCACCGTGCCACCGTCCGGCGCGGCCATCACCAGCTTTCGAAGATCCTCTCCCGTCAAATACCTGTAGCTCTGCGGTGGATGGAACGACCCTGAAGCCCGCAGGGCCGACAGTGGCACTGGCGCTTGGAAGGCCACGGGCGCTTCCAGCGAGAGCCCGCTCGCCTGGATCGCCCCGCTCATGTACTCGTCATACTCGCGTCGACTGATTCCGGCCTTCGTCCGACTGGCGGTCCAGACCTCGCGGGGAGAGGCCACCCGGACCGAGGCGATGCGCGCGAGGCCCACGATGGCCATGGTGGGGGCGGTCGCGTAGAGCAGGACCGGAGTTCCGGGCGGGGCGGCGACGCGCTGGCGGCGGACCTCCACCGTTTTCGTCCCGGCCAGGATCGCCGTGGCGAACCGGGGATGGACGGACAGCAGCATCGTGCGCTCCGGATCGTTCACGGTGTTCGGTGCCCCTCTTCATAAACAGCCTGGAACAGCGCGTTGCTGATCTTCGACAGTGACGTCAGCGGCAACGGTAGCCGCAGCTTCCCGGCCAACGCGGTCAACCGGGAATGCGTCACATGTACGGGGAAGAGCTCCGTGTCGGAGAACCTCAAGGCCATGGCCTTTCCCGAGCTGTCGGCTGTCGCGCGCACGTCGGCACGACCATATACGCCCAGGTGTTCGAATTTCGAGAAGAGGGTGTCGGGCTCGTCGACGATCACCTCGTCCAGGCGCGAGCAGCCGATCACCATCTTCCCCTGCTGTCTGGAGCCGCTCCCGCTGACGTACCAGAGGATACGGGCGGGGACCGACTCCCCTCGGCCCCCCGGTGACCGGTAGTAGACGTGCTCACGGCTGATGCCAAGCACGTCGGCCCGAGGGACGAGCATGGCCGGAACGTCGAACAGCTCCGTCGACCAACGGGGTCTGATGGGGGCGATGAAGGACGGCAGGGCCGAATCGATGAGCTTCACCGGCCACCACACCTGCTCGGCTACGCTCGCGATCTCCGGTGGCACCTGGGGATCCAGGGCCGGCATCACGCGCCCCAGACGGTTTCCGATCTCGGCGGCCACCGCGGATACGGCGGCGGCGGACCCGCACACATCGACGAGGACCGCCGTGAAGCCGCTCTCGTCGGCGATGAAGCCGTCGCTGCCGGCCGCAGCCTTGGTGGCCGCGGACATGTATGGATCCGCGATGCGGACCGCCTGTGCGCTTCTCTCCCGTGCGAGCTTCTTCAGCATGAAGAGCAATTGCCTCGCGAGTGACTCCTCCAGGGGGTGCGAGGCCGTACGCAGGAAGGCGACGTTGAGTGTGCGGCCGTCCATGGCCCAGACGTTCAGAGCCACGGGGCGTCCCGCTCCGTCTCGCAGCAGTTCCCTGTGCCACAGCACGCCGTCCGTGGCGAGGGATTTCAATCGCTCCGCGAAGGCGGAACCCCTGTCGCCGTCGGCCTGGTCGAAGAAGGCGACCAGCTCGCCTTCGGTGCCGGGTGTGACTGCCTCGGCTGAGAAGGCGGTACCCATGAGATCGGCTGGCCGGTACACCTGGGCCTGGTGCAGTTCATCGACATGCAGGGTGACCACGGCGGGGGAGACGACCTTGACGCGCGCTACGCCCCAGGCGACATCAGCCAGGGCGGCGAGTCCGGGATCGCGAGTCACCAGTACCTGGAGGCCGGCGCAGGACGTCTCGGCCACATACTGCAGGCGGGCGCGCTGCTCGGCGGTGAGTGGTGCGTCGGGCGACTCTTTCCGTACGGCCGCGACCAACTCCGCCAGGCGGACCGAGACCGCGGCGGTGTCGGGGGGCAGCGACCGCAGCCCGGCCAAGCCCGTGCGCTGATGCTGCCGATCTTCCGCCTTCTCCACGTCGCGTACGGCGTGCAGCAGCTGCGGTGTATAAGCGAGTTCGATCAGGTCGGCGAGCCACCCCGCTTCGAGGGCCCGCGACTCCTTCACCGCTTGTTCCGACCCCGTGCCGCGGAGCCCGGCGAAGACGCTGTGGTCGACGGTCACCACGAGCAGAGCCTCGCTTCGAGCCTCGGTGAACAGGTCCTCATGGCCGAGGTCGAGCCACCACGTGTCCAGAATCTCCCTGTCCTTGCCCCGGCCCACGCTCTCGCCCTTGGGGACGAAGCCGAGGCCCGCCCACATGCCACTGAGGCCGTAATCGCGACGGCACTTGGCCCGGATTCCGAGCCGGTGCGCGTGTCGCTCCCGAATGGCCTCGATCAGCCGGCGTGCGATTCCCTTCCTCCGGTGCTCCTCAGCCACGCACAAGTGGGCGAGGCGCACATGGAGATTCCGTTTCGGGAGCCCGAAGAGCGCGTAGCCGACGACTTCCCCGTCCTCCACGGCCGCCATCAGGCCGCCGTCCTCGGCGTGCTTGTGGTACGCGGGCGGCGTGAGCAGGCCCAGATATCTCGTATACCTGTCGCCCAGGGCGATGACCGGGCCCATCAGCTCCGACCCCTCCCCGGACACCGGCAGTACCTCGATCGACATGTTCCCCCTCCGTGGCTACGTGTCCGGCCGACAGGCATCCCAGATGAATCTTGCCAAGCAGAGCTGCTTACGGACCATGGATCGAGCAGATGGGCCGCATTCGACCGGATGGATTGTAAACTAAGTCAATGCTCGCCGCTGTGGCGGAGCTTGGCGGAGGAAGGCGAGGCGCGTATGCCGCAGATCGCGATCACCAACACCTTCTGGGAGGGCGTGGACCGGCTCGACAAGCCGTCTCGCGCCCGGGTGCACAAGGCGATGGGGAAGTTCCAGCAGCTGACGGTGCACCAGTTGCACGCGGACAAGGGCCTGCACCTGGAGTCCGTGGTCGGCTCCCGTGATCCGCGTATGCGCACCATCCGGGTCGACGACGGACAGCGCATCGTGCTGCTCGCGCCCGACGACGGTAGTGACGTGTTCGTCTTCGTCCATGTCGTCTCCCACGACAAGGCGTACTCCTGGGCCAAGCGGCGGCTGTACTCGGTCAACGCGGTCACACGCTGTCTTGAAGTGCGTGATCTGACCGCCATGGAGCAGATCACCCCGCTCTTCGCCCAGGAGGCCGAGGCCGCGCCGGAGCTCCTGTTCGCCCGGTGGTCGGACACCGTGCTGCGCCACCTCGGCGTCGACGACGCCACGCTGCGCGCCGCCCGCGTCATCACCGGCAAGGCGCAGCTGGAGGCGTTCGGGTCGCTGATGCCGGAGGACCAGTTCGAAGCGTTGTGGCTGCTCGCGGAAGGGTTCGAGCCCGAGGACATCTACCGTGACCTTGTCGCGGTACGGCAGACGGCCGCCGTCGAGGAGGTCGAGGGCAAGCAGGGCGAGCTGGCCGCCGCCGTCAGCCGTACGCGCAGTCGGATCGCCTTGGTCACTGGGCCCGAGGAGCTCGCCGACATCCTCGCCAAGCCCTTCGACGCATGGCGGATCTTCCTGCATCCCACCCAGCGACGGGTCGCCTACCGTCCCGCGAACACGGGCCCCGCCCAGATCACCGGCGGCCCTGGCACCGGCAAGACCGTGGTCGCCCTGCACCGCGTCAAGCACCTGCTCGGGCGCTCACCCGACACCCGCGTCCTGCTCACCACGTACACCGGCGCGCTCGCCCGCTCGCTGCGCTCCGGGCTCGCCCTGCTCCTCGACCAGGACCAGGCGCTCCTCGACCGGGTCACCGTCACCACGGTCGACGCCACCGCCCATCGCATCGTGCGCGAGCTGCACGGGAACCCGGGGGACGTCCTCGGAGACAAGGACGAGCGGCTGCGCTGGAAGCGCCTGGCCCGCCGACTCGAACTTCCGTGGGCCGACGCGTTCCTGGCCCAGGAGTACCGGCACGTGCTGCTCGCCCAGGACTTGCGCACCCGCGAGGAGTACGAGAAGTGCCTGCGGCGCGGACGCGGCAGCAAGCTGGCGGCCGGGCAGCGTCCGCGGCTGTGGCAGGCGATGGAGCGGTTCGAGGAGGAACTCGCCCGCGACCGCGCCTGCACCTGGCTGCAGCTGTGCGCCAGAGCTGCCCGGCTCCTGGAGGGCAGGCCGGCCGAGGGCTTCCGCTACGACCATGTGGTGGTGGACGAGGCGCAGGACCTGCACCCCGCCCAGTGGCGGCTGCTTCGGGCACTCGTGCCCGAAGGGCCCGACGACCTGTTCCTCACCGGTGACCCGCACCAGCGGATCTACGACTCCCGGGTCTCGCTGCGCTCCCTGGGTATCTCCGTCGCGGGACGGGGCGCGCGACTGCGTCTCAACTACCGCTCCACGGAGGAGATCCTGTGCTGGTCGCGGGCGCTGCTCGACGGCGAGCCGGTGGCGGACCTGACCGGTGACGCCCCGGACTCGCTTTCCGGGTACCGGTCCCTGCTGCACGGGGAGCGGCCCGTGTGCGAGGGGCACGGCACGGATGTGGCTGAGGCGAACGCCGTCGTGCGCACGGTGGGAGCGTGGGTGGCGGCCGGTGTCGCGCCGTCCGAGATCGCGGTCTGCGCCCGATTCCACACACAGACCGCGATGATCAGCGATCGCCTCGCCCGGGCCGGGCTGCCCGTGGTGCGGGTCAAGGACGGGCAGTCCGATGACGCGGCCGGGGTGCGGGTGTCGAGCCTGCATAGCCTGAAGGGTCTTGAGTTCCGCTGCGTGGTTGTGGCGGGGGTGACCGCGTCGGCGTTCCCGTTCGCGGCGGCGGTGACACCCGCCGACATCGACCCGCTGCAGAACGCGACCGACCTCGCGGCCGAACGGTGCCTGCTGTTCGTCGCGAGCACCCGGGCGAGAGAGGCGCTCTACATGTCGTACAGCGGGCGGCCGAGCGACTTTCTCGACGGCGTGAGGCGGCCGGAAGAGTGGCGCTCTGTTGCCCTGTGAACACTGTCAATGCTTACGGTGGGCGTAGTAGTCTGCGGGACGCGCGGGTGAGGAAAAGTGGCTTGATCACGCGCCTTTAGGCGGGGAGCATCCGCATCTATTGAGAAACATCCAGGGAGTTCAGATGTCCACGCCGCGTGCCGTACCCGTGTCCCTGGCGGAAATCGCTCGTCTCGCGGGCGTCGGGCGGGCCGCCGTCAGCAACTGGCGGCGGCGTCATCCGTCGTTCCCCGCCCGGATCGCCGGCACGGACGTCAATCCCCAGTTCTCCCTCACCGACATCGAGAACTGGCTGCGCGAGAACAAGAAGCTCAAGAAATCCGCCGAGCGCGAATGGCTCTGGCCCCGCTTCGAGGCGCTCGGCGGACGGGACGAGACGGGGGCGGCGATCGCTGAGGTGGGCAGACGGCTCGCCGTGCGGGACGGGGCAGGCCAGCCCGCGTACCCGAAAGAGACGGCGGCTCTGATCGAAAGGGCCGTGGATCTCGGGCGGCGCGAAGGAGGCCCGGAGACCTTCGCCTTCCTGCTGCGCCGCTGGCTCGACGTCCACGTACGCCAGATCGCCACGACCCCCGAGCCGCTCGCCTCGCTCATGGCGGACATCGCCACCCACGTGGCGGACGTCGACGGCGGCCTGACGGCGATGGACCCCGCCTGCGGCACCGGCCACCTCCTGATGGCCGTGACCGAGGCCACGAGGGCGGACAGAGGAGCGCTCACTTTGCTCGGTGGCGACCGTGACCCCGTACTCGCAGCACTCGCCGAAGCCCGCCTGACCCTCGCCGGGGAGGTGCCGCAGAGGGAGCCCGCGCGCATCGACGTACGCGGCGGGGACTCGCTGCGCGACGACCCGTTCGCCGACGCGCCGGCCGATATCGTGCTGTGTAACCCGCCGTTCAACGAACGGGACTGGGGATACGAGGAGCTGGCCACGGATTCCCGCTGGAGTCATGGCCTGCCGCCGCGTACCGAACCCGAACTCGCCTGGGTCCAGCACTGTCTGGCCGGTCTGCGGCCCGGAGGCGCGGCCGTGCTGCTGCTGCCCCCCGCCGTGGCGGCGCGCAAGGCCGGACGGCGCATCCGCGGGTCCCTGCTGCGCACCGGCCAGCTGAAGGCTGTCGTGGCGCTGCCACCAGGGTGCGCCGCGCCGCACAGCGTCTCCCTGCACCTGTGGGTGCTACGGGCGCCCGCGGCAGGTGAGGAGGCGCCTGTAGGCGGTCACCTGCTGGTGGCCGACGGAGTGTCCCGTTTCCCCCGGGACCCGGGCCGTGAATGGGCCCCCGACTGGGCGGCGATCGGTGACTTCCTGCGTGAGACCTTGGGAGGGCCGGTCCCGGACGAGGGATCTGCCCATGTGCGGCGCGTACCCGTCATCGAGCTGCTCGACGACGAGGTCGACCTCACTCCGGGACGCCACATCACCCCGTCCTCGGCGGACAGCGCGCCCCGACTGGCTGCGTCCTGGCGAGAGTTCAAGGAGCTCACCACTAACATGACCAAGTCCGCCCGGCTGCTCGCGGCGCTCGAACTCGCCTCCGCCGCACAGGACACGCCCACAGCCACCACCGTCGCCGAACTGGCGCGGGCGGGGGCGCTCACCCTGCGCGGCGGCCAGCAGCCACCGGAGACAGCGGTCCGCACCGGGACGCCGTCCGCCGAGGATATCCCGCTGCTGACGGTTCCCGACCTTCTGTCGGACGGCGTACCCAGGGGACACCTCGCCGCCGACGACCCGGCGGTGCGCGACGCCGTGATCGCCGAACCCGGAGACATCGTCGTGGTGGGGGTGGCGCGGGCCTTCTCCGCCTGGGTCCATGAAGGAGTACCCACCGCCCTGGGCGCGCAACTGCACGCTGTACGGGTGCAGCCCGAGCAGCTGGACGCCTGGTTCCTCGCCGGTTCGCTGCGTGCCCCGGCCAACGTCCGCCAGGCCGGAACCCACGCGACGAGCTCCTCCCGCATCGACGTCCGCCGCCTCCAGGTCCGCCAGGTGCCGCTGCGCGAGCAGCGGCGCTACGGCGAGGCGTTCCGTGAACTCGCTGCCTTCGAACAGCTGGCGCGGCGCACCGCCGAGCTCGGCGGCGACCTCGTCCACGACCTCGGTGACGAACTGGCGGCCGGGCGGCTCGCGGGCGGGGCGTAGCGCGTCCGGTGGTGTGAGGCGGCGGAGCGCGTCACGGCGCCTCGTTGTCCGTCCGGACCTGCGAGGTGTCATGACCGTCCGCGAGCCGGGCCGAGAGCTGGGCGTCGACCTCACGCCTTACGGACTCGACCTGTTGGGCGTACTCGCGCGGCAGGCCCGCGGCCGTGCGGCCCGCGGCGTCGACCGTGACGACGGCGGCCTCCAGTTCACCGAAGGCGAGTCGGCATTCGGCCAGCCGCAGCCGGATCACCGCGCGCTCCGCCCGCTCGGCCGGACCGTCGCCGTGCAGGAGCGCGTCGTCGATCCCCTCGTAGAGACGAGCCGCGGAGCCGAAGTCCCCGGCCAGGCGGAGCCCGTCCGCCGCTGTCCGCCACACGCGGCGCACCAGGGGGCGGCGCTCTCCCCACTCCCCGCGCACCCGTTCTGTCAGCGCACTCAGACGATCGGTCGCCTCACCGGGTTCGCGGGTGGCGATCTCCGACTCGGCCCGCGCGCACAGCAGTTCCAACGCGTGGACGTCCAGCCACTCCGCCTCGTTCTCCGCCAAGGACGGGGCAGGGGGCGCGGCGGGAGCGCGGGTGGTGCGTGCGGCCCGGTCCACGGGCCGACGCAGCGGCGCCGTGGCGTCGGGGTGGGTGCGGGGACGTGGCCCGGGGTCGCCGGGCTGCGGACCGAGCGGTTCGAGGACCGCCAGGACCTCGTCCACGGGTGGTCGCCGGCCCGGCTGCTTGGCGAGCATGCGCAGCACGAGATCGTCGATCACCTCGGGGATGCCCGCGGCGTACACGCTCGGCGGCAGCGGCTCCTCGTACAGATGCCTCTCGGTCAGACCGGCGTCCGCGCCGAGCGGAAACGGCGGACGCCCGGTGAGCAGTTCGTAGAAGACGCAGCCGAAGCAGTACACATCCGTACGCGCGGTGGGCTCACGCTCAAGGAGCTGCTCCGGCGCCAGATAGCCGCGGGTGCCCAGGGTGGAACCGTGCGCCGTGTAACGAGTGGCGTCGGACCGCAGCGGCTTGGCGATGCCGAAGTCGATGAGGACGACCGCCCCCTCGTCGTCGATCATGATGTTGTCCGGCTTGAGGTCCCTGTGCACGACGGGCAACGTATGTGCGCAGGTCAGCGCCCCCGCCATCTGCACGGCGACGGCGATCGCCGTCGCCAGTGGCAGCGGTGTGTGCTCGTCCAGGAAGGTCCGCAGACTCACCCCGGTCACCAGACGCATGGCGATGTACGGCACGCCCCGGTGCGACCCGCTGCTGTACAGCTCCGTGATGCCTGGATGGTCGAGCGTGCCCAGAAGCGTGGCCTCGCGCCGGAACCGGGCGTTTCTGACGGCGAGTTCGACCTCCCTCTCCTCCGGGTCGAGGGTGTATAGGGCCTCGGAGTCGTGGCGCAGGAACTTCACCGCGACCTCGCGATCCGCCGAGACCGCGCGACCTTCGGAAGTGCCGCCGCCCGGGGAGACCTCGCGGGCCCGCCAGACGTGGGCCATCCCGCCCTTGCCGAGCGACTCCGTCAACTCGTAGCGCCCGTCAATCAGATCACCCGTGCCGGGCCTGTACATCTCCGCGTACGAATCCGCGTCCACGCCGCGCCGCCCCTTCGTCCTTCCGCACCATCCGGCACAACAGACTAGCGTGAAGCGACCGAGTTGCTAGATCTTCATGGACTCAGTTCACAGACGTGTGTCATGCTGGGTGGCGTCCAGGTGCCGCTCACCGCCTGCCAGGCCCCTTGGTCCTGGACGTCCACTTTGCCCTTGCCGCTCTGCAACGGGGGTCACCATGCAGAACCCACCGGGTGTGGCCGGAGACGACTGGCTGATCAAGGCGAGTCCCCGGATGGCTCGGCCCGACGCCGCTGCCTGCCCCACGCACCGCCGCATCGCGATGCGGCCCCAGCTCGTGGCCGAGCCGGCCGTGCCGTTCCTGTCCACGCCGTACGAGGAGTTCGGATTCGGCCCGCTCTTCACGGCGCTCGACCGTGTGGAGCATGACAGTCAGTCCGTCGCGCAGGTGCGCGAGGAGCTGCGGAACACCCGTGGCCCGTTCCGAGGCAGGGGCGCACCGGTCCACCCCGTACATCTCGCGTGGACCGCGCACGCCCTGGAGCGGTACGTCGAGGCCCGCGCCCGTGAGCAGGCCGCCGCCGCGGAAGCGGGGCTGCCGCCCACCCTGGCGGTCAAGCAGCCGTGGACGTGGCGCACCCGCCGACTGGACGCACCCGATCCGCGCGGCGCCCGGCAGTACGAGCACACCCTGTGGGGCCGCATGTACGCCTCCGTCGACGGGACCGTGCGCGACCTCTGGCTGCCCTCGCTGGGCCGGGCCAAGACCAGCCGCCCTGCCGCCGAACTCGGAGCCGTGGCACAGGTGATGGCCCATGGGGCATCCACCCCCCGGCGCCGAGCGCGGGACGAACCCCCGGCCGTGGCGACCCGTACCAGCCGGCCACCCACCCTGGTGCGCGTCTTCGACGTCGGGTGCACCGACGGCTCGATGGAACCGCTGCTCGGTGCGCCGCCGTTGTCCGGTGAGGGGCCCGCCGAGGCGAAGGGGCGGTTCGAGGACGACGCCGTGCCGGCCTTCCTCTCCGCCGCGACCGCGACCGGCACCAGGCCCGGCGAGAGCTGCGTCGACTGCAAGGCCATCGCCGGTTGCACGGACCTGAAGCGCACCCCGGGTCTGTGGGGAGGGCGGCCCGCGTCTGTCGCACGCAAGCGGCGTTCCGTCTCCGCCTGGGACCTGCGCCTGTACGCGGAATGCCCCGCCCAGTACCACCTGGTGAGGCATCTGCATCTCAACAACCTGTCCGGCGAGAACCAGGGGGCGCGGCGTGGCAGGTTCGTCGACTCCCGGCTGGATGCGCTCCACAGTGAAAAGCCGGTGCGCGGCTGCCGGGACCGTGCGGCCCCCGAGCGGGACGCGCTGCGGTCCGAAAGCGGTCTCGACGAGGCGTCCGCGCGTGAAGCCGCCGGAATGCTGGCCGGGCACCGGCTGCTGTGCCCGCTCGACGGACTCGGCGCCGACGAGCACGTCCTCGTGCAGCATCGGGTGACGGCCTACGTTCCGGAACTCGATGTCGTCGTCCTCGCCGTACCCGATCTCGTGTACACCCATCGTGGCCGGTGGATCTGGCGCGAGACGAAGACCGCCTCCCGCCCTCTGTGGGAGCGGGATTCACTGCTGCGCACATATCCGCAACTGGCGCTCGGCGTGCTGCTGTTGCACGCGGGGGCCGTGGGCGACGACCCGCGCCGCTCCTGGGTCGAGCTGGAGCACCTGCGCGAGAGCCCCAGGGAGAGCAGGCTCGAACGCGTCGATCCCGGGCGCGCCGAGACCGTCGATGAGGCCAGAGATGTCATCGCTTCTCTCGCCCAGCCGCTCATCGAGGACACCACATACGAACCGAGGACCGGGCGCCACTGCCACGGCTGCCTGGCGCGCACCTGGTGCCGTCCCGGCAGCGCCTACGTCACCGATCACCCGCTTCCGCACCGCCTCGATGCGTCCTCTGCCGCCGACGGCTCCGAGCCGAGTGCCGACCCGGCGCCGCGAGGAGGTGCCGCGTCCGATGACTGAACAGCAGGCTTCCCCGGACTGGATGTTCAACCGGGACGTCGTCCTTCTGAAGGACGTAGCCACCGCCGTCCTGCACCTGGCGGCCGTCGACGACCTCGATGCCTTCGCCCTGCCCTATCCGGCCGCCGCGCAGCGCGCCCTGGACGCCTTGACCCTCCAGTGCCTGCGCAACGGGGCCACGCCGCCGGCCGGCGTGCCCGAGATGGTCCGCTGGGCACGCGCCCGGCCGCTCATGAGCTGGCCTCTCGACCAGCTGCCCACCGACCTGTTCGACGCCGCGGACCGGCTGATCGACGAGGGCTCGGCAGAACCCTCCCAGCTCTGCCACGAACTTGCCGTGCGCGGACATGGCGACAGCACCGGGCGACAGTACGACCGCATGGTCATCCACGAGGCCCTGCGAGTCTGCCGCGCGATGTCCGCGCCCGAGTCGTACACGGCCTTCCGCCGCCTCCTGGTCACCCAGCCCGTGGTCACGGAGGACGACTGGACCGAGATCGCCTGCGACCTCTTCCTCGACCCGGTCCGGTTCCTCGTCGAGGAGATCTACGCTCCCGTCCCCGCCGGGTTCCGGCGCGACGGCTCGTACCTGTGCTGCCACCGCTGCCTGACCCTGCTGCACCCGGTGTCCGCCACCGAGTGGTGGTGCGAGCGCGACCAGTGCCGTCACCAGGGCCCCGCGCCGCACGGCCGGACACTCGTGGCGGCGGAGACCGGAGAGCTGCGCCAACTGCGCAAACCACTACGGCTGTTCGTCACCGGGCCTGGCCAGGCCGAGACCTCCCTGGAGAGCGAACTGCGAGCGCTGGGGCTCACCGTCGAGATGTGGCCCAACTTCGACTCGTACGACGTGCGGGCCATTTTCCCCGACGGTCATGTGTGGGCCGTGGACGTCAAGGACTGGGCACATCCCGCCTTCCTCGGCCGCAGTGCGACCGCGGTGCGGGCCGAACCGCCCTACGACGAGGCGTGCTGGGTCGTCCCGGAATTCAGGGTCCGCGCACGCCGCGACTATCTCGACAGCTACGCCAAGGAGCGGCGCGCCGAGGCGGACGGACTCCGGCTTCTGACGGATCGACAACTCGTGCGGGCCGCCCGGCTGCGACTGGCCGGTGACCGAGGACCGGACGCCTCTATCGGTCCGCGGCGCGCCGAAGCGGACGAACCGCCGCGCTCCGCCCGAGGGGCCGCTGGACACCGCCCCATGGACACCACGACCCCGGCCGAGTGCGCCGGGCAGGAGGACGGAGTGGACGATGCGTGACCGTAGCAGTTGGTACCAGCCGGTCGTGGCCGCGCTCGGACCCTGGCCCGAGGAGCACGCCAGGACCCGGCCCGCCCTGCTCTGCCAGGTCGAGCTCGCCCTGCGGCTGATGGAGACCGTGGCACCCGGCCACGCCGCCGACGGGGCGTGGACACTCCTGGGCGGCTACGGCCTCGCCTTCGCACGCGCGGCGAAGCTGCCCGTGGGCGCCGCTGAGCAGGTTGCCCTGGCCGCCGCCCGGCACCTGCTGTGGCCGATGCGCCGCGGCCGGATGTGGCGGCAGTCCCTGGACGCGTACCTGGAACTGCCGGAACGGCTGCGGGCGTACCGTGTCCCGGCGCCGGGGGAGGCGGCATACCGGGTCTCTCCCAAGGTCGCCGCCGACCGCTTCGCCGTGTACGACGAGGCCCTGGCGAGCCTGCCGGGCTTCGCCGTCCAGCCGATGGAACAGGCGGAGGCGGGCGAGCATCGCTTCATGGACCGCCGCCACCGGCGTACCTCCGTCACCATCCCGGCCGACCTCGTACGGGACCCCCTCCCGGGCCACCCCCTCACCGCCGGGCGCCCGGCCACCGCGAGACCGCTGGAGGTGCCGCTCGACGAACTCGCCGACGTGGCACGATGGATGGAAGAGGAGGAGCGGCGGCGCGGCCGCACGGCGGGAAACTGGTCCCAGCGCCTCGACGACCTCGATCTCGACACCCGTACCCCCGACGGAACCGCCTTCACGTCGGCCTCCGCGCTGCCGCTGGACCGGCTCACCCACCTCGTCGGCATGGTCGGCGCGGGTAAATCGACCTTGATGACCCTGCTCGCCGTTTGGGCGCACCACCACGATCTGCGCACCACTCTCGTCGTCGGCGACGTGGCCGAGCAGCTCACCCTGACCGAGCTCTTCCGCGGACTCGGCCTGAGGGCCGCCCTGATCCAGGGTGGCACCACGCGGCCTCAGCACACCCAGCGGCTGCACCGCAGACTCGCCGCGCGCGGAGCGCACTCACTGCTCGCCCACACCGGCGCGGCCTTCCGACACCTCAGCACCGCCTGCCCACTGGACGCGCTGCGCGCACTCGACACATCGGAGCCACTGCGCTACAACGACGCACCGTGCGGCGGCCTGCATCCCGTGCGCAAGGGTGAGGCCGACGAGGGTGGTGACGAAGCGCCGGCCGAGAACGCTCTGCGCGCACTCGAACGAGCCCGAGGCGCTGCCGGCCGGCAGACCCCGGAGGGCGACAGCGGGGAAGAGGAGGAATGGGGCACCCCGCACACCTGCCCGCTGTGGAGCGCCTGTCCCCGGCACTCCACAGCGCGCGACCTCGTCGACGCGCTGATCTGGGTGGCGAACCCCGCCAGCCTCGTCCAGACAGCTGTTCCACGCCAGCTCAACGCCGAACGCCTGCGCTACCTGGAACTGGCCTGCCTGCGCAGCGACATCGTGATCGTTGACGAGGCCGACCGCGTACAGATGCAGCTGGACCAGATGTTCGCGCCGTCGGCAACCCTCGTCACCACCGGTGTCTCCGATTCCTGGCTCGACCAGTTGCAGACGCACGAGATCGCCGAACTCGCCCGGCAGGGACGACTGCCGCTCTCCGACCAGGACGTGGAGCGGTGGTCCGCCGCCCTCGACATCGTGGGCACCGCGGCGGACCGGTTGTACGCCATGCTCATCGACGACGAAGGGCTGCGGAACTGGGCGCAGATCGATTACTTCAGCGCATGGACTCTTCAGGAGAAGCTGCTCAACGCCTGGTACCCGCTGGGATCCGGCCGTGCCGTCCGGGGGCCGGACGGCACGGAGGCGTCGGACGTCGAGGACGAGACCGCGCTGTACGAGGACGAGGACGACGGCGCAGGGGAAGGCTCGGGAGAAGAGGTGGATCTCCCTGAGCCGGAGACGCCCTGGGCGCACCGCCGCAGTGAGATCACCGGGTTCTTCGACACGTTCCGGGACGACCCGCTCGGCGGGCGGGGCCCCTATCTGACGCCCGCCGACGAACTCACCGCCCTCGCCCACGACGTGCTGCACACCCTCGACGAGAAGCGGACGCGCGCCCGGGTCCGCGCGCTCCTCGATTCCTTCCTCGTCGGAGCGCCGGGGCCCCAGCAGCGACCGCCGCACCCCGTCCGTCAGGGCAGGGAACCGGCGCGCGAGGAGGTGCCGCTCAGCGAGGAGTGGCGGGAACTGAACGCCCGGCGACTGGAGTTCACCCTTGTACTTGCCGCGTTGCACCAGCGTCTGGACCGGGTGACCTTCCTGTGGCCGCAGGTGGAGGCGGCGCTGCGGCTCGACGCGGCGAGTCACGAACTGACCCGCCGGCCACCGCTCGACTACGCGCCTCTCCTGCCCGAGGCACCCATGGGAAATGTTCTCGGTTTTCAGTACCTCATCGACGAAAGGGCGGCCGCGCGCGACAAGGACGGACGCCGCACCGGAACCCTGCGCTTCTTCCGCTGCGCGGGCGTGGGCCGCGAACTGCTCCTCGGCCTCCCCCAGCTCGGCGCCGATCCCTCCCGGGCCGAACCCGGTCCACACGTTCTGCTGATGTCCGGCACCAGCTGGGCCGGCACGTCCACCCGCGCCCATGTCCTCGCTCCCGTCCGCGCGGTCCTGAAACCGCAGAGCAAAGCACTGCGGTCCATCCGGGACACCGTGTTCCGCACCGAGTTCCTCTACGACGCGACCGGGCAGCCGATTCGCCTCTCCGGGCAGGACCCTGACAAACGCGAGGACGTGCTGCGTCTGATGATCGACCGGCTGGCCCGTCCCCGCAGGGACGGAACCACGTCTCCGCTGCAGAGCGAACTCGCACAGATCCCCGACCAGCGTCGCAGGCGCGCCCTGCTTCTGGTGGGCAGTTACGCGGAGGCCGGGGTGGCTGCCACGGCCCTGGACGAGATCCCGCGCTGGCGCGGCCGGGTCCGTGTCCTGGCCGCCGACGACGCGGAACTCGAAACCGCGATCGACGGAAGGGCACCGGCCGGAAGCCGGACACGGAGCACCGGAGCGGTGCGACGCGGTGACCTCGCCTCCTTCGCCGAGGACCCGGACGCCGAACTGCTCGTCGCCCCCCTGCTCGCCGTCGAGCGCGGGCACAACATCCTCACCACCCCTCAGCGTCCCGGCGAGGAAAGGGTGGCGGCGTTCGGAACCGTGTTCTTCCTGGTCCGCCCCCACCCTCGTCCCGATGACCTGTCCCTGGCCGTCTTCGCCATCAACGACTGGGCGAGCCGGTTCGTACGAGGTCAACTGACCAGCGAAGGGGCGACATTCGGTGATCTGGTGGCGGAGGCCGACGATCTCCACGCGGCTGGCGGCACCTTCCGCACCGTCGCCCGCCGGGTCTGGCGGCACGTGCTGTCCCGTCCCTACATCTACTCCTCGCTCTCCGACGACGAGAAGGAGTCCTTCGTCTGGGACCAGCTCGTGACCCTCTGGCAGGTCATCGGCCGCCTCGTCCGCGGTGGTGTACCGGCCCGCGTCGTGTTCGTCGACGCCGCCTTCGCACCGCGGTTGGCCGCCGCACAAGCACCCGTCGCGGGCAGGAGCAGGCGGTCCCGTACCAACGACCCCGGACTGCTGGTACGCCTCCGGGACGTCCTCGCCCCGTACTTCAGCGGCACCGAGAGGACTGCCGGAGGGCCCGACCCTGCCGACATCGAACTCGTCAAGCTGCTCTACCGGCCGCTGTACGAAGCACTGTGCGGCCTTGGCGCTCCGTCCGAGCCGAGAGGCACCGACTGACACACCGGGACGCCGCCGCTGCCAAGGCTGTCGAAGACACGCCGCTCCACCGACCACGGACGACATTGCAGGGAGAACGGACATGTACCAGCACATCCGCCGATCCGCGTACCACCTTGCCGAGGGCAGCGCCCCCTGGACCGAGGACTACCGCGCCCTCGCCCTTCCCGAACACTGGCACGCGGACCTTCTCGAACTGCACAACCACGGGCGCGACGAGGAGAAGAGGCAGCTGACTCTGCCCACGCGCCGGCTCGACGGCGTCCTGCAGACCCTCGCACCCGACGTGATCGTGCGCCCCCGCCCCCGTGTCCCCGTCGAGCCGGGGCCGGAGCAGCGCCCCCCGACCGCCGATGACTTCTGGATGTACGTCCCCGCCTCGGCGACCAACCCCCTCCCGGAGCGCTCTCTGCGCCAGCTCCTGGACGCATGGCTGCGCACACTCGGCCCCAGTGACGCGGGGCAGAACCCCGAGTTTCGTTCGCTGCTCCTCGCGAGCAGCGCCGACCTCAAGCGGAACCTGCCCCAGTGGCAGCCGGTCACCGGCGTCGAACTGCTCACCGGCCCTGCCACCCCCGGCGGGACCGCCGCCCCTGACCCCCGGCAGTTCCAGCTCGCCACCGACGCGTTGGCCCGCCGCGTCCTCTCCCTCGACCCCTACCGCTTCGAAGGAGGAGAGCTGCGCTTTCGGGCTGTACCCCGCGGGCCTCGCGACCAGGGGGCCGAGCTCATGTCGCAGCCTCTACGCCGGACGGTCAAGCGTAAGGAGTGGTGGTTCTCCGTCGTACTCAACATCTCCCTGCACACCGCGCCGTTCGACGCCAGGCCGCGTCTGCACCTGCACTGGGGCGTACGGCGGTGGGCGACGCATCCGCGGGCCACCACCAAACGCCTCAACCTCTCCTACCGCGAAGCCACCACGGTCTACTTGAGGCCCACGATCCCCTGGCTCCCCGGAGCACCGGCCACCGAGCGCTACGCACTCGCCCGACTGCGCCGGGACCGGGCAGCGGACACCTTCGCCTGGTCCGAGAACGACACGGCCGGCATCCTGCGCGGACTCAGCCTCGCCGGCCATTTCCCCGACCCCGAACAACTTCTCACCGAACCGGGCTCCTGGATCGGCGAGGGGGGAGGGGTCCGCGCCGCAGTGGTGCACAGCACCCGGATGGGGAAGCACGAGATCGGCACGGGTTTCATGCCCAACCAGCGAGCCCAGCTGACCGAGTGGGCCGAACAGGCCCTTCCGGAGACCGTGGTGCGGGTTCCCGATCTGAAGCGGGGGCGCGGTAAGGGCATCGGAGCTCCCGGGAATCGGCGGCCCAAACCGAGGACCGACGAGGCCAAGAAGACCGAGCTGCTGCGCGAGACCCAGGCACGCAGGGCGAACCTCGCGGCACAGGCACGGATCGCCGACCCGGCCCCGCACCACAGTGGTCCACCGCTGGTCGAGGTCCGGTTGCTGTGGCAGTCGCCAGACGTACGCAAGGAAGCAGTGGCCCAGTTCGCGCACGCCCTGGGTCTTGACGGTGACGGTGGTGCCTCTGCGGCCGCGATCACGGATCGGGACTTCGACGAAGCCCGGCCCGGGGCACCGGTCGCCCTCGAATGGCGGACGGAGGAACTCGTCCTGCGGCTGCGGTGCCTGCCTCTGGCCGACGGACTCGGAGACCGGCTGGTGCCCGACCCGGCCGTCAAAGGCAAGGGAGCGGCCATCTCGACGGCCATCGTCGAGCGCCGAAAAGCCCTGGACTCATGGCTGCGCGCGGACGGCGCGGACCCCGGCCGCCCCGAACTCGCCCTGGTGGAGATCGCCCACCGCAGCACCTTCCGTCCGTCGGCGACGGACCCCAAATTCGCCGTGCGGCTGGGGTGCGCCGACGCGGGCGTACTGACCCAGTTCGTCGTGACCCCCTCCACCGACCGGCAGATCGACAACGCGGACAGCATCGGGCATCGCACCCACAGCTCCTGGCTCGATGGGCTGCGCCAGCTCGGCGTCCGCGTACTGCCGCAGCACACCCTCGACGACGATCTGCCCGAGGGGCTTCAGTACGCCGCAGTGTGGATGGTGAAGCGCCGCAAGGACGGCCCGACCCGCCTGCCCAAGCACCTGCCCGTGGCCGTCCTGGCCACCCCGCTGCCGCACGCGACGGGACAGGCTGCCGTACGAGGCTGGGACGACGCCGCTGGGGAGTGGGTGCCCTATCCACGCTTCCTCCTCGGCCTGGTGAAACAGGCCGAGATCGATCCCGAGGCATGTGCGGAGCCCGACCCGCAAGGCGACGGCCCGCAACCGAGTGCTCCCCGGGTAACGGGTAAGCAGTGGCGTACCAACCTCGCCCAGCAGCGCAAGGAGACCGCGGCCTTCCTCCAGCGTGTCCTGCACTCGCTGCGCGGTCAGCCCACCGCGCTGATCACGCACGCGCAGAACAGCAGGCTGCACTGGCCGTGGCTGCAGGACGGCCGGATCGAGCGGGATCTGATCCGGACGGGCCACGCCCCCGCGGGCCAGCTCGACGACGAACTCCGCCTCGTGCGCGTCCGAGGATGCGGAGGGCGGGAGTCCGCGCAATGGTGGGGCCTTGCGGACCCCGGTAAGCCGCACGGCCAGCCGGCCGGCTTCTGGGCCCAGACCACCCCGTCGCAGGGCGGGGCCTCGTCAAGGGACCGGATCTTCTACAGCACCACGGAGCGCCCCGGTACCCACGCTGTGTCGCCCGCCCTCGACCGCCTGGCCACCAGGGTCAACGCCGCGGGCAACCTCACCTCGCAGGCGGGCACCAGCGCCTGGAACCCGACCTTGCTCGAGATTGCGGTGCTCGGCTGCCACGCGAACAACGACGCGGGCGCCCTTGCCCTGGGAAAGCCGGACGATGCCGAGGCGCTGGCCCTCGCCGTACACCAACTGCGCCAGGCACCGGACTATGCGGCGGCGCTGTCCCTGCCGCTCCCGCTTCACCTGGCCGGACTGGCTCAGGCATACGTCCTCCCGATGCTTGTGCAGAGTGATGAGGCTTCAACAGGAGCGACGGCGGGGCCAACTGTGGAGCAGGAGCAGGGGAGCACGACGGACAACGATTCGGACCCGGACCTCATGGACGCGGCGGGGCTGACCACGGAACCCGAAGCGGGAGACGACGAGGGGTGAGGCTCGTCTCCGGCGGGGCCCTGGGCCGAAGCCGTACTCCGGGTAAGCGGCCGATGCACAGCCGCTGGCTCCGCGATCTGCTTGGTTCGGTGGCGTGCCACGTCGGGGAGCGCCGACGGAGCAGCCTGAGGCAGCGGCCACGAACAGAGCAGGCGCCGCTTTGACGCTCGCTCTGTGTGTGCCCGATGGACCATCAGAACGGCTCTGACCAGGCGTTACTCTCTCGCGGCTGGAGGCTGACCGTGGAATATCCCTCGAAGTGGGGGACGTATGTGGGACGGGGAGCCCAAAATGGGGGTAGAAAACGGAGCAAAACGCCCTCCAGGGCAACGAAAAAGCCCTCCGCAAGTGATCTTGCGGAGGGCTTAAATAGCCTCTGACCTGCAAAAACGTGCGCCCCCGGCAGGACTCGAACCTGCGGCCAAGCGCTTAGAAGGCGCCTGCTCTATCCACTGAGCTACGGGGGCCGGGAGCCCTGATCGGGTGGTTCCGTGGGCCGTGCCGGGACAAGGATAGGGCTCCGATCGCCTGGACCCGGTTGCTTCACCTGCGTGGCACGATGTGGAGGTTCGGTGAAGCGAACCGATAATCGCAGGTAGGTGCGATTCCTGCACCGCTTTTCGCGCCCTGCGGCCCGGGCGTTGTGCACTCGTTATGCCTGCGCCCCACTCGTCCCCTCTGTCCCGACTTCGTCCGGAGTCTGTCTGGAGGGTGGAACCGCCGCGCAGAAGGGCCTATACGCTTCAAAAAGGCTCTAAAATTGGGCATTCTTCGCATGTGGTGACCATGGACGTACGGCCTCAGCTCATCGACGCACTTTCCGCCCTGCGCGACCGTGTCGCCGCCGTGCGTCTTCCACTCCCCCTGCCGGGGGCCGAACGCGCCCGGCAGACCAGGGTCGAACTCCTCGCCCAGCTCGACGACTACCTCCTGCCCCGCCTCAAGGACCCCGAGGCCCCGCTGCTCGCCGTGATCGGCGGGTCCACCGGAGCCGGGAAGTCCACGCTGGTCAACTCGCTCGTGGGGTGCCGGGTCAGCGAGGCCGGGGTGCTGCGGCCCACCACCCGCACCCCGGTGCTGGTCTGCCACCCCGACGACCACCACTGGTTCGCCGGCGTACGGGTGCTGCCGCAGCTCACCCGCATCTGGCTGCCGCCGGGTCAGGCCCGGGACCCGGACGGGCTCGACGACCTCGGCGCGGGCGCGGACGACGAGGGGAACGTGCTGCGGGTGGAGACCGCCGTCAGCCTCCCCCGGGGGCTCGCGATCCTCGACGCCCCCGACATCGACTCCCTCGTCGTACGCAACCGGGTCCTGGCCGCCGAACTCATCTGCGCCGCCGACGTCTGGGTCATGGTCACCACCGCCTCCCGGTACGCCGACGCGGTGCCCTGGCATCTGCTGCGTACCGCGAAGGAGTACGACGCGGCCCTCGTCACCGTCCTGGACCGGGTGCCCCACCAGGTGATCGCCGAGGTCTCCCGGCAGTACGCGGCGCTCCTGACCCGCGCCGGACTCGGGGACGTACCCCGGTTCACCATCCCCGAGCTCCCCGAGTCGGCGGGCGGCGGCAGCGGGCTGCTCCCCACCACCGCCGTCGCTCCCCTCCGCGCCTGGCTCACCCACCGGGCCCAGGACCCCGCCGCCCGGCAGCAGGCGGTGGGGCGTACCGCGTCCGGGCTCATCGAATCGCTCAACGTACGGATGCCCGAGCTGGCCTCGGCCGTCGCCAAGCAGTACGCGGCGTCCGTACGGCTCACCGGAGTGGTCGAGGACGCGTACGGCAAGGAGGCCGACCGGATTCGGCGCAGGCTCCGGAGCGGGGCGGTCCTCTCCGGGGACGCGCGCACCCGGTGGCGCGGCTACCCCCTCTACAGCGTGCCCGGCGAACTCCTCGACGCCCTGGTGGACAGCCTGATCGCCCTCCTCCTCTGCTCCGTGTCCGCCGCCGACGAGCAGATCCGTACGAAGTGGAGCCGCGAGCCCGCCGCCGGGGTGTTCCGGTTCGAGGGCGCCGTCCGGGAGGCCGGAGGGTGGGGGCCCGCCGAGGACGTGGAGGGCCGGATCGCCGTGGCCGTACGGCGGTGGCGGCGGGTCCTGGAGGAGCTGGCCGAGGAGGAGGTGCGGCAGCTCGAACGCAGCGTGGCGCCCGACCCCGAGACCGTCGCCGCCCTGCTCGCGGCGGCCCTGCTCGGCGGGCGGCGGGCCCGTACAGCGGGGGAGCAGCTCGCCGAACGCATCGGCGCCCAGGGCGCGCTGCGCCTGCGTGACAAGGGCGGCGAACTGCTGACGACCTATCTGGACCAGGTCCTCGGCGGCGAACGCGACCGCCGCCTCGCCCCGCTCGACGCGCTCGACGTCGCCCCCGAACCGCAGGCCGAACTGATCGCCGCGCTTTCCGTACTGCAGAAGGAGAGGTGGCAGCGATGACTGCCGTCACGGACGAGGACCCGGGCAACGGTACGGCGGAGTCGGCCGGGGGGCGGGAGAAGGAGGGGGCGGACGGCGGGCGCTGGGACGACGGGCTCATCGCGCGGCGGGCGGCCGCGGTGGATGCCCGTACGACGGCCGGTTCGCGCGGTGCTGACTCCCGTACGGACGCGGGTTCGGGTTCGGGTCCGGACAGGGACGACCCGGCGGACGAGGACGACGTAGGGCCCCAGGTCGACGCGTACGGCCCCTCCGGTGGCCCCCTGCCGACCCGGCTCGACGCCCTGCGCGAGCTCATCGGCCTCTCCCGCGCCCGGCTCGACCGGGACACCCTCGCCGAGGCGGGACGCGTGCTGGACGAGGCGGCGGCCCGGCAGCGGCTCTCCTCGCGGCACACGGTCGTCGCCATCGCGGGGGCCACCGGGAGCGGCAAGTCGACCCTGTTCAACGCCCTGGCCGGGGCCCCGATCTCCGACACCGGGCTGCGCCGCCCCACCACCTCCCAGCCCATCGCGTGCAGCTGGACCGACGGGGCCGCCGGGCTGCTGGACCGCCTCGCGATTCCCGGCCGCCTCCGCCGCAGGCCGCACCCGGGGCCCGCCGCCTTCGACGAGGCGTTCCAGGGGCTCGTCCTGGTCGACCTGCCCGACCACGACTCCGCCGCGACCGCCCACCGGGACCAGGTGGACCGGGTGCTGGCGCTGGTCGACGCGGTGATCTGGGTGGTCGACCCGGAGAAGTACGCCGACGCCGCCCTCCACGAGCGCTACCTGCGCCCGCTGGCCGGGCACGCGGAGGTCACCTTCGTCGTCCTCAACCAGATCGACCGGCTGCCCGGCGAGGCGGCCGACCTGGTCCTCGACGATCTGCGCCGTCTTCTGGACGAGGACGGCATGGCGCTCGGCGAGCACGGCGAGCCCGGCGCCACCGTCATGTCCCTGTCCGCGCTGACCGGCGACGGGGTGCCCGAACTGCGGGAGATGGTCGGCCGGTTCGTCCAGGACCGTACGGCGGCCACCCGCCGGCTCTCCGCCGATGTGGACGCGGCGGCGGCGCGGCTGCGGCCCGTGTACGTGGCGGAGGGGCGGCCGGGACTGGGGGAGCGGGCCCGGGAGGAGTTCACCGACCGGCTGGCCGAGGCGGTCGGGGCGGCCGCCGCGGGGCAGGCCGCCGAGCGGGAGTGGCGCCGGAACGCGGGGCGCGCCTGCGGGACGCCGTGGCTGCGGCTGTGGCGCTGGTACGAGTCCCGGGGGCTGCCGGGCAGCCTGGACCGGATGGGCCAGGCGCTCGCCCCGCCGGAGGAGGAGCTGACGGCCCGGCAGCGGGTGGAGCAGGCGGTCCGGATCGTGGCGGACGACGCGGCCGACGGGCTGCCCGCACCCTGGGCACAGGCGGTGCGCGAGGCGGCGTTCACCGGGGCGAAGGGGCTGCCGGAGGCGCTGGACGAGCTGGCGGCGAAGGCGGGGGCGGGGGGCACGACGGGCGGCTCGAAGGGTTCGGGCAGGTCTTCGTCCAAGACGTCGGGCGCGGCTTCGGGCACAGCTCCGGGCGGGGTGGCGCTCGGCGGGCGTCCGGCCAAGCCGCCCCGACCGAAGTGGTGGCCCGCCGCCGTACTGGCCCAGGTCTCCATGACGCTGCTCCAGGTCTTCGGCGGCCTGTGGCTGCTCGGCCAGATCGTGGGCGTCCTGGAGCCGGGCCTCGTCACCCCCGCCCTGATCATGCTGGCCGGAGTCGTCGGCGGGCCGCTGGTGGAGTGGTCCTGCGCGGCGGCGATCCGCGGGCCCGCCCGGCGCTACGGGCAGGACGCCGAACGCCGGCTGCGCGAGGCGGCGGCCGGGTGCGGCCGGGCCAGGGTCCTGGACCCGGTCTCGGCCGAACTCGCGCGCTACCGGGAGGTGCGCGAGCGGTACGTGGCGGTGACGGAGTTTTCCACAACCGGCCAGTAGTCCACAGGCCCCGGCGGGATCCGCTTCCGCAGTCCACCCTGAAGTCAGTGCAGGACGCACGACGCATGACATGGCAGGACGCAGGACGCAGGACAGGGCGAACGACGGAAAGCGGGGGCGGAATATGAACGAGACCATGGTGACGCTGGTGGGAAACGCCGCTACGGCGGTGGAGTTCCGCGAGACGGCCACGGGAGGAATGGCGCGCTTCCGCTTCGCCGTGACCCCGCGCCGCCGGGACCGCGAGACGCAGCTCTGGACGGACGGGCCCACCAGCTTCTACACGGTCTGGGCCTGGCGGGCGCTGGCAGCCAATCTGGCCGGTTCGGTGGCCATCGGGGAACCTCTCGTCGTGCACGGCCGGTTGAAGGTGCGCGAGGAGGAACGGGACGGCGGGCGAAGGACGTTCGTGGACGTCGAGGCGGTCGCGGTCGGCCACGATCTGAGCCGGGGGACCGCCGCGTTCCGTCGGGTGGTCCGGACCGAACCGGTGGTGACGGCACCGTCGCGCAACGGGCCTGACGGGGGGTCGGACGGCGTGCCGGGTGGGCGCCCGGACCACGGCCCGGGAGGGGGTGCGGACCTGCGCCCGGCCGTGCGGGAAAAGGTGGGGGTGTCCTGAAAGGGCTGGTAGGAAGGGTGGTCCGGCGATAACGATTCCGATTCGGAATGGTTGACCGAGGGCAGTACGGGGGACTGTGGTTCGCCCGGTCCTTAGGATTCCCAGAGCTCATGGGTCACTTGAGTCTGCTGGCGGGGCATTCCCCACACGCGCACCACGCGCGAGGGTCTCGCCCGGAGGGGAATTCTGTGTTTTCTGCGTCTTCAGTGTCCGCTTCGCCGTCCGACGCCCAGGCGGTGCCCGCCCGACGCGACAGATCCGCGACCACCGGGATGACCGGGATGACCGGGGAAGCGTCGCGCACAGGGGAGGCCGACGGACCGGGACGGACCGGAGCGGGGCTGAACGGTGCCGGGCTGAACGGTGCCGGGCGGACCGGAGCTGGGCATACCGGAGCTGGGCATACCGGGACCGGCCTGACCGGAACCGGGCTGAACAGACGCGTGCGTGCCGCTCTCCGGCCCGTCACCGCGCTGCTGCTCTCCGGTCTCGTCACGGCGGCGGCCACCCTCGCGGGGACGGGCACGGCGGTCGCCGACGAGCCGGGCCGGCACCAGGGCGGGGCCGCCGCGGTGCTCGACGGGCTGAAGACCTTCGACACCGCCGTGCTCCGCATGCCCGGGGAGAACGGCGCCCCCGACCGGACGCAGGAGCTGCCCGCCGGGCTCTTCGAGATGACCGTCGACGGCGGCGGCAAGCTCAAGACGTACTGCATCGACCTCCACAACCCCACCCAGGACCAGGCGAAGTACCTGGAGACCCCCTGGGCCGAGACCTCGCTCGGCGCCAACCGGAACGCCGGGAAGATCGGCTGGATCCTCCAGCACTCCTACCCCCAGGTCGACGACCTCGCCGCGCTCGCGAAGGCGGCGGGCACCGGGCCGCTCACCGAGCGGACGGCCGCCGCGGGCACCCAGGTCGCCATCTGGCGCTACTCGGACGACGCGGATGTCACCGCGTCGGACAAGCAGGCGGAGAAGCTCGCCGACTGGCTCCAGAAGCGCGCGCGCAACATCGCCGAGCCCCGTGCCTCCCTGACCCTGGAGCCCGCGGCGGTCTCCGGCCGGGCGGGGGACCGGCTGGGCCCGGTGACCGTCCGTACGGACGCGGACCAGGTCTCCGTGGCACCCCCGGTGGACGCGGCGGCGAGCGGCATCATGGTGACGGACGAGAAGGGGAAGCCGGTCACCTCCGCCGCCGACGGCGCCCGGCTCTACTTCGACGTGCCGGAGGGCAGCGCCGACGGCTCCGCCTCGCTGACCGTCCAGACCACCACCTCCGTACCGGTCGGCCGGGCCTTCGCCGGCACCACCCGCACCCAGACCCAGATCCTGGCCGGTTCCAGCGAGTCCACGGTCTCCGCGCGGGCCACCGCCACCTGGGCCGAGACGGGCCCCGCCCCGGCGCTCACCGCCCGGAAGAACTGCGCGGCGGGCGGCGTGGACATCACCGCGGCCAACCAGGGCGACGAGCCCTTCACCTTCGAGCTCGGCGGCTACGAGCACACCGTCGCCGCCGGAGCCACCAGGACGGTGACGATCCCGGTCGCCGAGGACCAGGCGTACGACTTCACCATCACCGGCCCCGGCGGCCTCCGGAAGAACTTCACCGGGGTGCTGGACTGCGCCACCAGCGGCAGCGTGGTCACCGCCGCCGAGGAGACCCCGCAGGCCGACGAGGCCGGGCTCGGCACCCGTAGCGCCCAACAGTCCGTTCCCGCCTCGACCGGCACCACCACCTCCGGCCTGGAGGGAGACCTCGCCGCGACCGGCGGCTCCAGCACCACCCCGATGATCGCGGCCCTCGCGATCGGCTTCCTCGTCATCGGCGGCGGCGCCCTGTTCGTCATGCGCCGCAAGGAAGCGGCCCAGCAGCACGGTGAGTGACGGCCGGTGCGCGTCCGTGACGGGCGTGCGCCGACCGATCCCCGGACGGGTTTCCGTCCGGGGATGGACGTCAGGCAAGATGGGGTGTGTCTTGCGGTCCCTGAGTACAAAAGGGCCCCTGACCAGCGGTGGGACCGCCGGGCAGGGGCCGGTTCGAGGCCGTGGGCCGGTTGTGGGCCGGTAGCGGTCCCTCAGGCCGCTTCCGGGAGCTCCAACGGGTGGATGCGCTGGAACACTGACGACACGGCCGCCCGCGCTTTCTCCTCGCTGCTTGGCAGGAGATGGGTGTAGATCCTCAGCGTGAAACCCGGGTCCGAATGCCCAAGGTAGACGCTCAGGGCCTTGATGCTCCCCCCGGCCTCCAGAACCACCGAGGCGTAGAAGTGCCGTAGCGCGTGCATCCCGTCGTCCGGGGCGGCGGCATAGCGCCGCTGCCCCGGCACCCTGGGCGGGATGACGCCCGCATGGGCGAGAGCGGGCTTCCACACGAAGTCATCGAAGTAGCTTCGCCAGATCGCCTTGCCCACACCGCTGGTGAACACCAGCTTCAACGTCACCAACGGGCCGTCCGGGGTCTTCCAGGGCAGCGTGACGGGCACGGGCGGGAACAGCTCCATGTGTTCCTGCAAGCCTGCCCCCACCACGGGGCTGAGCGGCGCGTCACGGAGCTTGCCGCGCTTGGGCGGCGCGAAGACCAGGGCCCCGCCTACGCGCTTGATTTGCTGGCGGACGTGCACCCACCCCGTGGCGAAGTCGACGTTGTCCTCGGCCAGCCCGAACACCTCACCCTGCCGCAGCCCGCAGCCCGCAGCCCCCGCCAGCGTCCACGGTGGCCTCGTAACGTCGGGGCAGCCCCGCACGAACGGCCACCACTCGCTCTTCGGGCCAGGGCACGATCAGCCGGTCTTCGGGCACCGGGGCCTTGACCGACTGGGCATGACACGGGTTCGCCGTCAGTACCTTGTCGTCCACCGCAGCGTTGAACAGTGCCGACACCGAGTCGTAAATGGCACGGCGGTACGTGCCGTTCGGCACTGCCAACTGAAGCTTGTTCAGCCACGCGCGCACGTGCTCAGGCTTGAACGACCCCATCGGACGCGTCCGCAGATAGGGCACCGCATGGAGCCGAATACGCCTGCGCACGACCTCCTGGCTGACCTGGTCACCGGTCAACCCGCCCAGGTACTTTTCGGCGTACTCCCCGAAAGTGATCAGCCCGGCTTTCGGGTCGACATAGTTGCCCGTGTCCATGTCGGCTTCGATACGCGACAGCCACTTGTCGGCCCGCCCCTTCTGGCGGTCCGGGAAGCTCTCGGACTTCTCGCTGCCATCCGGGCCGAAGTAGCGAGCCCGGTAACGCATACCGAGGCCGTGGCGGTTGGTCTTGACGCGGACAGTCTTGCCCTCCGGGGTCTTCTCTTCCTTGAACCAACGGTCTTGAACGTAGCCAGCCATGGTGAGGGCTGACTCCCTTCTCGATAGCAGGGCGCGGCAGTAGCCGGTGGTGCCCCGTGGGGCCGGTTTCGGGGTGCGCTGGGCCGGGCCCGCTAGGTGCTAGGGGCCTGGTCGGCGGGGGTTCGGGGTGCTAGCGGGGGTGCTAGACCTAGCGGCGCGGGGTGCTAGGTCTAGCGCCCCCGCTGAGGGGCTCAGGGAGGCTGAGACAGGGGGTCTCGGGTGTCTTCCTGAGGGGGTCTCGGGGGTGTTGCTGGGGGCGCCTCCCTGCCTCCCTGGAAGGGTGTTTGTGCAGGTGGGGTTGGGGAGTTGGGGTGAGGGAGGCGGTGAGGGAGTTCTCCCTGCCTCCCTGGCGGCTCCCTGCCCGCCTCCCTGGATTCCCGGGGTGCGGCAGGGGGCCGACGCCCCCTTTACCGGCCTTACCTCGCAGGTCGGGGGCCTCTACCGGGCCCTTTACCGGGGTAAAGGGCCCCCGCTACTCGCGAGGGCTCCCGGCGGGCTGTGCGGCGACCGTGGGGCGGGGGTGCCTGTGCCCCACGGGGTAGTGGGGGTGGGCTCTACCCCCGGGGTGTCAGGAGGTGTCAGGTCGGGGTGTCAGGGGGTGTGACACCCGCTCCCGCCTAGGGGTTTGGGTGTCACGCGCCCGTTGACGGTGTCGGGCGTCAGATGGGTGTCAGGCTGCGTCGGTGGTGGCCTGGTGCTCGATCCAGGCCTGGACAGCGGCGGGGTCGTAGCGGAGGTAGCGGCCGACGCGGAAGCCGGGCGGGCCGATCTGCTTGCGGCGCCAGGCGTAGACGGTCTCGACGCTCGGCAGGTTGAACATGGTGACCAGGTCTTCGGGGGTGAGGTAGCGGTCGGGGAGACCGGCCCGCAGAACGGTGCGGGGGTCGTTTCGGGGGTCGGGCGGCATGGTGATGGTGACTCCTCGTATCCGTTGGCGGTGCGTGGAGGGTGGTGTGGTGGTGCCGTCCTAGAGATATGGTGCAAATCAGCGTCCGCAGCGTTCCAGCGTCCGCACCCCTGCGTTTGTGCAGGTCAGTTGGGGTGAGGGGTGGGGACGCTAGAGCGGACGCTGCGGACGCTGGACGGCTTTAGCGTCCGCAGTGGTGGCGCGTCCGGGCCCCGGTGGTGGGGGCCCGGCCCGGAAGGGTTCCGGTCGCGTCAGTAGAGGTCAGGCCGGTAAGCCTCAGGCTCCGGCGGTGGTTCCTCCGGCCAGAGACCCGCCGGGTCGGGTTCGGAGGGTGCGGACGCTGGCACATCGTCGGGGTCGGTTCGGGTGAGGACGATGAGCTTGTGGCGGGTCCGGTCCCGGCTACGTTGCGTGTCGTCCACGGTGATCCCGACGGACCGCAGGAGCGGGGCGAGGCGCTTGACTCTTCCGGAGGCCCGGGTTGCGTCCTTGGGCCAGTCCAACGGCTTTGCCCCGTAAGGTGGTTGGACTTGTTCGAGGAGTTGGGCGGCGGTCCCGGTCCAGGTCCCGGCCTGTTCCACCAGGGTGGCCACGGCGGAGCCGAACGGGTCGCCTTCCAGGGCGTCGCTGGCGACGTTGGAGGACGCGGCCAGGTAGTCGGGCAGCGTCTGCCATCCGGTGACCTGGTCCACGGCCGCGAGGACGCGGGCGAAGTCGGCCATGCGGGGCATGGAGTCCAGACGCACCGACGGCAGCACCGCCAGGACCCCGGCCAGCAGATCCAGCAGCGCGGCCAGTACCGCGGGGCGTGCGGCCTCGAACTCGGTGTGGAGTTCTTCCTCCGAGCGGCGCCGGGTGCCGTCGATGAGCTGGAGTTCGACCATGAGGACGCGTTCGGCCAGGTCTCCGGCGAGAGCTCCGGCGTCGATGGTGGTCATGGCGAGCACGCGCCGGTAGGAGAGGACGACCACGTCGTCGTCGGTGAACAGGGCCCGGTCGACCACTCCGTCACCGGTGACGGCCTTGCACAGGGTGTCGGACAGCCAGCGGGGGATGGTGCTGATGTTGTCCAGGCACAGCGCCCACGACGTGAACGCCTGCCGGGACCACGCCTTCTCGTCCCGTGGCTGGCTCCGGCGGGCGGCCGGGGACGGGTCCACCAGGTTGATGGCCATCTGCGCGGTCATCGACTTGCCCGTGCCCTGTTCGCCCTTGCAGGTGAGGATGGGGTGGGGAATGTCCGGGAGCCAGGCCGCCGCCATCCACGCCACCAGGTGCCGGAACGCGGGCCGGTCCATGTTCAGCAGGGCGTGGAAACGGTCCAGGCCGCCCGGGGCCCTGGCGGGTTCGGGCATGGGTGCCATGGCCCCGGAGCGGCGGAAGAGCACCGGGGAGCGGTCCACCACCTCCCAGTGGTTCGGGGCGACGACGACCGCCCGCCCGTCGGCCGCACCGAGGTCCACCACGATCCGCCCGTCCGGGGTGGAGCCGACCCGCAGATGCACCGGCACCGGGTCGTCGTCCTCCGCCAGGCCCTCTAGCACCGTCATGGCGTCGGCCAGCGCCGACTGGGAGGCCACCTCCCCCTCGAAGGTGTCGGCGTACAGGCGGGCCAGCCGCTGCCGCACCCCGGTCTTGCCCCGCAGCGGGAGCGCGAGGTTCGGGCCGTCGATCGCCACCGCATAGGGGCGGGCATCGGTCGACATCACGAACCGGTACCGCTCCCGCGCCAAGGCCACCAGACGGCTAGCGGCCGACGGCTTCTTGCCCCCGTCGCCCCCCGACTTCCCGCCCGACCGGTCGGCGTTCATGCCGGGCCGATCGGTGTTCACGGGCGGTCGATCGGTCGGGGTCTCGGGGCCGACCGTCGGGGCCGGTCGGGGGTGGCCGTTCACGTGGTTCAGGTCGGTGTTCACGCGCCCACCCCTCGATCGGTCGCAGGTTCACAGGTGTTCAGCCGGGCAGTACGGCGGAGGTGGGCGAGCCTGCCTACCCGCACCGCACGGCGATCCGGTACGTGACGTTTTGTCTGGTCAGGGGTAGACCGTTCACCGACCACCCGGGCGTGAACAAGCCGGGCCAGCAACAGCCAGTCGACCTCCCCCGGACCGAACGCGATCGAGGCCGGTCGGCCCGACTCGCCGGGGTCCGTGAACACGATCGAGTCGGCCATGAACACCGATCGGTCGGGCATGAACTCCGGGCCAGTCGGGTCGGTGTGACGGGGGGCGTGACGCGACTCGTCACGCACGTCGGAGCCGTACGTCCAGACGATCAGCAGCGCCATCGACAGCGGGAGCCGGTCGGCCTTGGTCTGGTTGCAGGGTCGGCAGGCGAGCACGAGCGCCCCGGCCGACCACGTCCGCAGCAACGACACGGGCACGACGTGATCGAGGGTCGCCTCGCGGAGACCGGCGAACGAGCGGCGGCAGTAGGCGCAGCGGGCGCCGTCGCGGGCGGCGAGCTGGCGTTTGCGCTGTCGGCGTCGGGGGGCGTTGAGGTGGCGGTGGCTCATGGTCACCACTCCGCCCGCATGGAGCGCAGCCGCATCCCGTCCGGGCCCGCCGGCGGGGTCAGGCCGATGAGGTGTCCGCCGGTGTCGGGGCGGACGATCAGCGGCAGTGGCTGTGCCTTGGGGCTGACGGCGCGCAGGAGGTCGAAGCAGAAGCGGCGGCGGTGGTAGTCCGGCAGCGCCTGCTTGTACAGCCACTCCGCATCGCGCTGCCGGTCGGTCGCCGGGCCGCCGAGTTCGGCCGCCATGAACGCACCCAGCCGGATCAGCGTCTCGGTCGGCACGGCCGTCATCCCCTCGTGCAGGGCGCGGGAGACCATCAGGGACCGACGTGGGAGCTGGTGGAACTCGGCCTGGCGGTAGCGGTGCAGGGACGACAGGTACAGGGCCACCCCCGCTTCGCCCAGGCTCATCGAGCGGGAGCGGGCCCCCTCGTACCAGAAGGAGACCACCAGCCGGTAGGCGAAGCGGCGGCAGGCCGCCACCTCGGGGAACTCGTCCTCCGGCAGTCCCGCGAACACCCCGGAGGCTTCCGCGATCCCTGCCGGTCCGAGGGCCGCGACAGCGGTCTTCAGGGTGGCGTACAGGGCGTCCGTGGACGGCACTGGGTGGGCGCCTTCGTCGGCCAGCAGCTCGAACAGGGCGGCGGCCGTCTCGTTCATGTCGAGTTCCAGGCCCCCGACGGGGACCGTGGGGAAGTCCTCCCCGCCCCGCCGCCGGTCGTGTTCGGCCAGGCAGAACACCGGAGCGGCCGGGGGCGTCACCTGCCCGTACAGGGCATCCAGAGCCGTGCTCATGCCGACACCTCCCCGGCACTGGCCGTGGTGAGGGTCAGGGACTCCACCAGGCGTTCCAGGTCGCTGATCCGCTCCCGGAGCGTCTTCACCGACGCCTCCCCCGACAGCCGGTCGAACCCCAGCTCCCCGGCGGTAGCCCGGTAGACCGTGCACAGCAGCAGCCGGTAGGACTCGTTGGGCCGCCTGCGGCCGTGCTCCCAGCACGAGAGCTGCACCTTCAGCGACGGCTCGGAAGCCACCTGCCAGCCCCACGAGCGGGCCAGCAGGATCAGCGCGCGGACCGTCTTCTCCTGAGACCAGCCCCGGGCCACCCGGGCCTGACCCAACGGGGTATCCGCCGACCGGAGCTGATACGGCTGCTCGGGGCGCACGGTGGTTGCGATGGTCGTCATTACCAGGTCTCGCAATCAGCCATGCTGAGCGCTTCCAGAACCTGCCCCACCGGGCCACCGCAGAGCCTGCGGGACCCCTCGGGCTCCGCCACACCGAACGCCCGGGTCACCGCCACAGCGACAGCACGCACGAACCGCACGATGTTCGGGTCGCCCGCGTCGCCCGGCTTCGGCTCGCCCCGCAGAGCCGCCATCGCCCGACGGCTGTAGGACTCCATCGTGTCCAGGGTCGTGTTCAGCACCGCGTACTGAAGCGACTCCCGCACCACCGCGTCATCACCCAGCTCACCCCAGGTCAGCTCACCCTCGAACGTCAGCAGACCCAGCAGATCCGCGAACGACAAATGCGCCGACACCCGCACCGCAACCCGAACCGTCGAATCCCCCGGCTCCGGCCCCCCGAACACCTCAATGTTGCTCGCCAACTGCCCGGCGGTTACGCGATCCGCCTCAATGACAGGCATCATGGAACTACCCCTTCACGGGTTAGGGGAGCGGCGTTCTGCTTGGCGGTAGGGAGCCGCCCCCTGCGAGAGCCCTGGCCTTCTGGCCAGGGCTTTCTTCCTCTCAGCACCAGCATGCAGCGCTGCTGCGCCTTCCGATCTGAGCGACCGGCGGGCACATCCCTAAGGTTCCCTAGGGCACCCTAGGGTGTCAAGCGGTACGCTAGGGAACGCACCAAACGAGGATGAGGAGCTGACGAAATGCCGGAGCAGGCCGGGCACCGGGCACCGTACGCGCGGATTGCCGCCCACTACTCGGAACTGATCACGTCAGGGCAGCTTCGTCCGGGCGAACTTCTACCCAGCATCAAGGCCTTGGCGCAGGAGTGGGGCGTCAGCACCGCCACAGCAGAGAAGGCGTTGCGGCAGCTTCGCGGCGAAGGGCTCGTACGGGGTATTCACGGCATCGGCACCGAGGTGATCGACCGGCCCACGCCCATGTCCTCAGGTTCTCAACGGCAGGACCGTGGCCACCGCAGCGGTTCGAGCTGGGGGGCGGGTGAGCGGTCCGACTCGCACGAGGCGTCGGTAGTCTCGGCGCCAGCCGACGTGGCCGCAGCCCTGGACATCACGCCGGGGTCAGACGTGATCCGGCGACGCCGTGTGTACCGGGACCGCCGGGGCATCGTGGCGCACTCGACATCGTGGATTCCCGCCAAGTACGGGGAGCTTGTGCCGCAACTGGCCGAGAGTGCTCGTCTCACTGGGGGCACGTCCTTGCAGCTCATCGCCCAGGCGACCGGCCAGCCGATCACGCGCCGGATCGACAGCGCCTCAGCTCGCCTGCTGGAACCCGCAGACGCCAAGCTCCTGGAGCTGGACCCTGCGCACCTGCCGGTAAAGCCCGTGGTCGTCATGACCGCGAAGTTCATCGACAGCACCGGCCAGGTAGTTGAGTACGGAGTGGACCTCGGCGGGCCCGGCCGGACCTGGCTTACAGAGTCGGAGGTGGGGCAGTGATGGCAGCTTCGGGCGAGGGGCCGTTCTGTGTCCTGATGGCGGGACTTCCCGGGTCGGGGAAAACGACGCTGTCGCGTGCCCTTACGGCCCGGGGCTTCGTCCGGCTGTGCCCTGACGAAGAGATGTTCCGCCGCCACGGCGTATACGGAGTCGACTTTCCTCGGGGCATCTTCCCGAAGCTGGAACGCCCCGTGCTGGAGAAGATCGCCGTAGAACTCGGTGAACAGCTTCGCGCAGGGCATAACGTCGTTGTTGATCACGGCTTCTGGACGCCGGAGGACCGTACTCGCTGGCGTACGGTCGCTGCGGACGCTGGCGGTCGATCGATACTCGTTTACATGGAAGCGAGCCACGAAGAACTGTGGGCGCGGGTAAGCGAGCGGAACGCACGGCATGAGGATGACCCAAACTCGATCTTCTTCTCCGAAAGTGACCTGGCTCGGTACCGGACCAGGTTCGTTCCGCCGCAGGTTGATGAGCCACACATCGTCTACGACGGCGCCCCTGAGTGTGTGCTGAGAGCACTCGAAACGGCAGGAATGAAATCCGGCTGCTAGGTGCTAGTTCGCAGGTGAGAAGCACTTTGGGGTGCTAGCGCCCCTGCTAGACCTAGCACGGGGTGCTGCTAGGTCTAGCAGGGGTTCCGCGCCTCCCGTGGCACCTTTCGGGGGAGATAGAGCGAGCGGCAAGCCGCACAATCCCCTGGCAGCTCGCTACGCGAGCGCGCGCACCCCGCCGGCCGACTCGGCGCCGTGCCGCGGTGCGGTGCGGGCCCGGCGGAACGGGGACCTGTCCGAGGGCCGGAGTTCTGCGTCACCGCGTCACCCGACCCACCCGACCTGTAGTTTCAGGGTGACGCAGAGGGCCGGGGGTGCGTCATCGGTGACGCAGGGCCGCGTCATGAGGTGGTGCAGACGACTTCGGCGCACCAGAACCGGTTGGTTTCTCCGCCTGGCCCGCAGGCGGGACACCTAGAGATAAGCCCCCCCCCACGCGGTTGCCCCGTTCGACAACCTCCCCCGACCCTACACCTCGCATTCCTAATCCGATGATTCGTTCCATGGCGAAGTTCGACAGACAAGAAAAACGACTTCCCTGCCAACTATCCTTGATTATCAATAACCGCTTCGATGGCAAGGAGTCGGGCAAGCTGAATGTCCTTACCGAGGAGACCTGCCTCTTTGCTGCGAGGCAGAAGGACTGACGATTCGGCATACCTGGGATTATCCTTGGCGTGGACAATTCGATTTCGTAGCGCGTAGATACGCCTGGCAACCTGCACAGCCAGCGACTCACTTGTCGATTTCAAGTTGATGAATGGAATTCTCAACTCGGCACCCCCTTTGGAGAAGTGCCTCAAGTTTTCATCTGACGACACAAATGCATGCAACACGTCACCCCTGACGCATTCGGAAACCAGGGTCTTAAGCTGATCCTCTTCGTTAGCATTCTTATTGCGCTCAATGGAATTTAGGACGCGAAGCACCGAGGCGTCACTCTTGTCATCAAAACTCAAAGCCCTAAGTTCGCGCCGGATTGCCTTCAATCCTCCTCGACTCGCAGCGTGAGGGAGGTAGTACTCCAGCGCCTGATAATAGGCGAGGAACATAAACGGAGGGTTATCAGCGGCCTCGCCAGCGAACGAGAAGAGGGCGGACACCTCTCGCGGAACACTGACCTTAGGAAATCTGACCGCAGGTGGACTGGGCGTCCTTGAGGCCGGAATTCTAATCAAGCGTCGGACTCGGGGGATCGTAGTGATGTGAATGCCATGCGCGGCATCCAACTCAAACAGTAGGCGGTCGACAAGGTCGCGAGCCTCTTCGAATGTTAGATTCTTCCCCTCACGGCTATTTCTGTACACTTTTACGGTATGAGCGCGGCGGCGCCTAATTCGACCAGTCACGTGGATGCTGTACAGAAATCCCGCGAGCGGAGTCCCTGGGGAAAGTTCAATGCAGGCTTCCGAGTTCTCGCCGGTCAGATGAAAAGAGTACCCTTCCTCGCTTTCCTCGAATTCGTGATCACACCCCTTTTCTGGTGCACTCCAGCGGTAACGGGAAGCAGGGCGCCGGTCGGATCGGACGGCAAACTCGAAAGTATCGCTCACGCTGTCGAAGACGGCCGAAAGGTCTTCATCTTCCAGAATTCCAGCCTTCAGCGAGTTCGCAATTTCCGATACGTTGCAGAGGTCAGTGACATTATGAAAAGGTTCTTGATTAGCCGCTTTGATGAAGTTAAGTGAATCTCCATTCTTCTCGTAAAATTTGAAACCGTGACCTTCGATCTCTTTGATTGCGGCGGTGACATCGCCCGCTAGATCTTCTGCTTCCGGCTGGTCTTCCAGCCCGTCGAGGTGAAACTCTCCAACAATGCCATCGCTCATGATCCGCCCCCTGCTATCTGGTTGGAAATCAGTATGCAGCCTGTAGTGACGTTCTGTGGGCAAACCGAGCAGTTCTTGTAAGTTCGTTGAGCGCTGGAGGCGCTGGGCTGGAGGGCTTAGCCTTGGGCGTCCAACCTGCGGGCCGCCCAGGCGGTGGAGCCAACCGGGTCTGGTGGGCCGATGTCGTCCGTCTGGTGGGCGGTCCTTTCAGCTCTTCCTTCTTAACCCGCGTTCACCCCATGGCGGTACTGAACCGCCACGCAACCAGCCCCGGCACAAATCTGAGCCCATGACCTGCGGTGTGGCGACGTGGTGGACCCTGACAGGAGAAGAGCGAGCGAGCCCCCGCCGGCCAACTCGGGGCAGCATGAAGCGGTGCAGGCCCGGCGGTGTGGAACCTGTCTGAGGGCCGGACTTCTGCGTCACCGCGTCACCTGCGTCATCCGACCTGCCTGACCTGTGGTTTCAGGGTGACGCAGGTGACGCAGGTGACGCGGGATTCAAGCTCTGCGTCACCCCCCTTTTCCGCAGCTCAAAGCCCCTTTCGCCCCGCCAGGGTGACGCGGTGACGCAGACCTCCCTTGCTTAGGAAAAGAGGGGAGGTCTTTGTAGTGCTACAAGAAGGTGGTGGCTGTGCCAGCAAGAGGAGCACCCCGGGCCGCTCCGACGGGGGTGCTCCTCTTGCTTGTGAGCGGGAAACGGAATCCCCACGGTCGGAGAGAACCGCGCGCCGGAGCAGAGGTCAGCGTCCGTACCTCTCCACCTTAAGAGCCGTCTTGACCTGCGGTGATGCTCTTAAGAGGAGCGGGGATTGCGGACGCTGCGGACGCTAGCGGACGCTCAACAGTTTGTTTAGCGTCCGCACTGTTCCCGCAGGTCAGACGCCCTTCCCGACCCCTTGCGGACGCTGCGGACGCTGTCTTACACCAAATCTCTAGGATGGGTTAAAGGGAGAGGCAACCGGAACCGCTCTTCCGGTTGCCGCGCGAGATGGGGAGGGAGGCACACCCACCCCCGGAAGACCGCTTCCCCAGGGGTCCCAGAGGGGCACCTCCCCCGTCTCCCCGGCCTCCCCAAAAGCCGATCTGTGCAGGTCAGCCCCGGGGAAGCACGCTGGGGAGGCGGTTGGGGAGAACTCCCCACCTCCGCGCTGCCTCCCCAATCGCCTCCCCAGCGCGCACACCTGCCTGACGAGCCTTCCAAGAGGCCACGCAGGAGGGCGCCGGGAGCTCTCAGCACCCCCGCCCCGCCTCCCCCCTTGGAAGGCTCTTCAGAGGCAGTGCCCCCCCCGCGCCTGACGGAAGAGACCACGGCCCCCGGCCCGGGGTGGTCTCTTCATCCTCGGACCCACACCGCGCCACGCCGCTCCGGTCGGCCAGCGGGGTGCGCGCGCTCGCGGAGCGAGCTGCCAAGAGATTGCGCGGCTTGCCGCTCGCTCTATCCCTCCCCCACAGCGCCGCAGGGGCCGCTACCGGCAGCGGCCCCTCAGCTTGTCGCTTGTCTTGTTGCCCGCAACCAGCCTTCCCTGCCCAGCGGCCACCAGGCCCCGTCTGACCTGCACCACGACAAGCGACAAGACAAGCGACAAGCGACAAGCCGTAGCCCACGGCCGGGCCGTCCGAGAGCGGAAGACGTAGGCCCACGGGAAGGCTGAGGCCCTTAGAATGGCCAGCTCAGCAGGTGGATCGGAGGCTGGCTCTGGGCCGGTTGTGGGCCGGTAAGCGTTGACCAACGACGACAGATGACGACGGTCAGCGACGGGTGAAGAGCCTAAGCAAGAGGGTTCCGCCGCTGGTCAGGGGTGGTTGGCCATACGGGTTACCACCCAGGGATGGACGTCAGGCAAGATGGGGTGTATCTGCCCACACCTCTATTGCTGCCGGACGGTTTCTCTTGGCTGAGTACATCTACACCATGCGCAAGACGCGCAAGGCGCACGGCGACAAGGTGATCCTTGACGACGTCACCTTGAACTTCCTGCCCGGTGCCAAGATTGGTGTCGTGGGGCCCAACGGCGCCGGTAAGTCCACGGTGCTGAAGATCATGGCGGGCCTGGAGCAGCCGTCCAACGGCGATGCGTTCCTGTCGCCGGGGTTCAGTGTCGGCATCCTCATGCAGGAGCCGAAGCTGGACGAGGAGAAGACGGTCCTGGAGAACGTCCAGGACGGCGCTGCCGAGATCATGGGCAAGCTCAAGCGCTTCAACGAGGTCGCCGAGCTGATGGCGACCGACTACTCCGACGCGCTGATGGAGGAGATGGGCAAGCTCCAGGAGGACCTGGACCACGCCAACGCGTGGGACCTGGACGCCCAGCTGGAGCAGGCCATGGACGCCCTGGGCTGCCCGCCCGGCGACTGGCCGGTCACCAACCTCTCCGGTGGCGAGAAGCGCCGGGTGGCGCTCTGCAAGCTCCTCATCGAGGCCCCGGACCTGCTCCTCCTCGACGAGCCCACCAACCACCTCGACGCCGAGTCGGTGAACTGGCTGGAGCAGCACCTCTCGAAGTACTCGGGTGCCGTCGTCGCCGTCACCCACGACCGGTACTTCCTGAACAACGTCGCCGAGTGGATCCTTGAGCTCGACCGCGGCCGCGCGATCCCCTACGAGGGCAACTACTCCACGTACCTCGACAAGAAGGCCACCCGCCTCAAGGTCGAGGGCCGCAAGGACGAGAAGCGGCAGAAGCGGCTCAAGGAAGAGCTGGAGTGGGTGCGGTCGAACGCCAAGGGGCGTCAGACCAAGTCCAAGGCCCGTCTCGCCCGGTACGAGGAGATGGCGGCCGAGGCCGACAAGATGCGCAAGCTGGACTTCGAGGAGATCCAGATTCCGCCGGGCCCGCGCCTCGGTTCCATCGTCGTCGAGGTCGAGAACCTCTCGAAGGCCTTCGGCGACAAGGTCCTCATCGACGACCTGTCCTTCACCCTGCCCCGTAACGGCATCGTCGGCATCATCGGTCCGAACGGCGCGGGCAAGACCACGCTGTTCAAGATGATCCAGGGCCTGGAGACGCCGGACAGCGGCTCGATCAAGATCGGTGACACGGTCAAGATCTCCTACGTCGACCAGTCCCGCGCCAACATCGACCCGAAGAAGACCCTCTGGGCCGTCGTCTCGGACGAGCTGGACTACATCAACGTCGGCCAGGTCGAGATGCCCTCGCGGGCGTATGTCTCCGCGTTCGGCTTCAAGGGCCCGGACCAGCAGAAGCCGGCCGGTGTCCTCTCCGGTGGTGAGCGCAACCGCCTCAACCTGGCGCTGACGCTCAAGGAGGGCGGCAACCTGCTGCTCCTCGACGAGCCCACCAACGACCTCGACGTGGAGACCCTGTCCTCGCTGGAGAACGCGCTGCTGGAGTTCCCGGGTGCGGCCGTGGTCATCTCCCACGACCGCTGGTTCCTGGACCGCGTGGCCACGCACATCCTCGCCTACGAGGGTGAGTCCAAGTGGTACTGGTTCGAGGGCAACTTCGAGTCGTACGAGAAGAACAAGGTGGAGCGTCTGGGTGCGGACGCGGCCCGCCCGCACCGCGCCACGTACAAGAAGCTCACGCGAGGCTGATCGTCTTGGCTCGTCACATCTACAGCTGCCCTCTGCGCTGGTCGGACATGGATGCCTTCGGCCACGTCAACAACGTGGTCTTCCTCCGCTATCTGGAGGAGGCGCGCATCGACTTCATGTTCCGGCTGGCGCCGGGGGACGGCTCGCCGTCGTTCTCGGGCGGGTCCGTCGTGGCCCGGCACGAGATCGACTACGTACGGCCGCTGGTGCACCGGCACGAGCCGGTCACCGTCGAGTCGTGGGTCACGAAGATAGGCGCCGCGTCGCTGACGATCGCCTATGAGATCAAGGACCCCGAGCAGGTGTACGTACGGGCCTCGACCGTCGTCGTGCCGTACAACCTGGAGGCCGAGAGGCCCCGGCGGATCTCCGCCGAGGAGAAGCTCTTCCTCCAGGAGTACCTGGCAGAGGAGCCCGCCGCGGCATGACCGTGCCTGTGCAGTCGCTGCTGTTCGCCGACCCGAGGGAGGCGGCGGATCTCGCCGCCTTCCTCGGCCGGCTGCTCCACTACGACCGGGCCGCCGCGGTCCGGTTGCAGGCGGGCGGCGGCGACGCACTGGCCGTGTTCGGCCGCCCGCCCTCCTTCGAGGTCCTCGCGGTCCGTACGGCCCGCCTGGCCCGCCCCGAGACGCTCGACGTCACGGTGTCGGCGGGGGAGCTGCTGGAGTCCCTCGATGTTTCCGGGGAAGGCCCCGTTGGGCGGCGGTGCGGTGCGTTGCCCGCGCCCGTCACCGGGCCGCCCTGGACCGGGGTCCTGCCGCCCCGGGGGCCCTGGCGGGAACAGGCCGGGCTGCCCCGGCCGGAGGCCCTGCGTGCGGCCCTGGACGCGGCCGTCGCCGAGTTCCGTACGCGGGACGAGGCGCTGCCCGAAGAGCTGCGCACCCGCGCCGAACGCGACCGTATCGGCCGGGAGATCTGGTCCCGGCCCGTCGGCGCCACCGAACTGCCGCTGCGCGCGGTCCACGCCGCCCAGTCCCTCGGCTTCCTGCGCGCCGACCCCGCCTTCCCCGTATCGCTGTTCGCCTCGGGCGCCTGGCTGCGGCTGCGGACCCCGTTCGGCTCGGTCGCCCTGCGCCGCGACCCGGCCGGCGGCCTGGGCGGACCCGGCGGGCTGAACCTCTCGGTCGGGCGCGGCTGAGCTTGTCGGTCGGGCGTGGCTCAGCCTGTCGGTCGGGCGCGGCTGAGCCGTCGGAACCGCCCGCGGCGCGTTGAGCCCGTCGGTCCGTGGGGCGCTGCGGTGCCGGACCGGCGGTTACTTCTCTAGCTCCCCGTCCGCCTTCTTCTCCTGGGCGTTCTCCGCCGCCCCGTGCGCGTCCGGCCACACCCCGATGTGGTCCTGCTCCAGCTCCAGCAGCACCCGGTGTTCCATGCCCAGCGCCTGCGTGTAGTCCGCCGGCAACTGGAGCCGCCCCGCCCGGTCGAGCATCGCGTACTCCCGGGCCACCTGCGACTCCTGGCCCGTCGCCTCGTCCACCTCCGTGCGGCGCAGCACCTCGGAGGACGTACGGCCGTCGCGGATCGCGACCGTACGGCGTACCTCGTTCGCCACCGCCTGGTCATGGGTGACGATCACGATCGAGGTGCCCAGCTCCTCGTTGGCGCGCCGGAACGCGGCGAAGACCTGCTCCCCGGTGGCCGAGTCCAGCTCACCGGTCGGCTCGTCGGCGAGCAGGACGGACGGGGAGTTGGCGAGCGCCACCGCGATGGCCACCCGCTGCTGCTGCCCGCCGGACAGCTGCTCGGGCCGCCGGTCGCGGCAGTCCGCGATGTCCAGCATGGCGAGCAACGACTCGGCGCGGGCGGCCCGTTCGCGCTTGCTGCCGCCGCCGCGCAACTGCATGGGCAGGGTGACGTTCTGGATCGCGGTGAGGTACGGGAGCAGGTTGCGGGCGGTCTGCTGCCAGACGAACCCGACCACGTCCCGGCGGTAGCGCAGCCGCTCCTTCGGGCCCATCGACAGCAGATCGCACCCCGCGACCTTCGCCGATCCGGCCGTCGGCACGTCCAGGCCCGCCAGGATGTTCATCAGCGTCGACTTGCCGCTGCCCGACGCCCCCACCAGAGCCATCAACTCGCCCTCGGTGACCAGCAGATCGAGGCCCTGGAGGGCCTGCACCTCCACCCCGTCCGTGGTGAAGATCCGTACCACCCGGTCGCAGGCGATCAGCGCGTCGTGCCCGTACGAGGGGCGGTCCCGCCGGGCCGCTGCCCGCCGCTCCAGCTCCGCCAGCGTCGTTTCGGCCCCGCGGGCCGTGCCTGCCGTCTCGGTGGACGAGGTCATCGGGAGTCTCCTGCCCTGAGTTCGGTGATCGATCCGCGGCGGCTCGCCCACCACGCCTGGACGCCCGCGACCGTGGCGGCGAGCGTGACGACCCCCACGGCCGGGAGCCCCAGCGACCAGAGGTCGGTGCGGAGCGGCACGGGGCTCGTGTCCGATCCGGCGACGCCCGCGAGCGCCAGCGGGACCAGGTCGACGCCGGGGGAGAGCAGGGCGATCGTCGCCCAGCCGGTGAACAGGCCGCCCACCGCGGCCAGCAGCGCCTGCGGGGTGGCCTCGAAGGCCAGCAGCCGCCTGCCCTGCCCGCTGGTGAGCCCCATCGTGCGCAGCCGGGCCAGCAGCGTCCTGCGCTCCGGCGCGGTCTGGAACAGCGACAGCGCCATGGCCAGCAGCGCGTATCCGGCGCCCGCCGCGACGGCCGCGAGGTAGATCCGCTCGGCCCCCGCCTGCATCGGGGTGTCCACGTACCGCTCGCGCTCCTCGGAACGCAGCTGTACGACGTACTCCTTGCCGCTCTCGCCGACCGCGGCCCGCAGCTTCCCGGGGTCCGGTGTGCCGGTGAGGAGGAGGGTGGTGGGCTCTCCGTGTTCGAGGGAGGCGGAGTTGACGATCAGGAAGCTGGTGTGGGAAACCGAGGCGGCGCTCGACACGGTCCCCACGATCTGCACCGTGAAGTGCCCGGAGAGCGTCTTGACCGCGCGTGGCTCCTTGCCCAGCCGGGCCGCGACCGCCGGGGAGGCGATGGCGGGCAGGACGCGTTCGGGATCGGGTTCCGCGTCCTTCGGCAGCGGGGCCGAGGGGCCGGTGGCCTTCAGCAGGTCGGCCGGGAAGTCCGGCTGCCCGGTCGCGCGGGCCAGCCGGGCGTACGAGGCGGGGGCGACGCCCACCAGGGCCGCGACGGCGGCGTTGCCCTTCCCCGTCCCGTCTTCGCCCATGTCGCCCGCCCCGTCGCCCGTCGCGTTCGGCACGGTCACGTTGTAATCGATCCGTACCGGCGCCACGCTCTCCACGCCGTCCAGGCCGCTCACCGTACGGACCAGCTCGTCGGGCAGCGCCGCCCGCTCGCTCAGGCCCCTGACCCGGGCGTCCGCCCCGACGGCCGCGAGCGCCGCGTCGTCCCGGGCGTCCCCGATTCC
>NZ_JBHYVE010000034.1:0-75508 GCF_042750035.1 Streptomyces sp. NPDC059452
GTTTTCGTTGTTTCGCAAAAACTACCCCCGCGGTGGGGCAATAACCCACCCCGTTCCCCCGGGCCCCTCCCCCCGCCCCCCCCACCCGCCCCCCCCCCGCCGGGTGGGGGGGCCAGGCCGGTTCTCAGGACGTATGCCCCGGTGCGGGAGCGGCGGTGGCCGCTCCCGCACCGGGTCGGATCACGCCGCTTCGGTGGGCAGCTCCGCGCGGATCTCCCGCGCGGCGGCGACCAGGTTCTCCAGGGAGGCCCGGGTCTCGGGCCACCCCCGGGTCTTCAGGCCGCAGTCGGGGTTCACCCACAGGCGCTCGGCCGGGATGGCCTCAAGTCCCTTGCGGAGGAGGGCCGCTGCCTCTTCGGTGCTCGGGATGCGCGGGGAGTGGATGTCGTAGACGCCGGGTCCGGCCTCACGGGGGTAGCCGTGGGCGGCCAGTTCGCGGGCGACCTGCATGTGCGAGCGGGCCGCCTCCAGGCTGATGACGTCGGCGTCGAGGTCGTCGATGGCCTGGACGATGTCGCCGAACTCCGCGTAGCACATGTGGGTGTGGATCTGGGTGTCCGGCCGCACCCCGGAGGTGGCGAGGCGGAAGGACTCCGTCGCCCACTCCAGGTACGCGGCGTGCTCGTCGGCCCGCAGCGGCAGCGTCTCACGCAGTGCGGGCTCGTCGACCTGGATCACCGAAGTGCCGCTCGCCTCCAGGTCGTCGACCTCGTCGCGCAGGGCGAGTGCCACCTGGCGGGCGGTCTCGCCGAGCGGCTGGTCGTCGCGGACGAAGGACCAGGCGAGCATGGTGACCGGGCCGGTGAGCATGCCCTTGACGGGGCGCTCGGTGAGCGACTGCGCGTACGTCGTCCACCGCACCGTCATCGGCTCGGGGCGCGAGATGTCCCCGGCCAGGACCGGCGGCCGGACGTAGCGGGTGCCGTACGACTGCACCCAGCCGTGCTGGGTGGCGAGGTAGCCGGTGAGCTGCTCGGCGAAGTACTGCACCATGTCGTTGCGTTCGGGCTCGCCGTGCACCAGGACGTCCAGCCCGGCCTTCTCCTGGAAGGAGAGGACCTCGCGGATCTCGTCCTTGATCCGCTCCTCGTACCCGTCCTCGTCGATCCGGCCCGCGCGCAGATCGGCGCGGGCGGTGCGGAGTTCGGTGGTCTGGGGGAACGAGCCGATCGTGGTGGTCGGCAGCAGCGGCAGCCCGAGGTGGGTGCGCTGGGCGACGGTCCGCTCCGCGTACGGCTGGGAGCGGCGGCCGTCGGCGTCGGTGATGGCCGCCGTACGGGCCCGGACGGCCGGGTCGCGGGTGATGACGGCGTCGGTACGGGAGGCCAGGTCGGCCCGGTTGGCGGCGAGTTCGGCGGCGATGGCCTCGGTGCCGCCGGACAGGCCGCGGGCCAGGACGACGATCTCCTGGATCTTCTGCTGGGCGAAGGCGAGCCAGCGGGCGATCTGCGGGTCGATGTCACGCTCGGCCCGGGCGTCCAGCGGGACGTGCAGCAGGGAGCTGGAGGCGGAGACGTCGACCCGGTCCGCGAGGCCGAGGAGGGTGCCGAGGGTGGCGAGCGACTTCTCGTAGTCGTTGATCCAGATGTTGCGGCCGTTGACGACGCCCGCGACCAGCCGCTTGCCGGGCAGTCCGCCCGCCGCCGCGAGGTCGGCGAGGTTGGCTGCGCCCGACTCGGTGAAGTCCAGCGCGAGCCCCTCGACCGGGGACTTGGCCAGCACCGGCAGGGCCTCGCCGAGCCGTCCGAAATAGGAGGCGACCAGCAGCTTGGAGCGGTCGGTGAGGGAGCCGAGCTCGCGGTAGGCGCGGGCGGCGGCGTTCAGCTCGGCCGGGGTGCGGTCCTGGACGAGGGCGGGCTCGTCCAGCTGCACCCACTCGGCGCCCGCGGCCCGGAGGTCGGCAAGGACCTCGGCGTACACGGGCAGGAGCCGGTCCAGCAGGGTCAGCGGCTCGAAGTCGGCGGCCACCCCGGGCGCAGCCTTGGCGAGCAGGAGGTAGGTGACGGGTCCGACGAGGACCGGGCGCGGGGTGTGCCCGAGCGCGAGGGCCTCCTTCAACTCGGCGACCTGCTTGGCGGAGTCGGCGGTGAACACCGTGTCCGGGCCCAGCTCGGGCACCAGGTAGTGGTAGTTGGTGTCGAACCACTTGGTCATTTCGAGCGGGGCCACGTCCTGCGTACCGCGGGCCATGGCGAAGTAGCCGTCGAGGGCGTCGGTGCGGACGGCCTCGCGGTGCCGCTCGGGGACAGCGCCGACCATGACACTGGTGTCCAGAACGTGGTCGTAGTACGAGAAATCACCGGTCGGCACTTCGTGGACTCCGGCCTCGGCGAGCTGCTGCCAGGTTCCCCTGCGCAGTTCGGCGGCGGTCTGCCGGAGGGTGTCCGCGTCCACGCGGCCCTTCCAGTAGCCCTCGATGGCCTTCTTCAGTTCACGGTTCTGACCCTGGCGGGGGTAGCCGTACACGGTGGCCCGTGCTGCCGCGGCTGCGGGCTTCGCTGTCACGTGACTCTCCTTCGCGAGCATGGATCCAGCTGATCCCGGGACGGGACGCGGACGCGAAGGGGTGACGAATCGGGCGGAAAGCCGACACGTTGACCGTGTCCGTCCACCCGACGGTTACGCCGACCCGCCCACGAGGTCACCGGGAACTCCGCACACGAACGGTCGCGTGCGGGCAACGGGCAGGTCTTCGGACTCGCGGGCACGCCTGCCGGGGCAGACACCTACTGGCCGTCGCTTCCCAGGCCCGGCCGGGCCCAGTGCGTATGACGGCGGTCGTTCCCACTCACCGCTGCGGGGCAGTCCCGGATTCCCACCGGGTTCCCTCTTACGACACCCTGCCTGGCGGACAGGGCGAACCAGCTGCACCGGTCACCCTAAGGGGGCGACCGCCGGGCGCACACCGTTGTTCACACTTCGGACGGTGATATGAGACACGACCTCCGAACGGGTGACGCGGGTTCCGCTCCTCTTCGCCGGTTCGCTGACTTGCGGTCAGTTCGTGCGGGCATGGTGACCCAGATGTAACCGAATGGCGTAGGCGAGCCGGAACCACAGAGCGTCACAGGCCGTTCTTCTTGCCAATACCCGGCCGCCGACCCGCGGCGGCGACGAATGAGGGAAGCGCCATATGAAGAAGACAGTCGGGTGGGCCCAGGACGGCGACGACTGGACGATCACCGTGAACGGCACCCTGTACCGGGCCGTCGAGCGGCCCACCGATGGGCGCGTGCACAACTATCTGGTGCGGGGCAACGACCTCACCGCCGAGTGCCCGAGCCTCGGGCACGGGCTCGGCGTGATCAGGGCGCACGAGTCCCGGAGCTGACCTCCGGCCGGGTCCGACGACGAGGTGCGGCGGCCGCCCGCGCCTCGCCCGGCCCGCCACTCCTTGTCCGGGCCCCCGCTCACGGGCCGGGGCCCATCAGCGGCCGACGCCGCCCGCGCCTCCGGGGTGCCCGGCCGGGCAGGCCGCAAGCGCCGCCCGCGCCGCCTGAGGCGTAGGCGCCCTCAGGCCCCCGCGCCGCCCGGCGTCCCCGGGCCCTGGCGCAGCAGGTACGTGTCCATGATCCAGCCGTGCCGTTCGCGGGCCTCGGCGCGCACCCGGCTGATCCGCCCGGCGACCTCGTCGAGCGGTCCGGAGACCAGGAGTTCGTCCGGGGTGCCGATGTAGGCGCCCCAGTAGATCCACAGGCCCCGGCCCGTCAGATGGGTGAAGGTCTCGTGGCCGTCGAGCATCACGACGATGTCGCCGTCGTCGTCCGGGAACCCCTCGGCGAGCCGTCTGCCGGGGGTGATGTGGATGGGGCGGCCGACCTGGTTCAGGGAGGTGCGGTGGCGGGCGGCGAGCGCCGAGACGCTGCTGATGCCGGGGATCACCTCATGGCCGAATTCCACCGTCCCCCGGTCCCGGATGTCCTCCAGGATCGCGAGGGTGCTGTCGTACAGGGACGGGTCGCCCCACACCAGGAACGCCCCGCACTCCCCCGGCGCCAGCTCCTCGATGATCAGGCGTTCGCAGATGTCGGCGCGGCGGTGGCGCCAGTCGTGCACCGCCGTCGTGTAGCGCCCGCGGTCGTCCTGGGTGCGGTCCCGCCAGGGGTCCTCGGCCTCCACGACCCGGTAGGGGCCGGTGAGGTGCTCGGCCAGGATGTCCCGCCGCAGCCGGGTCAGGGAGTCCTTCTCCCGGCCCTTGCCGAGTACGAAGAAGACCTGCGCCCTGCGCATGGCCTTGATCGCGGCGAGGGTCAGATGGTCGGGGTCACCGGCACCCATGCCGATGACGAGGATGTGGCGTGGTGGTGGCGCGTCGCTCATGTCGGCCGATCATGCCAGGGGCGGGCGCCCGATCGGGCCAGGGGGCGGGGCGGGCGAGCGCGCCCGGGGCGAGGCGGGGTGGACTTACTAGGACGTCCAACTATATGTTCGTGAGCAGAGGGGTGACCGGCCTGGAGCCGGGCACCTCAAAGGCCCGTGGTGTCAGGGAAGCCGGTGCGATTCCGGCGCGGTCCCGCCACTGTGACCGGGGAGTCCGTCCTCGCAGGACACGCCACCGACGGTGAAGGCGCCGTCGGGAAGGCATGAGGGCGCGCGCTGATCCGGGAGTCAGGATACCGGCCGCGGGATGTTCCGTGTTTCCACGAGGATGGAGCAGACACGCATGGCACCGGTCCGCACCCACGGCCCCGCAGGCCCGTTCCGGCGAGCGGTTCCCCCCGCCCCCTGACGGCCCCCGCCCTCCGCGTCCCCCTCGGCGGCAGCCCTTCCGCGCCTCCGCGCACCCGACCGGTGCGTGGGCCGGTGGCAGCCGTGCGCCATCCCCGGATCTCTCCTGACGATCTCACCGACGAGAGCAGGCTTCCATGGTCCGCGAACTCACCCACTTCATCGGCGGCAAGCACACGCCCGGCACCTCGGGCACGTACGGCGATGTCTACGACCCCAACACCGGACAGGTCCAGGCCCGGGTGCCGCTGGCCGGCCGGTCCGAGACCGAGGCGGCCATCGCCGACGCGGCCGAGGCGCAGCTCGAATGGGGCGAGTGGAACCCGCAGCGCCGCGCCCGGGTGCTGCTGCGCTTCCTCCAGCTGGTCGAGAAGGAGAAGGACGCCCTGGCCCGGCTGCTCTCCTCCGAGCACGGCAAGACCGTCGCCGACGCGCACGGCGACATCGCGCGCGGGCTGGACGTGGTGGAGTTCGCCGCGGGTGTCCCGCATCTGCTGAAGGGTGAGTTCAGCGACAACGCGGGCTCCGGGATCGACGTGCACTCGCTGCGCCGGCCGCTCGGCGTGGTCGCGGGCATCACCCCGTTCAACTTCCCGGCGATGATCCCGCTCTGGAAGGCCGCGCCCGCTCTGGCCTGCGGTAACGCCTTCATCCTGAAGCCGTCCGAGCGGGACCCGTCGGTGCCGCTGCGGCTGGCCGAACTCTTCCTGGAGGCCGGTCTTCCGCCGGGGGTCCTGAACGTCGTCAACGGCGGCAAGGAGGCCGTGGACACCCTGCTGGAGGACCCCCGCGTCAAGGCGCTCGGCTTCGTCGGCTCGACGCCGATCGCCGCGCACATCTACGCCACGGCCGCCGCCCACGGCAAGCGGGCGCAGTGTTTCGGCGGGGCCAAGAACCACATGATCGTGATGCCGGACGCCGATCTGGACCAGGCCGTGGACGCGCTGATCGGCGCCGGTTACGGATCAGCGGGCGAGCGGTGCATGGCGATCTCGGTGGCCGTCCCGGTCGGTGAGGAGACCGCCGACGCGCTGGTGGCCAAGCTCACCGAGCGGATCGCCGAGCTGCGGATCGGCCGCTCGGACGACCCGGACGCCGACTTCGGGCCGCTGGTGGGCCGGGACGCGGTCGACCGGGTGCGCGGCTATGTCGACCTCGGGGTGGAGGAGGGCGCCGAACTGGTCGTGGACGGGCGGGACTTCACCCTGGAGGGGCACGAGGAGGGGTTCTTCGCGGGCGCCTCGCTCTTCGACCGGGTCACCCCCACCATGCGGATCTACCAGGAGGAGATCTTCGGGCCGGTGGTCTCCGTGGTGCGTGCGGCGGACTACGAGGAGGCCCTGCGGCTGCCCTCGGAGCACCCGTACGGCAACGGCGTCGCCCTCTTCACCCGGGACGGCGACACCGCCCGCGACTTCACCCGGCGGGTCGACACGGGCATGGTCGGCGTCAACGTGCCGATCCCCGTTCCGGTGGCGTACCACACGTTCGGCGGCTGGAAGCGGTCCGGTTTCGGGGACCTGAACCAGCACGGGCCGGACGCCATCCGCTTCTACACCCGTACCAAAACCGTCACTTCGCGCTGGCCCGCCTCGGGGATCCGGGACGGCGCGAGCTTCACGATTCCGACCATGGGGTGAACGCCATGACCACCCTGCTCACCGACGACCAGCTCGCGGTCGTCGAGACGACACTCGACTTCGCCCAGGAGCACCTGGCCCCGCACGCCGTGGCCTGGGACCAGGACAAGCACTTCCCCGTCGACGTCCTGCGCAAGGCGGCGGGGCTCGGCCTCGGAGGTGTGTACGTACGGGAGGATCTGGGCGGCTCCGGGCTATCCCGCTCCGACGGGGTCCTCGTCTTCGAGGCCCTGGCCACCGGCTGCCCCTCGGTCGCGGGCTACCTCTCGATCCACAACATGGTGGCCTGGATGGTCGACCGGTACGGCACCGAGGCCCAGCGCGGCCGGTATCTGCCGGAGCTCTGCACCATGGAGCAGTTGGGCAGTTACTGCCTGACCGAGCCGGGCGCGGGCTCCGACGCCGCCGCGCTGCGCACCCGCGCGGTGCGCGACGGCGACCACTACGTGCTGACGGGGACGAAGCAGTTCATCTCCGGGGCGGGCTCCACGCACCTCTACATCGTGCTGGCCCGGACCGGCGAGGACGGGCCCGGCGGGATCTCCGCGTTCCTCGTCAAACGGGACGACCCGGGGCTCTCGTTCGGGGCCAACGAGAAGAAGATGGGGTGGAACGCGCAGCCCACCCGGCAGGTCGTGCTGGACGGGGTGCGCATCCCGGCCGACCGGCTGCTGGGAGCGGAGGGCGAGGGCTTCCGGATCGCGATGAACGGCCTCAACGGCGGCCGACTCGGTATCGCGGCCTGCTCGTTGGGCGGTGCGCAGAGCGCGCTGGACCGCTCGCTCGCCCATCTCGCGGACCGGGAGGCGTTCGGCTCGCGACTGCTGGACGCGCAGGCGCTCCAGTTCCGGCTGGCCGACATGGCGACCGAGCTGGCCGCCGCCCGGGCGCTGGTGCGGCAGGCCGCCGATGCGCTGGACCGGAAGGTGGGCGGGGCACCGGAGTTGTGCGCGATGGCCAAGCGCTTCGCCACCGACACCGGCTACTCGGTCGCCGACCGGGCGCTCCAACTGCACGGCGGCTACGGCTATCTGGCCGAGTACGGCATCGAGAAGATCGTCCGGGACCTGCGGGTCCACCAGATCCTGGAAGGGACCAACGAGATCATGCGCGTCATTGTGGCCCGGAGCCTGACGGGAGCCCTGCGATGACCGAGGAGCTCGTACGGGTGCGCGTCGAAGGGCGTACGGGGGTGGTGACCCTGAACCGGCCCAAGGCCCTCAACGCCCTGACCCACGCGATGGTGGAGACGATCGCGGCGGCTCTGGACCGGTGGCAGCACGACCCGGAGGTGACGACGGTCGTCATCACCGGGGCCGGGGAGCGCGGCCTGTGCGCGGGCGGGGACATCCGGTCCATCTACGAGGACGCCCGCGCGGGCGGCAGGGCCTCGGCCGCGTTCTGGCGCGACGAGTACCGGCTGAACGCCCGGATCGCCCGCTATCCGAAGCCGTACGTGGCCATCATGGACGGCATCGTGATGGGCGGCGGGGTCGGCGTCTCGGCGCACGGCAGCGTCCGGATCGTCACCGAACGGTCCAAGGTGGCCATGCCGGAGACCGGGATCGGCTTCGTGCCGGACGTCGGCGGTACCTATCTGCTGGCGCTGGCCCCCGGTGAGCTGGGCACCCATCTCGCCCTGACGGGCGCGGTCGTGGGGGCGCGGGACGCGCTGCTGTGCGGGCTCGCCGACCACTTCGTACCGGCGGACGAGCTGCCCGCGTTCCTCGCCGGGCTGCGGACGGAACCGCCCGCCCCGGTCCTCCAGCGCCATGTCCAGGAGGCGCCTCCCGGCACCCTGGAGGCCAACCGGGCCTGGATCGACCACTGTTACGGCGCCGACACGGTCGAGGAGATCGTGGAGCGGCTGCTCGCCTCGGACGCCCCTGCGGCCGGTGAGGCGGCGAAAACGATCCTGGGCCGCTCGCCCCTCGCACTGAAGGTCACCCTCGCCTCACTGCGGCGGGCCCGCGAACTCGGCCCGCTGGAACGGGTGCTGGAGCAGGAGTACCGCGTCTCGTACGCGGCCCTGGCCTCCGCCGATCTGGTGGAGGGCATCCGGGCCCAGGTGATCGACAAGGACCGGACGCCCCAGTGGTCGCCCGGCACGCTCGTGGAGGTCACGGACGCGGACGTGGCCCGGTACTTCGCTCCGACCGGCGACGAGGGGCTCTCCCTCGCCGCAGCCGACTCACCGCAGGAGGTGCCCTGGTGACCACCACCACGACCGTCGCGTTCATCGGCCTCGGCCACATGGGCGGCCCGATGGCCGCCAACCTCGTTCGCGCCGGACACCGGGTCCTCGGCCACGATCTGGTGGAGAGCTGTCTGGCGACCGCCGTGGAGAGCGGGGTCGAGCGGGCGAAGTCCGCCGCCGACGCCGCGTCGGTGGCCGATGTGGTGATCACCATGCTGCCCGCCGGACGCCATGTCCTCTCCCTGTACGGGCCGGAGGGGCTGCTCGAAGCCGCCCGCCCCGGCACCCTGTTCGTCGACTGCTCCACCATCGACGTGGCCGACTCCCGGGCCGCCCACGCGGCGGCGGCAGCGGCCGGTCACCGCTCGCTGGACGCCCCGGTGTCCGGCGGGGTGGTGGGGGCCGAGGCGGGGACGCTCACCTTCATGGCCGGGGGCGAGGAGGCCGCGTTCGCCGAGGCCGAGCCGCTGCTCTCCGTGATGGGGAAGAAGGCCGTGCACTGCGGTGCGGGCGGCGCCGGGCAGGCGGCCAAGATCTGCAACAACATGATCCTCGGCGTCTCGATGATCGCCGTCAGCGAGGCGTTCGTCCTCGCGCAGAGCCTCGGCCTCTCCGACCAGGCGCTGTACGACGTGGCGTCGGCGGCCTCCGGCCAGTGCTGGGCGCTCACCGTCAACTGCCCCGTCCCCGGGCCGGTCCCGACGAGCCCGGCGAACCGCGACTACCGCCCCGGCTTCGCCGCCCCCCTGATGGCGAAGGACCTCGGACTGGCCGCCAACGCCCTGCGCGCGGGCGGCATCGACGCCGAACTGGGGCTGCGGGCAGCCGAGTTGTACGCCCGTTTCGCCGAAGGCGCCGGGGCGGACCAGGACTTCTCCGGCATCGTCCAGGCCATCCGGGCCGCCTCTTCGAGCACCACCGCCGCACCCCAGAAGGGCAGCACCCCCGCATGAGCGAGCACAGCGACAAGGCGTCCACCCCGGGCCCGTACGGGACCATCCTGGTCGAGCGCCGGGGCCGTACCGCCCTGCTCACCCTGAACCGCCCCAAAGCGCTCAACGCGCTGAGCCTGGAGGTCATGCGGGAGACGGTCGAGGCCACCGAGGCGCTGGACCGCGACCCGGAGATCGGCTGCATCGTCATCACCGGCAGCGGGGAGAAGGCATTCGCGGCGGGGGCGGACATCAAGGAGATGCAGCCGCAGAGCTACATGGACATGTACCTCAGCGACTGGTTCACCGCCTGGGACCGGCTCGGCCAGCTCCGTACGCCCACGATCGCCGCCGTACGGGGCTACGCCCTGGGTGGCGGCTGCGAGTTGGCGATGCTCTGCGATCTGGTGATCGCCTCGGAGTCGGCCGTCTTCGGGCAGCCGGAGATCCGGCTCGGGGTGATCCCGGGCATCGGCGGCTCCCAGCGGCTGACCCGGGCGGTCGGCAAGGCCAAGGCGATGGACCTCTGTCTCACCGGCCGGAACATGGACGTCCAGGAGGCGGAACGGGCCGGGCTGGTGTCCAGGATCGTCCCGGACGCGGATCTCCTGGCGGAGGCGCTCAAGGCCGCGGACACGATCGCCGGTATGTCGGCGCCCGTCGCGATGATGGCGAAGGAGGCGGTGAACCGGGCCTTTGAGACCACCCTCGCCGAGGGCGTCCGCTTCGAACGCCGCCTGTTCCACGCGGTGTTCGCGACGGCCGACCAGAAGGAGGGCATGAAGGCGTTCACCGAGAAGCGGCCTGCGGAGTTCATCCACCGCTGATCTCCGTGGGCGGTTCGGAACGGCCGTCGGCCTCCACCGGGTACGGCACATGGGTGCGCCGGTCGGGGTCGACGGCCAGCCGGCCCCCGGCCGGGGGCCGGGCCCGCTGGGCGCAGTCCTGCCGCTCGCAGATGCGGCAGCCCAGCCCGATGGGGGTGGCCGAGCGGGGGTCGTCCAGGGCCAGGCCCTCGGCGTACACCAGGCGGTGGGCGTGGCGGAGTTCGCAGCCGAGGGCCACGGCGAAGTCGGCCCGGGGCGCCCGGTGGCCGAACCCGCCGCGCGTCACGGTCCGGGCCACCCAGAAGTACCTTTTGCCGTCGGGCATTTCGGCGACCTGGGTGAGGATGCGGCCGGGCGCGGAGAACGCCTCGTACACCGTCCAGAGCGGGCAGGTGCCGCCGAGCCGGGAGAAGTGGAAGTCGCTGGCGGACTGGCGCTTGGAGATGTTGCCCGCCCGGTCGACGCGGAGGAACGAGAACGGCACCCCCCGGTCGCCGGTCCGCTGGAGGGTGCTCAGCCGGTGGCAGACGGTCTCGAAGCCGACGCCGAAGCGGGCCTGGAGCAGCTCGATGTCGTACCGCAGCTCCTCGGCGGCGCGGTGGAAGGCGGTGTACGGCATGAGCAGCGCACCGGCGAAGTAGTTGGCGAGGCCGATCCGGGCGAGCCCCGCCGCCTGTTCGGAGGCGAGTTCGCCGCCCGCGACGAGGGTGTCGAGCAGCGATCCGTGGTCCAGCAGGGCGAGTTGGGTGGCGAGCTGGAAGGCGCGCTGGGCCTCGCTGAGCCAGGGCGAGAGCAGGAGGAGGCCGCTGTCGGGGTCGAACCGGCGGGCGTCGGCGGCCCGTTCGGGGCCGGTGGTGACGACGGTGATGCCGTGGCGGGCGGCGAGGCGGTCCTTGAGGGCGTCGGCGGTACGGCCCGCCGAGCCGGTGCCGAGGGCGGTCGCGGTGCGTTCGGCGACGGCGTCGAGGGCGCCGAAGTGGTTGTGGTGGGCGTAGAAGAAGTCCCTTACCTCGTCGTGGGGTTCGGCCGTCAGCAGGGACTCGCCGTCCTGCGCCGGGGCGAGCGCGACGACCCGTTCGGCGGCGTCCCGGTAGCGGTGGTGCAGGGCGACCAGGGCGCGCGCCACCTCCGGGTGGTCCCGGGCCACGTCGGCGGCCTCCTCCAGCGGGACCGGGGACCCGCACGCCTCGTCGCCGAGGGCGGCGCGGAGGTCGGTGGCGAGGCGTTCCTCGTCGGCCTCGGAGAAGAACTCCGGGTCGACACCGAAGACCTCGGCGATCCGCAGCAGCACGGGGGCGGTCAGCGGGCGGCGGCTGTGCTCGATCTGGTTGAGGTAGCTGGTGGAGAGGCCGAGCGAGCGGGCCAGCTCGACCTGGTTCATCCCGCGCTCGCGGCGCAGCCGCCGCAGCTTGGCATGGGCGTAGATCTTGCGTCCGGCAGGCCGTCCCATGGCGCGCGACTCCTCTCCCCCGCCCCTGCCTCCGCTCTGAGGCTTTCTGCGAAACTAGCATCCGCATCTTTCGCAACATTCGCAGATTCGCAGCTCAGGGCTGTACGGATTGTGCACAGTGGACCGGTCGCATCGGGCGCCGGAGCGGGGAAGGCTCCTCTCGTACGGCACAGCGGAGAACCCGCGCAGCCCGTACCGCACAGCGGGAAACCGCACAGCCGAGAACCGCGCCACCGACGTCCGCGAGGAGCCCCGTGATCGACCACCACGTCCGCGTCCACCCCAGCGCCGACCGGCTGCCCCGTGAGGAGCAGCTCGCCTGGAAACTGGCGGCCGTCGCCACCGGCACCCAGGACGCCCCCGGCCTCGACCCGCAGGCGGCCGCGATGGCCGTCAACCGGGTCGTCGACAACGCCTCCGTCGCCGTGGCATCGCTGCTGCGCCGGCCGGTCGCGGTCGCCCGCAGCCAGGCGCTGGCCCACCGCGCCGCCCCGGGTGCGGCCGTCTTCGGCGCGGCCCCCGGTGTACGGGTCTCCCCCGAGTGGGCGGCCTGGGCGAACGGCACGGCCGTACGGGAGCTGGACTTCCACGACACGTTCCTGGCCGCGGACTATTCGCACCCCGGGGACAACATCCCGCCGCTGCTCGCCGTGGCCCAGCACACCGGGCGGAGTGGCGCGGAGCTGCTGCGCGGGATCGTCGCCGCGTACGAGATCCATGTGGCGCTGGTCCGGGCCATCTGCCTGCACGAGCACCGCATCGACCATGTGGCCCACCTGAGCGCCGCCACCGCGTGCGGGCTCGGCGCGCTGCTGGGGCTGGACACGCCGACCACGTACCAGGCAGTCCAGCAGGCGGTGCACACGACGACGGCGACCCGGCAGTCCCGCAAGGGCGAGATCTCCAGCTGGAAGGCGTTCGCCCCGGCGTTCGCGGGCAAGGCGGCGATCGAGGCGGTGGACCGGGCGATGCGCGGCGAGGGGTCGCCGTCGCCGGTCTACGAGGGCGAGGACGGGTTCCTCGCGCGGATGCTGGACGGCCCGGACGCGGCGTACACGGTGGGGCTGCCTGAGCCGGGCGAGGCGCGGCGCGCGATCCTGGACACGTACACGAAGGAGCACTCCGCCGAGTACCAGGCGCAGGCGGTCATCGACCTGGCGCGGCGGCTGCGGGAGCGGACGGGCCCGACGGAGGAGATCCGGTCGATCGTGCTGCACACCAGCCACCACACGCACCAGGTGATCGGTTCCGGTTCGGGAGACCCGCAGAAGTACGACCCGGAGGCGAGCCGGGAGACGCTGGACCACTCGGTGCCGTACATCTTCGCGGTGGCGCTGGAGGACGGGGTCTGGCACCACGAGCGGTCCTACGCCCCCGAGCGGGCGCAGCGGCCGGGGACGGTCGAGCTGTGGCAGCGGATCTCCACGGTGGAGGACCCGGAGTGGACCCGGCGCTACCACGACCCGGACCCGGAGCGGCGGGCCTTCGGCGGGCGGGCGGTGGTGACCCTGGTGGACGGCACGGTGATCGAGGACGAGCTCGCGGTGGCCGACGCGCACCCGGCGGGGGCCCGCCCCTTCGACCGTACGGGGTATGTGGCGAAGTTCCGCACACTGGCGGAGGGCGTCGTGGCCGCCGGGGACCAGGACCGTTTCCTGGCGGCGGCCGAGGGGCTCGCGGAGCTGCCTGCGGACGGGCTGGACGCGCTGTTCCCGGTCGTGGACACGGAGGCGGTCGCCGCCTTCGACGCGGGGCTCCCGAAGGGGCTGTTCTGATGCTGCACACCCGCACCACCCCCGCCGATCGCCGCCGCGCGTTCCGCGAACAGCTCGCTTCCGGGCGGCTGTTGCGGATGCCGGGTGCGGTCAACCCGTACTCGGCGCGGCTGATCCAGGAGGCCGGGTTCGAGTCGGTGTATCTGTCGGGGGCGGTCCTGGCCGCCGAACTGGCCCTCCCCGACCTCGGGTTGACGTCGTCGACCGAGATCGCCGCGCGGGCCCAGCAAATCGCGCGGGTCACGGATCTGCCCGCGCTGATCGACGCGGACACCGGGTTCGGGGAGCCCATGAACGCGGCGCGCACCGTGCAGTTGATGGAGGACGCGGGGCTCGCGGGGCTGCATCTGGAGGACCAGGTCAACCCCAAGCGGTGCGGCCATCTGGACGGCAAGACGCTCGTGGGGCGCGCGGAGATGGCCCGCAAGGTGCGGGCCGCCGTCGACGCCCGCCGCGATCCGGAGTTCCTGCTGATGGCCCGCACGGACGCCCGGGGCCCCGAGGGGCTGGCGGCGGCGATCGACCGCGCGAAGGCGTACGTGGACGCGGGCGCCGATGCCGTGTTTCCCGAAGCGCTCGCGGACGAGGGCGAGTTCGAGGCGTTCCGGGCCGCCGTCGACGTACCTCTGCTGGCCAATATGACCGAGTTCGGCAAGGGCCCGCTGCTGGACACGACGACGTTGGAGAACCTCGGCTACAACATCGCCCTGTATCCGGTGACCTTCTTCCGCCTCGCCATGGGCGCGGTGGAGGACGGGCTGCGCACGCTGGCGGCCGACGGCACCCAGCGGGCCCTGCTCCCCCGGATGCAGACCCGCTCGCGGCTGTACGAAGTGCTCGGTTACGAGGAGTACGGCACGTTCGACTCGGCGGTCTTCGACTTCACGCTGCCGCCGGGCGCCTGAGCCGCCGCCCGGAGAACCCTGAGCCGCCCGGCCGGCCACCGGCCCGGCCGGGCGGCACCCCACCCCGCACGCCATCCCTCCCTTCCGTATGCCCGGAGGTTCACCATGTCCGCACCCGCACCCACCGCCACCACCACCCCCGAGATCCACCGCGGTCTCGCCGGGGTCGCCGTCGACACCACCGCCATCTCCACCGTCATCCAGGAGACCAACTCCCTGACCTACCGGGGCTATCCGGTCCAGGACCTGGCCGCCCGCTGCTCCTTCGAGGAGGTCGCGTACCTGCTCTGGTACGGCGAGCTGCCCGACGCGGCCGAGCTGAGCTCGTTCGAGGCGCGCGAGCGGGCGCTGCGGCCGCTGGACCGCACCACCGCCGAGCTGCTGGCCCGGCTGCCCGAGACCTGCCACCCGATGGACGTGCTGCGGACGGCGGTGAGCTTCTTCGGCTCCGAGGACCCCACCGAGGAGGACGGCAGCTCCGCCGCCCACCACGCCAAGTCCCTTGCCCTGCTGGCCAGGTTGCCGGTCGTGGTCGCCGCCGACCACCGCAGGCGGCACGGGCTCGCCCCGATCCCGCCGGACCCGACGCTCGGCTACGCGGAGAACTTCTTCCACATGTGCTTCGGGAGCGTGCCGGACCCCGAGGTGGTGCGCTGCTTCGAGGTCTCGCTGATCCTCTACGACGAACACAGCTTCAACGCCTCGACGTTCACCGCCCGGGTCGTCACCTCCACCCTCTCCGACCTCTACAGCGCGGTGACGGCGGCGATCGGGGCGCTGAAGGGGCCGCTGCACGGCGGGGCCAACGAGGCCGTGATGCACATGCTCAACGAGATCGGCGATCCGGACCGGGCCGAGGAGTGGCTGGACGAGGCGCTGGCGGCCAAGCGGAAGATCATGGGCTTCGGCCACCGGGTCTACCGGCACGGCGACTCCCGCGTACCGATCATGCAGGAGACCACCGACCGGCTGGTGGCGCGGGCGGGCGATCCGGAGGTGACCCGGCTGGCCACGCTGCACGCCGCGCTCCGCCACGCCATGATCGGCCGCAAGGGCATCCACCCCAACCTGGACTACCCCGCCGGGCTCGCGTACCACCTGATGGGGTTCGACATCGCGGCCTTCACGCCGATCTTCGTGATGAGCCGGATCACCGGGTGGACGGCCCACATCAGCGAGCAGCTGGAACACAACGTGCTGATCCGCCCGCTCGGCGTCTACAACGGTCCCGACCAGCGCACGGTGCCCGCGCACCCACCCCAGGCCGGCTGACGGCGGTCCGGTCAGTCGGGCTGCCGGTCGGCCTGTCAGTCGGACAGTCGGCCGGTCAGTCAGTCAGTCGGTCGGTCGGCTGGTCAGCCGGTCAGCCGGTCAGTCGCCGCCCGAACCGCATCCGCCACCGCCGCCGTCGTCGCCACCGCCGCCCCACGAACCGCCGCCGGACCCCGACGAGCCGGTGCTCCGGGGCGCCCGCCGGATCGGTGGGGGCGGGACGAGCTTCGGATAGCGGCGGTGGAGCACGGATGTCCCGTGCAGGGCGATGCTCCGTGCGAAGGCGTCGGCGTCGTCGGTGTTCCGCGCCGGATGCTGCTCGGCGGCCTCCCTGACCAGCCGCCCCGAGGTCCTGATCGACGGCGGGGTGAACGACACGGCCATGACCGCGGCGACCGTCGTGGCGAGGACCAGCGGGATCGGATTGCCGCGCCCGGCCGTGAACGCCGCGACGATCCCTACCCCCGTCAGAAGGGTGAGCGGGAGCAGCCCTCTCCGGAACCGGGCCCGCGCGGGGGGTCCGTCGAGCAAGCCGTCCCGGTGCAGTGCGTCGCGGATCTGTGCCAGCTCCGCCTGGACAGAACGTGTCCCGGCCAGCGAGCGGATCGACTGCGGCGGCTCGGCGTACAACCGCCCGCGACGGGCCTGCCGGTGCGCCCGTGCCTCGGCCATGACCGCACGGTCCAGCGGCTTCAGCAGCCTGTCGGGGATCGGCTCGCGAGCAACGATGGCACCGCCCCTGATGATGATGTCGTTGACGGTGATGCCCCCCTCGCCGGCCTGGAGCTCCTCGCACATGAGCAGTCGGCCCACACTGGCCGCCACCGCCCCGGTTGCCCGCTCCCGCAGATAGCCCAGCTCGTAGGCATCGAGTTCACGCTCGGGAACGGGCGGGTTCGCCACGGCGGCCCGGACCCGCCACGCCGTCCATCCCGCCCCTACCACTGCGACGCAGTACGCACCGAAGACAAGCCAAGGGACCATACGTAAGAGGAGGGCCGGGACGGACCGTTCGGTTCCCGGGACCGGCAGCCTGCCCGGCTGATCACAGGGAGCCGAGGCGGCGGGCACGAGCCGTCCGGGAACGAGTCCTACCGGGAGTCCAGGCACGATCCCCACCGGGAGTCCGGGGATGATCCCCACCGCGATGCGCGTTGTATCCGGTTGTGTCCGGCCCGTCCGTCGAGCCGGGCCCTCGCAACGGACATCAGGAGCTGGAGGCGGCGCTGTGCACGGTGAGTACAAGGTTCCCGGCGGCAAGCTGGTCGTGGTGGATCTGGACGTGGAGGGCGGGGCGCTGCGGAACGTCCGGGTCGCCGGGGACTTCTTCCTCGAACCCGACGAGGCGATCCTCGCGATCGACGCGGCGCTGGAGGGCGCCCCGGCCACCACCGACACGGCCGGGCTCGCGGCCCGGATCGAGGCGGCGCTGCCCGGCTCCACGGTGATGCTGGGGCTGAGCGCGGAGGGCGTCGCCACCGCCGTACGCCGGGCGCTGGCGCAGGCCACAGAGTGGAGCGACTACGACTGGCAGCTCATCCACGAGGCCCCTCAGTCGCCCGCGCTGCACATGGCGCTGGACGAGGTGATCACCGCCGAGGTCGCGGCGGGGCTGCGGCCGCCGACGCTGCGGGTCTGGGAGTGGGACTCCCCCGCCGTGATCATCGGCAGCTTCCAGTCGCTGCGCAACGAGGTCGACCCGGCGGGGGTGGAGCGGCACGGCGTGAACGTCGTACGCCGGATCTCCGGCGGCGGCGCGATGTTCGCGGAGCCCAGCTCCACGATCACGTACTCGCTGGCCGTCCCGCAGGCGCTGGTGTCCGGGCTCTCCTTCGCCGACAGCTACGCCTATCTGGACGACTGGGTTCTCGAAGCCCTCGCGGACATGGGCATCAAGGCCTGGTACCAGCCGCTCAACGACATCGCCACCGAGGTCGGCAAGATCGCCGGGGCGGCGCAGAAGCGGGTGGTGGGGCCGGACGGGGGCCCGGGGGCGGTGCTGCACCACGTGACCATGGCGTACGACATCGACGCCGACAAGATGCTGGAGGTTCTGCGCATCGGCAAGGAGAAGATGTCGGACAAGGGCACCCGGTCGGCGAAGAAGCGCGTGGATCCGCTGCGGCGGCAGACCGGGCTGGCCCGGCAGGCCGTGATCGAGCGGATGATCGACTCCTTCCGCAAGCGCCACGGTCTGACCAGGGGCAGCGTGACCGACGCCGAGCTGTCGCGCGCCGAGGAGCTCGTACGGACGAAGTTCGCCACGCCGGAGTGGACGGCCCGGGTGCCGTAGGGCCTCCTCCACGGGCCCGCTCCCCACAGGCCCGCATACTGGAAGGCATGGACAGAGCACAGCCAGGCTCCGGGATACGGGAACGGCTCGGCCGGGGCCTGTTCGCCCGGGTGGCGGGTCCCTCGGGGCCGGAGAACCGGGCCCGGATCCACGGCACCCCCGGCCCCCGCTGGTTCGGCCCGGACCGGCCGGTGCGGCGGGTGCACGGGGACGCGTCCATGTTCATCGGCGGGCTGCGCGCCCTGCTCCTCCAGTCGCTGCACCCCCTCGCGATGGCCGCCGTCGCGGGCCACTCGGGGTTCCGGGGCGACCCGTGGGGGCGGCTCCAGCGGACCAGCACGTTCCTGGCGGTGACCACGTTCGGGACGGCCGAGCACGCGCAGGAGGCGGTGGACCGCGTACGGTCCGTGCACGAGCGGGTGCGGGGGTTCGCGCCCTCCGGTGAGCCGTACCACGCGGCCGATCCGCACCTGCTGTGCTGGGTGCACATCGCCGAGGTGGACAGCTTCCTCCGCGCCCATCAGCGGTACGGGGCACGGCCGTTGGACGGTGCCGGGTGCGACGGGTACATCGACGACATGGCGACCGTGGCCCACGCCCTCGGTGTCCCCGACCCGCCGCACGACCGTGCGGAGCTCGCCGAACGCATCGCCGCCTACCGCCCGGAGCTGCGCGCCACCCAGGAGGCCCTGGACGCGGCCCGCTTCATCCTGCTGCGCCCGCCCCTGCCCTGGGCGGCCCGTCCCCCGTACGCCGTACTCGCCGCCAACGCCGTGGCAGCGCTGCCGCCGTGGGCCCGGGAGCCGCTGCGGCTGCCCCGGGTGCCGGGGGTCGAGGAGGTCTGCGTACGCCCTGCGGGGAAGGCCCTGACCCGGACCATCCGGTGGGCGATGACCCCGCCGCCCGCACCCGGGACGGGGCGGGGCGGGGCGGGGGCCTGAGCCGCAACGGGGCCGGGTGACCGGTTACTTGGGCATCAGCACCGTGTCGATGATGTAGACGGTGGCGTTGGCGGTCGGAACGTTGCCACAGACCACGTCGGCCGTGTCGTTGACCTTGTACGACTCACCGGAGCCCGCGGTGGTCAGCGTGCTCTTCTCCAGCGTCTCGAAGGTGCCGCTCTCCAACTGCTGCGGGGTGAGCTTCTCGCCCACGACGTGGTAGGTGAGGATCTTCGTCAGCATGGCCTTGTCGTTGAGGACCGCGTCCAGATCGGCCTTCGGGATCTTGGCGAAGGCGTCGTTGGTCGGCGCGAACACCGTGATGTTCTCCGCGCTGTTGAGGGTGTCGACGAGACCGGCCTTCTGCACGGCGGTGACCAGCGTGGAGAGCTCCGGGTTGTTGGAGGCGGCGGTGGCGACCGGGTCCTTGGCCATGCCGTCGAAGCTGCCCGCCCCGTCCTTGGGGACGGTGGCACAGGCGGGGCCGAAGGGCTGACCGGTCGTGGCGTCGTCACCGGCGGCCGGCTTCGACTCCTCGGGAGTCGACCCGGCGGCGGAGGAGCTGTCGGACGCCTGGTCCGAGCCGGAGTCCGAGCCGGAGTCCGAGCAGGCGGTCAGCGTGAGGGGCAGCATCACGGCGGCGACGACGGCGACGGCCGCACGGCGGTGGCGAAGGGCGTTCATGGGGTTCTCCTGGATCGTTGGTGGAGGAAACGGGATGAAGTGGTGCTACGGATAGGTCTGTTGGGGGAGGTCAGTCGACGGTGACCACGACCGAGTGCCAGCCGCTGGCCCCGTCCGGGACGGTCTTGGTGCGCTTCTCGGTCTGCACCTCGCCCGTGCCGTCGGTGGCGCGGACGGTGAGGGTGTGGCCGCCGGGGGTGGCCTTCCAGGGGTAGGACCACTGACGCCAGGTGTCGACGGTGTCCTGCTCGGCCAGTTGGGCCGGGCGCCACGGGCCGTCGTCGACGCGGATCTCGACCTTGTCGATGCCCCGGTGCTGGGCCCAGGCCACTCCGGCGACCATGACCGTGCCGGACCCGGGCCGCCCGAAGGGCTTGGGGGTGTCGATCCGGGACTGGGTCTTGATGGGGGCCCTGCGGGCCCACTTGCGCTTCACCCAGTACGCGTCGTAGGCGTCGAAGGTGGTGAGCTCGATGTCCTCGATCCACTTGCAGGCCGAGACGTACCCGTACAGGCCCGGGACGAGCATGCGGACGGGGAATCCGTGGACGAAGGGGAGCGGTTCGCCGTTCATGCCGACGGCGAGCATGGCGTCCCGGCCGTCCATGACGTCCTCGACGGGGGTGCCGAGCGTCATGCCGTCCACCGAGCGGGCGATGATCTGGTCCGCCTTTCCACCCCGGGACGGCGGCTTGACGCCCGCCTCCTTGAGCAGATCGGCCAGGCGTACGCCGATCCACCGGGCATGGCCGATATAGGGGCCGCCGACCTCGTTGGAGACGCAGCAGAGGGTGATCTCGCGTTCGATCAGGGGGCGGTCCAGCAGGTCCTGATAGGTGAGCTCCAGGTCCCGGCGTACGCCCCTGCCGTGGATGCGCAGCCGCCAGGTGGTGGCGTCGACCTTGGGGATCACCAGGGCGGTGTCCACCCGGTAGAACGTGTCGTTGGGGGTGGTGAACGGGGGGAGGCCGGGTACCCGCAGCTGTGCCCCGGCCGGGATCGGCCGCGCGGGCGAGGCCGGGGCGGGGAGCGTCGCGGCGTTGCGGGAGGCTACGGCGTCCTGGGCACTGCGGCCGTTCAGGGCCCGGCCGACCGCTCCCGCCACTGTGGAGGCGGCGGCAGCGGCGGTGGCGGCGATCAGGAAGCCCCGCCGGTCCCAGCCGCCCCCGTCGTGCGCCTCCTGTTCCTTCCCCGAGGCCTGTTCCTTCCCTGAGGCCTGTTCCTTCCCCGGGGTCTGTTCCTCCCCCGCGATCCGGCGCGGGCGGGTGAGCCTGCCGACGAGGACGTACAGGAGGAACGCCCCGGCGACCGCGCCGACCAGCGAAGGGAGCCCGTCGGCCGCCCCGGTGGAGTCCGGGCGGCTCACGGCCGCGGCCGCGCCGACCACGCCGAAGGCCAGGACGGCGGCGGAGCCCGTACGGCGGTGGCGCAGCGCCAGCACGCCGACGGCGAGGGCGAAGAGGGCGAGAGTGGTGACGATGCCGAGTTGCAGGACGAGCTTGTCGTTCTCGCCGAAGGTCCGGATCGCGAAGTCCTTCACCCCGGCGGGGGTCCGGTCGATGGCGGCCCCGCCGACCGCGGTCACGGGGCTCGACTCGGGCCTGACGGCGGCCGAGACGAGTTCGGCGACGGTCAGGGCGGCGAATCCCGCCAGCAGTCCGCTCAGGGCGGCGAGCGTTCCGCGGGTCAGGGCTGTCCGGGTGATCCTCACGGTCGTCATTCGGAGCCGTGGGGCGGGCGGATTGGTCGTTCACCCGATCACGTGAAACCCAGGGATCCGCCTGCGGTGGGTGCGTGTACCGGCGTACGGACAGAACGCGAACCGCCCCGGCGGGCGCGGGGCCTGCCGGGGCGGAACGGTGGACGGGGGGAGGGTGCCCGCCCTCACATCAGGTCAGGCGAGGCTCGCGATCGCCTTGTTGAACGTGGCGGACGGGCGCATGATCGCGGCGGCCTTGGCCGGGTCGGGCTGGTAGTAGCCGCCGATCTCGGCCGGGGAGCCCTGCACCGCGATCAGCTCGGCGATGATGGTCTCCTCCTGCTCGGCCAGCGTCTTGGCGAGCGGCGCGAACGCCTCGGCGAGCTTGGTGTCGTCGGTCTGCTGGGCCAGCTCCTGGGCCCAGTAGAGGGCCAGGTAGAAGTGGCTGCCGCGGTTGTCGATGCCGCCGAGGCGGCGGCTCGGGGACTTGTCCTCGTTGAGGAACGTGCCGGTCGCCCGGTCCAGGGTGTCGGCGAGGACCTGGGCCCGCGCGTTGTCCGTGGTGGTGGCCAGGTGCTCGAAGCTGACCGCGAGGGCCAGGAACTCGCCCAGGCTGTCCCAGCGCAGGTAGTTCTCCTTGACGAGCTGCTGGACGTGCTTGGGGGCCGAGCCGCCCGCGCCGGTCTCGAAGAGGCCGCCGCCGTTCATCAGCGGGACGACGGAGAGCATCTTGGCGCTGGTGCCGAGCTCCAGGATCGGGAAGAGGTCGGTGAGGTAGTCACGGAGCACGTTGCCGGTGACGGAGATGGTGTCCTCGCCGCGGCGGATGCGCTCCAGGGAGAAGGCGGTGGCCTCCTCCGGGGTCTTGACGGAGATGTCCAGGCCGTCGGTGTCGTGGTCGGCGAGGTACGTGGTGACCTTGGCGATCAGGTTGGCGTCGTGGGCGCGGCCCTCGTCCAGCCAGAAGACGGCCGGGTTGCCGGTGGCGCGGGCGCGGGTGACGGCGAGCTTGACCCAGTCCTGGATCGGGGCGTCCTTGGTCTGGCACATCCGGAAGATGTCACCGGCGCCGACGGCCTGCTCCAGCACGACAGCGCCGTTCGTGTCGACGACGCGGACGGTGCCGGTGGCGGGGATCTCGAAGGTCTTGTCGTGGCTGCCGTACTCCTCGGCCTTCTGCGCCATCAGACCGACGTTGGGCACCGAGCCCATGGTGGCGGGGTCGAAGGCGCCGTTGGCGCGGCAGTCGTCGATGACGACCTGGTAGACACCGGCGTAGCTGCTGTCCGGGAGGACGGCGATGGTGTCGGCCTCGTTGCCGTCCGGGCCCCACATGTGGCCCGAGGTGCGGATCATGGCCGGCATGGAGGCGTCGACGATGACGTCGCTGGGGACGTGCAGGTTGGTGATGCCCTTGTCGGAGTCGACCATCGCGAGGGCGGGGCCCTCGGCGAGCTCGGCCTCGAAGGACGCCTGGATCTCGGCGCCCACCGGCAGCGAGTCCAGGCCCTTGAGGATGCCGCCCAGGCCGTCGTTGGGGGTGAGACCGGCGGCGGCGAGCTGGTCGCCGTACTTGGCGAAGGTGTTCGGGAAGAAGGCGCGGACCGCGTGGCCGAAGATGATCGGGTCGGAGACCTTCATCATGGTGGCCTTGAGGTGCACGGAGAACAGCACGCCCTCGGCCTTGGCGCGGGCGACCTGCGCGGTGAAGAACTCGCGCAGCGCGGCGACGCGCATGACGGCCGCGTCGACGACCTCGCCCTTGAGTACGGGTACGGACTCGCGGAGCACGGTGGTGGTGCCGTCGTCGCCGTGCAGCTCGATCCGGAGCGAGCCGTCCTCGGCGATGACCGCGGACTTCTCGGTGGAGCGGAAGTCGTCGACGCCCATGGTGGCGACGTTCGTCTTCGAGTCGGCCGTCCAGGCGCCCATGCGGTGCGGGTGGGCCTTGGCGTAGTTCTTGACGGACGCGGGGGCGCGGCGGTCGGAGTTGCCCTCGCGCAGCACCGGGTTCACGGCGCTGCCCTTGACCTTGTCGTAACGGGCGCGGACGTCCTTGTCGGCGTCGGTCTGCGGGTCGTCCGGGTAGTCCGGGAGCGCGTAGCCCTGCTCCTGGAGTTCGGCGATGGCCGCCTTGAGCTGCGGGATGGACGCCGAGATGTTCGGCAGCTTGATGATGTTCGCGCCGGGCGTCCTGGCCAGCTCGCCGAGCTCGGCGAGTGCGTCATCGATACGCTGCTCGGCCTTGAGGTGCTCCGGGAAACCGGCGATGATCCGTCCCGCGAGGGAGATGTCACGGCGCTCCACCGTGACGCCTGCGGTCGAGGCGTAGGCCTCGATCACGGGCAGGAGGGAATAGGTCGCCAGGGCAGGGGCCTCGTCGGTGTGCGTATAGATGATGGTCGAGTCAGTCACCGGGTGCTCCGCTCCACGTCTGCAACATTGCTTGACATCAAGATATCTCGTTGCCGCCCGTGGCTCCACAAGGCCCCCGCACGGCTTCACGGTCCGTACGGGTTCCGGTGAGCGTCACTTCACTCCGGGTTACGGGGCCGGGGGCCGGTGCTCGTACCAGCGCAGGTCGTCCTCCAGCTGGGCGGCCAGCGCGATCAGCCGTTCCTCGCCGCGGGAGGGGCCGAGGAGCTGGGCGCCGACGGGGAGGCCGGAGCGGGTGAGCCCGGCCGGGACGCTGATGCCGGGCCAGCCGAGGACGTTCCACGGCCAGGCGTAGGGGCAGGCGGCCGCCATCGTGACGTCGGTGCGCCACGCGCCGAGGTGGTCGAAGGTGCCGATACGGGGCGGGGGTGCGGCGGTCGTCGGGGTGAGGAGGACGTCGTACGTGTCGAAGAGGGCGCCGATCCGGCGGTGCTGCCGTACCTCGCGGGCGCGGGCGGCCCGCACCACCCGGCCGCCGAGCCGCGTCCCGGTCCGCAGGGCGCTGCGGGTGCGCGGGTCGAGGAGGGCCGGTTCGGGGTGGCGGGCGGCGAACTCGGCGATGCCGGTGGTGGCGCGGGGGACGAAGGCGAGGCCGATCAGCCCGTACCGGGGGCGGGCCTCCTCCACGTGGTGGCCGAGCCGGGCCAGGGTCTCGGCGAGCGCGGCGACGGCCCGGCGCACCTCGGGGTCCGGTCCGGTGCCGGTGAGGGTGAGCGGGGGCCGCCAGGCGAGGGCGATACGGAGGCGGCCCGGGTCGCGGCGGGCGGCCTCGGAGGCGCGGACGGCGGGCGGGCGGTGGAGGTCGTCGGGGTGCGCTCCGGCGGCCGCGTCCAGCAGGAGCGCGGCGTCGGCGACCGTACGGGCGAGGGGGCCGTTGACGGTGAGGCCCTGGAAGGCGTCGTGGTGCGGGTGGACGGAGACCCGGCCGCGCTGGGGCTTGATGCCGACGAGGTGGGTCCAGGCGGCGGGGATGCGGACGGACCCGGCGCCGTCGGAGCCGAGGGCGGCGGGGACGAGCCCGGCGGCGACGGCGGCGGCCGATCCGCCGGAGGAGCCGCCGGGGGTGTGGTCGGTGTTCCAGGGGTTGCGGGTGGCACCGAAGGCGGGCCCTTCGGTGAACGGCCACTGGCCCAGTTCGCAGGAGTTGGTCTTGCCGACGACGATGGCCCCGGCGGCGCGCAGCCTGCGGACGGCCTCGCTGTCGGTGGTGGCCGGGGGCCGTTCGCCGTCGCAGCCGAAGTGGGTGGGCAGGCCCGCCACGTCGGTGTCGTCCTTGACGGCGACCGGGACGCCGAGGAGCGGCAGCCGCTCCCCCGCGGCCAGCCTGCGGTCGGCGTCGGCGGCCTCTGCGAGGGCGGCCTCGGCCCGCAGATGGCGGAAGGCGTTGAGGGTGGTCCGGCTCGCCTCGATCCGGGCGAGGGCGTCGGCGACAAGTTCGGTGGAGGTGGTGGTGGAGTCCGCGAGCCAGCGCGCGCTCTCCTCCAGGCCGGGCATGGGCGCCGGGGGCGGGGTGGGCCCGGGGTGCGGCCGCAGGGCCGGTCCGGTCTGCTCGGTGGGCTCCGCTGAGGACATGGGCGTGCCGCCTCCCTCGTGGCCGTGGGACCGGCCGGTCGTCCCGGCCACCGCCCACAGGTACTTACTGGAGGGTAACGAGGAGTGCGGGGCCGCTCAAGCGTTCCGGTGAAGCGGGTGACCGGCGGCGGGTTCCGCGGCTTTCCGTGACCGGCAGACCGCCCCTCCGTGACCCTCCGTAGGCGTACGGGCGCCGCCCACTCCCCCGGCGTACGCTCGGAGGAACGGACGGCAGGTCCGGAGCGCGGGCCCGGAACAGGCCCGTACGGCCCTGACGGAGGAGGCGACGTGAGCGGACACCGTTGGGCCGCACGGGCGGCCGCCGGGGCGGCGGCGATCGCCCTCACCGTGACGGGCGGCGCGGTCGCCCAGGCGGACGACGACATCGCCTCGCTCAGCGCCGAGCAGATCGCGGACCGCTCGCGCGAGGCCCTGCTCGGGGTCTCCTCCCTGCACCTGAGCGCGCGGGGAAGCCTCGGCGGCAGCGGCGACCGGATGAGCATCGACCTGACGCTCGACCGGGAGGGCAACTGCGTGGGCGGGGTCGACACGGGCGAGGACGGCTCCGTGGAGATCGTGAAGCGCGCCGACGACGTCTGGCTGAAGCCGGACAAGGCGTTCTGGGAGACCCATGTACCGATCGGCGGCTCCACCTTCGACGCGATCCTCGACGGCCGCTACATGAAGGCGAAGGCCGACGACCCCCGGCTGCTGACGGTGACCGAGGTCTGCGATCTCGACACCTTCCGCGAGCTGATCGAGGACAACGCCGACGCCCCCGGCCGGGGCACGCTGGCCAAGGGCGAGGAGACCGAGGTGAACGGCGCTCCCGTCATCCCGGTGGTCCGCACCCAGGGCGACGAGCGGCTGACGGTGTACGTGGCCACCGAGGGCGAGCCCTACCCGGTGCGGATCACGGCGGACGGACCGGACGAGAAGGGGACGGTGAGCTTCTCCGGCTTCGACCGGCCGGTGCCGGCCGAGACTCCGTCGGCGGACGAGACGGTGGATGTGACGGCTCTGCTGGGGCGTAGCGTCAAGCCGGTGTGACGGCGTCACAGGAGTACAGGGGCGGGCGTCAGCCGGTCAGGGCGGGGATGATCTCGGCACCGTACGCGTCGATGGTCCTCTCGCGGGCGTCGTGCATGTTGTAGACGGCGAACTGGTCGACGCCCAGGTCCTTCAGATGGCGCAGCTTCTCGATGTGCGCCTCGGCGGGTCCCAGCAGACAGAACCGGTCGACGATCTCGTCGGGGACGAAGGCGGTGTCCGGGTTGCCGGTGCGCCCGTGGTGGCTGTAGTCGTAGCCGGAGCGCCCCGCGATGTACGCGGTGAGCGCCTCGGGGACCAGGCCGGAGTGCTCTCCGTACCGGGCGACCAGGTCCGCCACGTGGTTGCCGACCATGCCGCCGAACCAGCGGCACTGCTCGCGGGCGTGGTCGAGGTCGTCGCCCACGTAGGCGGGGGCGGCGACGCAGATGGTGACGGAGTCCGGGTCGCGTCCGGCCTCGGCCGCCGCGTCCCGTACCGCCTTGATCATCCACTCGGTGAGGAAGGGGTCGGCGAGCTGGAGGATGAAGCCGTCCGCCTTCTGTCCGGCCAGCGCCAGGGCCTTGGGCCCGTACGCCGCCATCCAGACCGGCAGCCGCCCGTCCTTCACCCACGGGATCTGCACCGGCTGCCCGTCGACCGTGGCCTCCCGGCCCTCGGCGAGGTCCCGGATGACGTCGATGGCCTCGCCGAGGCGGGCCAGCGTGTTGGGCCTGCGGCCCGCGACCCGCATCGCGGAGTCTCCGCGTCCGATCCCGCACACCGTGCGGTTGCCGTACATGTCGTTGAGGGTGGCGAAGGTGGAGGCGGTGACCTCCCAGGTGCGGGTGCCCGGGTTGGTGACCATCGGGCCCACGGTGAGGCGGTCCGTGTGTTCCAGGATGCGGCTGTAGATGACGAACGGCTCCTGCCAGAGCACCGCCGAGTCGAAGGTCCAGCCGTAGCGGAACCCGTTGCGTTCGGCGCGGCGCATCAGGCCGACGACGGCGGAGGCGGGCGGGTCGGTCTGGAGGACGAGTCCGAAGTCCATGGCGGGATCTCCTAGTCCAGGGGCTCACGCACGCGTCGGCATCGGCCTCGCGGGCGCTGACCTCGTATGACGCGCTGCCGGCGATCCTTCCACACCGGGGCGTGCCGGGCCTTGTCCCGCCACGCCCCCGGACGCGCGTCGTGCGAGGGGCACAATCCTGGAGCACTTCCCGGGCCGGGGGAAGACCGCCGGGCCCATCAGCCGCCGTTCCCGGGAAGTCGTACGGGCCACGGCAGTTGGGGATCTTGGAGTCGTTGACCGGACACCCCCTCCCTCCGGCGTCGGATGAGGCCGCCCCTTCCAAACCTGCCAATGCAAGGGTAGGCTCACCTAAGTTGATCATTGTGTGGGGTGGAGGAGATCGTGATCGAAGCGCGCTCCGCGCTCCGGGTCCCCCTGGAGGGTCGACCGGCGCGGCAGCGGCTGACGGGAGCCGGCGGCCAACGCCGCTGGGCCGGACTTCTGGTGCTGCTGGGGGTGGTGGCGCTGGCCGTGCTGCTCTCCATCGCCCTGGGGTCCAAGCCGCTCACCCCGGGCCAGGTCTGGCACGGCCTGTGGAGTCCGACGGGCCTGGAGGCGGACATCATCGTCCGGGATCTGCGCCTCCCGCGCACCTGGCTCGGGCTCGTGGCCGGTGCCGCGTTGGGGGTGGCCGGCGCGCTGATGCAGGGTCATACCCGCAACCCCATCGCCGATCCGGTGGTTCTGGGCATCAGTGCGGGAGCCGGGATGTGTGTGGTCGTCGCCGTCTTCCTGCTGGGCGTCTCCGGCCTGTACGGCTATGTGTGGTTCGGGTTCCTCGGTGCCGCCGCGGCCAGCCTGCTGGTCCACATGGTGGGGCGGCTCGCCCGGGGCGGCGCCACTCCTGTCACCCTGGCACTGGCGGGTGCTGCCGCGCATGCTCTCTTCACGGCACTCACCGCGGGCGTCGTACTGATCGACCGGCAGGCCCTGGAGGTCTACCGGTTCTGGACGGTGGGCACTCTCTCCGGCCGCCCGCTGGACCTCGTCGTGCAGATGCTCCCCTTCATCCTGGTGGGTCTGGTGCTGGCCGCCGCCAACGCCGGCGGGCTGAACGCCCTGTCACTGGGGGAGGACGTGGCCCGGTCGCTGGGCCTCCGGGTGGGACTCACCCGGGCGGTCGGCATGGTGGCCATCACCGTGCTGACCGGCACCGCGGTCGCCGTCTGCGGGCCGATCGGCTTCGCCGGGCTGGTCGCCACGCACATCGCGCGGTACTTCACCGGGCCCGACTACCGCTGGATCCTCGTCTACTCAGGTCTCCTCGGTGCCTCCCTGGTGGTTCTCGCCGACACCCTCGGCCGTCTGGTCGCCCGGCCCGGAGAGCTTCAGGTCGGCATCATGCTCGCGCTGATCGGCGCCCCTGTCTTCATCTACCTGGTGAGCCGCCGGAAGCCGGTGAGGCCATGACCCTCCCCATCGCGCCGGGACCGCGTTCTCCGCTGCCTGCGGAAGCGGCGCCCACGGAAGCGGAAGCCGCCGTCGTCGGCGCCGAGCGGAACGGCACCCGATCCGGTCGCCGGCCGGCCGTTCTCGGCCGCCGGCCGCTGCGCGCCGGTCCGCTCTCCCTCGGCTGGCGCCCCCGGCAGGTCCTGGTTCCGCTGTTGATCGCCGCGGTCCTCTTCACTGCCGTCGTCATGAGCACCGCCCGCGGCAGCAGTTCCCTCTCCGCCTGGGAGGTGGCCCTGCGGCTGCTGGGCGGCGGCACCTCCGACCACGACTTCGTCATCTTCGAACTGCGCCTGCCGCGCGCGCTGATCGGCGTCCTGGTGGGCGGCGCGCTCGGACTGGCGGGAGCGATCATCCAGGGCATCGCGCGCAACCCACTGGCCAGCCCCGACATCCTCGGGATCACCAGCGGAGCGGGGGTCGGCGCCGTCGGCGTGATCGTCCTGGGCGGTTCCTACGGCATTCTCGACGGCCCGCTGGCCGACATCGGCGTCCCCACCGCTGCCGTGGGCGGCGCTCTGGCCGCCGCCCTGGCCGTCCATCTGCTCTCGGTGCGGCGGGGAATCTCCGGCTACCGGGTGCTGCTGGTCGGCGTCGGCGTGAACGCGGTCCTCGGCAGCGTGCTTTCCTGGCTGCTGGTCAGGGCCGACATCGTGGACGTCGGGCGGGCGCTGGTCTGGCTCAACGGCAGCCTCGACCAGGGCACCAGCTGGTCCGTCGTCCGGACCACCTCCCTGGTACTGGCCGTGCTGTTGCCCGTCGCTCTGGTGCTCTCCTTCACCTTCGGGGCCCTCGTCTACGACGAGGACACCGCGCGGGGCCTCGGGGTGCGCATGACCGGAGCCCGGGTGGCCCTGCTCCTCATCGCCGTACTTCTCACCGCCACCGCGACCGCGGCGGCCGGGCCGGTCGCCTTCGTCGCGCTGGCCGCACCCCAGCTGGCCCTGCGGCTGGCCCGCACCGGTACACCGCCGCTGCTCGCCTCGTGCCTGCTGGGGGCGGCCGTCACGGTGTGGGCCGATGTGCTGGGCCGTACCGCCTTCGGCGACATCCAGCTGCCGGTCGGTGTCGTGACGGCCGCGCTCGGCGCGCCCTATCTGCTCTACCTGCTCGTCCGAAGCGGAAAGGCACGTACCTCATGACCGGGACCACCAAGCTGGGCAAGGCGGCGGAGCTGTCCGCGTCGCGGGGGCGGGAAGCGGCCGGAGCGGATCCCGCCGCCGTACGGCTGCGTGCGCGGGGTCTCACTCTGGGCTATGCGCAGCGCCCGGTGATCGAGGGGCTCGACCTGGAGATCCCTCACGGTTCGTTCACCGCGGTCATCGGACCCAACGGCTGCGGCAAGTCCACTCTGCTCCGGGCCTTCGGGCGGCTGATGAAGCCACGCGCCGGTGAGGTGCTGCTGGACGGCGCCCCGATCCACCGGATGCCGACCCGTCAGGTCGCGCACCTGGTCGGCCTGTTGCCGCAGTCCCCCGTGGCACCCGAGGGAATCAGCGTCGCCGACCTGGTCGCCCGGGGGCGGCATCCCCATCAGAGCTGGTACCGGCGCTGGACCAGCGAGGACGAGGTGGTCGTGGCCCGGGCGATGCGGGCCACCGGCACCTACGAGCTGGCCGAGCGGAACCTGGACGAACTCTCGGGCGGGCAGCGGCAACGAGCCTGGATCGCCATGGCGCTCGCCCAGGACACCGAGCTGCTGCTGCTGGACGAACCCACCAACCACCTGGACCTGGCGCACCAGGTGGAGGTGCTGGACCTGGTGCGGACGCTGCACCGGGACATCGGGCGCACCGTGGTGCTGGTGCTGCACGATCTGACGCTGGCGGCCCGCTACGCCGATCGTCTGGTGGCGATGAAGGAGGGGCGCATCGTCGCGGAGGGCGCGCCGCGGGACGTGCTCACCGAGGAGATGCTGGCAGAGGTCTTCGGGCTGCGCGCCCGGGTCCGGCACGACGAGGAGACCGGTTGCCCGCTGGTGATCCCGCTCAGCCGCTGTGCGGAACAGGACGGCTGAGGGAGCAACGTACGAACCGGGGCCGAGGCGATGGAGCGGCCGCGCCCGTACCCCGACCGGCGGCGGCCCGGCCGGGGTGCGGGCCTGAAGCGATGAACCGGGCGCGCCCGGCCCGGCCGTCGGCGGACCCGCCGGATGCGGGTCCCTGAGGTACGGGCGAGAACGTGTCTGTACGGTCGCGAGTCCGGGGGGGGGATGCCGATACGGCACGGGGGCCCGCTCCTGCCAAAGGGGCGAGTACGGCACGGGGGCCCGCTCCCGCCGAAGGGGCGAGGCGGGCCGCACGCGAACTCCTGCGGTACAGCGCGCCGTTTCAGTCGGCGGCGATGTCGGCCGACGCCGTCCGGACGGGCTGTCCGATCCGGGGCAACGGCCGCCCGTCGCGGACCCGTGCGTACAGCGCGATGTGACGGTGGCGCACCCGCACCTCGCCCAGCAGCGAGGCGCCGTTGTTCTCGATCATCTTGCGGGAGGCGGAGTTGGCCGCGTCGGGTTCGAACACCACGGCGTCACAGGCACGGTCCCGGTCCAGGAACTCCTCGGTGATCTCACCGATGATCCGGGACCCCAGCCCCCGGCCGGTGTCGGCCGGGTCCGCGATGGCCAGGTGGACGCTGAGGTCGTGCGGCCGGGCCTCGTAGTGGTGGCCGACGATGTCCTGGGCCATCCGGTAGAACTCCATGTAGGCGATGGGACGGCCGTGCTGTTCCACGACGACGGGCCGTGAGTAGCCGGTGCGCAGCTGGGCCTTGATGTGGGCGTCCCAGCGCTCCAGCGGCCAGTCGTACTCCCAGCCCTTGGCGGTGTGCGGCCGGTTCATCCACTCGCAGATCATCTCGATGTCGCCGTTGTCCGTGCGGGCCTCACGGAAGTGCAGTTCACCGTGGTGGAAGCCGGTGGGCGGCGGCGGGACGGCGAGCCAGGAGGCGGGCAGCCCGTCGATGGCATAGCGGGGCAGTACAGGGGCGGTGGCATTCACGGGAGTGGCTCCATGGAGAGGGGCGGGTGTCCGAGGTGCGGGGCTCCTGCGCGGGACATCTACGCCTGCCGGTCCGCCGGCTGCGTTCCGTCCGCCCTGCGAAGTACGTGGCGCGAGCCGGGCTCGGGACCACGCGGGCGGTCACTCAGGACGGGGCCGGACGTCGTGAAGCGACTGCCGGGGATTCTTCAGTACGGGGGAGGCGGAAGCAAGCGCGCCCCCACGAGACGGAGATCACGTTCGGCCGCTCCAGGGGGTGCCGACGCCCTCGGCGCCAGCGACGAGTGGGGCTGCGGCCCGTGATTCCGCGGTGGTACCCGCGAGTTGGGACGTTCACCCAAAGAATGATCAACTTAGGTAAGGCTTGCCAAAGTGGCGATCGGTCTATTAGCGTCCTGAATCAGTCAACTCGACCACTCGAAATGCGAGTTGACGGGGGGAAACACGTGCTCCTGCGCCACGTCATCCTCCGGAACGGGCCCTATGGGTGCCCGTGCCGTTCCGCACGGAGGGTCGGCCGGACCCAAGTCCGTGATGCCAGACGCCGCCCCGGACGCGCGACCACAGCGCTGACTGAGGGCAGACGCTCCCCGTCCGCCCCGCGCGGCCACCGACCCGTGTCAGAAAGGGTGTTCTCCACGTGCGATCGCACATCCTCGGACAGATAGAACTCGATGACCGCCGGCTTGCCCCGGACCTCGCCTACCTCGCCTCCGTGCCTCGTGGGGAGGAGGGCTACGACGAGTTCAGCAACGGGTACTGGAAGAACCTCCCGCTGTGGAACGCCAGCGGTGACGCCCAGGACGACCTGTACCGGGACACCACCTCGCCCACCCAGCTCACCGAGCACGGCAAAAGGACCGGCTACCTGCGGGAGCTGGTGGAGAACATCTTCGACACCGACCGGATCACCATGGTCCGCACCCGCAACCTGGTGGACGCGGTGGTGATTCCCCACCGGGACTTCGTCGAGCTGGAGCGGGACGCCGACCAGTACTTCCGGGTGCTGATGTTCCTGGAGCCCAACTCCGCCGCCCTGCACTCCGAGGACGACACCGTGCTCAACATGCGCCCCGGGGAGATCTGGTTCCTGGACGCCGGGGCCGTACACGCCGCCGCGAACTTCTCGGCGGACAGCAGACAGATGCTCTGCGTCGACTTCGCCTTCGACGGTCCGTACGAAGAGGCTGACATCTTCCGCGACAAGTCCTACCACCGGCCCGGTGGCGAGCCCCGGATCATCGAGCGCCCCCAGCTCCCCGCCGAGCGGCGGGAGGCGATCCTGAAGCTCGGTGAGGTCGTGGACCGCTCCAACTTCAAGGAATTCCTCTTCCTCCTCTCCAAGGTGCACTTCCGCTACGACGTGCCCGCCGAGGAGACCTACGGCTGGCTCCGCTCGATCGCCGAGTCCTCCGGGGACGACCTGCTGGTGCGCAACGCCCAGGAGCTGCGGGACTACGCCATCGGCGCCCGCACGCTGAGCGAACGCTTCTCGCTCAACTCCTGGTCCTGAGGGATACGGACGTCATGGGGTGCGGACCGGCACCCCATGACGGACCGCAGGGCCGCGGGGCCGCACACGGCGGCGACGGGACGGATGCCCCACTGCTGGGGGAAAGAGCGATGAGGAGAGGCACGATGGGCCCGACGGACACCGCTGCGGCGGAGCGCGACCGCAGACGCAGACTGGCGGCGCTGCGCAAGCGCATGGCCGAGAGCGGCGGCGCGGCAGGAGGAGGAGCAGAGCCCGAGCGCATCGCCTTCGCACCCGGAGCCGAGACTCCGGCGAGCCCCGCGCAGCAGCGGCTGTGGCTCCAGCACGCCGCCGACGCCACCGGTGCCGCACTCAACGTGGGCACCGCCCTCACTCTGCGCGGGCCCATCGACACCACCGCCCTGACCGCCGCCGCCCGCGCGGTCGCCGGCCACCACGAGATCCTGCGGACCCGCTACACCCTGAGCGACGCGGGCGAACTGCTGGCCGTCCCCGACCTGACGGCCGACACCCTGCCGGTGACCGTCACCGACGCCCGGGGCAGCGACCTGGACGCGCTGATCGCCGCCGAACTGCGCACCCCCTTCGACCTGGAGACCGCGCACCCGGTACGGCTGACCCTCTACGCCGAGGGCCCCGAGCAGCACACCCTGTTGCTGGTCGCCCACCACATCGCCTGGGACGACGCCTGCTGGGCGATCTTCTTCGACGACCTCGCCGCCGCCTACCAGGGGCACGCCCTCGCCCCGGCGGTCCGCTACGCGGAGGCCGCCCACGCCATGCGGCTGGAGCACACGGCGGCGCTGCCCGCCCTGCGCCGGCACTGGGCGAAGGCCCTGGCGGACGCGGACCCGGCCACCGGGCTCGGCAGCGCCGTGGCCCAGGACCACACCGGCGTCTGCCGCTCCCACGAAGCGGCCCTGGACGCGTCCCTGTCCAAGGTGGTCGAGGAGCTTGCCCGGCAGCGTTCCACCACCCCCTTCGTCGTCCTGCTCACCGCCTTCGCCGCGGGACTGCGCCGCCACACGGGCAACGACCGGGCCGTGATCGGGACCCCCGTGACACAGCGGGACAGCGAGCTGTGCGCCCGCTCCCTCGGCTACTTCGGCAACGTCGTGCTGCTCCCCCTCGACATCCCCGCCGGCCACGGCCTGGGCGGGCTCACGGAACGCACCGGACGCACCGTCACCGACGCCCTCCAGCACCAGGACCTTCCCTACAGCGAAGCGGTACGGCTGCTGGGCGCCGCCGGACGGCCCCGGCCGGTCGAAGTCAGCTTCGGCATCGAGGACGCCGGAGTCCATCTGGCCCTGCCCGGCGTGACGGTCGAGGCCCGTGCGGCGCGCGGCGGAATCGGCCAGGTCCCCCTGTCCGTGATGGTCCGCCGCGACCCGGACGGCCGCTGGGTGCTGCGCTTCGAATACCTGGAGGACGCTTTCCCCGACGGCCGGATCAGCTCCCTCGCACAGACCTCCCTCCGGGTGCTGCGAGCAGCCCTGCTGGACCCCGAGACCCCCGTCACCGAGCTCCCGCTGGTCACCGAGAAGGAACGCGAACTGCTTCTGGGCCGGGGAACCTCCCCGGCGTTCATCGGGCCCTGGCGCTCCGCGATCGACCGGATCGAAGCGCAGGCCGCCGCCCGACCGGACGCGGTCGCGCTGCGCACGGCCGGGTCCACACTGACCTACCGCGAACTGAACGACCGCGCGGCAGCCGTCGGCCGCTGGATCGCCGCCCGGGGCATCGGCCCCGAGGACCTGGTCGCCTGCGCCCTGGGACGCACCGCCGACAGCGCCGTCATCGCGCTCGGGGTCCTGAAGTCCGGTGCGGCACTGCTGCCCCTCGACGTCGCCCACCCGGCCGACCGCCTGGCACGCCTGCTGGCCGAGGCGGCCCCCCGCCACCTGTTCACCAGCGCCGCCACCGACGACCGGGTACCCGCGAACGCCGTCCCGCGGACCGTCGTCGACTCCCCCGCCTGGCACACCGAGCTGGAACCGTTCTCGGGCCGGGGCGAGCTGACCGACCGCGACCGGGTGCGCCCGCTGCGCCCGCAGAACCTGGCGTACGTCATCTACACCTCGGGGTCGACCGGCGCGCCCAAGGGAGTGGGCACCACCCACGCCGCCCTCGGTGACCATCTGGAGTGGCTGACCGGCCACTTCCGGGACACCCACGACGAAGGCGAGAGGGTCCGCTGGCTCCAGCTGGCCTCGCCCGCCTTCGACGTCTCCCTCGGTGAGCTGCTGGGCCCGCTGTGCGTCGGCGGCGAAGTGCTGGTGCCCCGGACCGGCGCCGAGACCGACCTCGACCTGCTCTTCGCCGAGGTGGACGCTCTGCGGGCCACCGTCGTCCACGCCGTGCCGTCCTTCCTGAACTACCTCGCGGCGGCGGCGCCGGACAAGCCGCTGGCCTCGCTGCGCTGGCTGCCGGTCGGCGGCGAGGCGCTGCCCGGCGAGCTGGCCGACCGGGTACGCGCCCGGTTCGGCAACGGCGGCAGGCTCACCCTCGGCAACTACTACGGCCCCACGGAGACCACCCAGTCCGTCACCGGCTACCGCGTCGAGGGCCCGCAGGGGCATCGCACGGTCCCCATCGGGCGGCCCAAATGGGGGAACACCGCACTGCTCCTGGACTCCGCGCTCGGCCTCACCCCGCCCGGCGAGACGGGAGAGCTCTACCTTGAGGGCAGCTCGCTGGCCCGTGGCTACCTGGGCCGCCCGGCGCTCACCGCCGAGCGCTTCGTGCCCAGCCCGCTCACCCCCGGCCACCGGCTCTACCGCACCGGGGACCTGGCTCGCTTCGGCGCGGACGGTGAGCTGGAGTTCGCCGGCCGGGCGGACGACCAGGTCAAGATCCGCGGCTTCCGGGTGGAACCGGGCGAGATCGAGGTGGCGCTGCGCGCCCAGAACGGCGTGGAGCAGGCCGTCGTCGTCGCCCGGGAACAGGCGGAGACCGGAACCGGGCTGGTGGCCTACCTCACCCCGGCGGAAGGCCAGGAGATCGACCTGCCGGAGCTGCGCGCCCGGCTGGCCACCGCGCTCCCCGCACATATGGTGCCCGGCTCCTTCGTCGTACTGGAGAAGCTGCCGCTGACCCCGGCCGGGAAGACCGACCGCCGCGCGCTGCCCGAGGCGCCGCCCGAGGAGACCGCCGCCTTCCGCCCTCTCGACGACGCCCTGGAGCGCGAGATCGCCGCGCTCTTCGCCGAACTCCTGGCACCGGCCGGTGAACCGGCCGCCGAGCCGTCGGGCGAGTCGGCGGGCGAGGGAGCGCCGACGGTCGGCGGACGCCGGGTCGGCGCCGACACCTCCTTCTTCGAACTGGGCGGCCACTCGCTGCTGCTCACCCGCCTGCTGTCGCGGATCCGCCACAGTTACGGCACCGTCGTCTCCGTACGGGACGCCTTCACCCGCTCCACCCCCGCGGGGCTCGCCCGGCTGGTCCGCGAGGGCGCCGGGGGCGACCGGGACTCCGGCTCCGCTCCGCCGCTGACCGCCCGGAACCGCCCGGAGACCGTCCCCCTGTCCTTCGCCCAGCAGCGCATCTGGTTCGTGGACCGGGTCGAGACGGACAGCACCACCTACAACGTGCCCATCGCCCTGGACCTCGTCGGCCCTGTCGACACCGACGCGCTGCGCGGCGCTCTCGGTGATCTGCTGCTCCGCCACGAGAGCCTGCGCACCGTCTTCCCCGACCACGAGGGGGTCGGCCGGCAGGAGGTCCTGGACGACCACCACGTCGAGCTGCCGGTGACCGGGACGGACTCCGAAGAGCTGGAGTCCGCCCTCGCCGGGACCGCCGCGCACCCCTTCGACCTCACCCGCGAACGGCCGCTGCGCGCCGCGCTGTTCCGCGTGTCCGATGAGCACCATGTGCTCTCCCTGCTGCTCCACCACATCGTGTGCGACGAGGTGTCGGCACGCCTGCTCGTCGACGACCTCACCCGCGCGTACGCGGCCCGGCTGGGCGGCGGGGGCGGCTCCCCGGTCCTGCCCCCGCTGCCCGTCCAGTACGCCGACTACGCCCTGTGGCAGCGGGAGCGGCTGGACGCGGCGGACGGCACGGCCGACCGGCTGGCGGAGTTCTGGCGCGGCTACCTGGCCGATCTGCCGCAGGACACCGCCGTAACCCCGGACCGTCCCCGCCCGGCCCGGCCCGACCCGGCCGGTGGCGTCGTCCCCTTCTCCTTCGACGCCGACGTCCGCGCGGGCGTCGAACGGCTCGCCGAGGCCACGGGCGCGACGCCGTTCATCGTGCTCCAGGCGGCCGTCGCCACCCTGCTGTGCAAGCTCGGCGCAGGCGACGACGTGCCGCTCGGCACCCCCGTCGCCAACCGGCCCGACGAGGCGGTGACCGAGGCCGTCGGACTCTTCGTCAACCTGCTGGTGATACGCAACGACCTCACCGGGGACCCGACCCTGGAGGAGATCGTGCGCCGCACCAGGGCACGTGCCGTGGACGCCTACCACCACGCCGAGCTGCCCTTCGAGCGGATGGTCGAAGCCGCCGGGGCCGAGCGTTCGCTGAGCGTCAACCCGCTCTTCCAGGTGCTGGTCCAGCTGCGGGACGAGGAGGACCTGACCCGGGCGGCCGGGGGACTGCGCTGGCGCTCCCTGCCCCAGCACACCACCACCGCCAAGTACGACCTCTCCGTCAACTTCGAGCCCAGCGGGCAGTCCGGCGGCTGGACCGGAGAGCTGATCTACCGGCGCGACCTCTACGACGAGGCCACCGTGCGGCAGCTGGCCGACCGGCTGGGCCTGGTGCTGCGGACCATGGGCCGGGAGCCCGGACGCCGGCTGCACACCCTGGAGCTGGTCACCGAAGCGGAGCGGCGGCTGATCCTGGACGAGTGGAGTCGCGGGCCCGAGGCGGTTCCCGAACGCGCCGAGACCCTGCCCGAGCTCATCGAGCGGTCCAGGGCCGCACTCGACCTGCCCGGCGCCGCCGAGCGGACCGCTGTGGAGTGCGCGGGCCGCACCATCGGCTACGCCGAACTCCACCGGCGCAGCGACCGGCTGGCCCGGCTGCTGCTGGCGCGCGGCGCGGGACCGGACCGCTTCGTCGCCATCGCCGTACCCCGCTCCATCGACATGGTGGTCGCGCTGCTCGCGGTCGTGAAGACCGGAGCCGCGTACCTGCCGCTGGACCTGCGGCTCCCGGCCGAACGACTGGAGTACATGATCGGCGACGCCGCCCCCGTCGCCGTACTCACGCGCTCCGACGCCCTGGCCGGTCTGCCCGGCACCTGTGCGACGCCGCTGATCGCGCTGGACGGTGCCGAGGCGGTTGCCGAACTCGCCGCGCAGCCCGGCGAACGGCTGCCCGAGGAGGTGTCCCGCCGGGCCCGGGGCGAGAACATCTCGTACTTCCTCTACACCTCCGGGTCCACCGGTGTGCCCAAGGGCGTGATCGGCACCCAGCGGGCCTACGCCGCCCGGCTGACCTGGCAGCCCGTGCACTACCCGGTGGCGGAGCCCGACGTCCGGCTCTGCCAGGGCTGGCTGAGCTTCCACGACGGCGGCTGCGAGATCCTCGCCGGGCTGATCGCCGGGGCCCGGCTGATCGTCGCCGACGAGGCCGAGGCCCGTGACGTGGGCAGCCTGACCGGCCTGATCGAGAACAACCCGATCGGGCAGGTCACCGCGGTCCCCACCGCCATCAACGCGCTGATCGGCGTCTCCCCGGAGGCGGTCCGCTCGGTGCCCCGCTGGATCAGCAGCGGCGAGCCCATGACCGTACCCCTGCTGCGACAGCTGCGGGCGGTCGCACCGGACGCGGAGATCGTCAACAACTACGGTGCCACCGAGCTGAGCGGCGGCGTCGTGCGGGGGCCGATGCACCGTCACGGGCTGCATCTGGGCACCCCCGTGGCCGGTGCCCGGGTGCTGGTCCTGGACCGCCACCTCAACCTCTGCCCGCCCGGGGTGCCCGGCGAGGTGTACGCCGCGGGCCACCAGCTGGCCCGCGGCTACTGGAAGCGTCCCGGCCTGTCCGCCGCCCGCTTCCTGCCCGACCCCTACGCCGACGTCCCCGGCGCCCTGCTGTACCGCACCGGGGACCGGGCCCGCTGGAGCCGGGACGGCCGGCTGCTCTTCGACGGCCGCACCGACCACCAGGTGAAGCTGCGCGGGATCAGGCTGGAACTCGGGGAGATCGAGGCCGTTCTCCGCCTGGCGCCCGAGGTGGCGCTGGCCGCCGCCCGTATCCACCGGGAGAACGACTCCACCCTGCTGGCCGGATACGTCACCCTGGCCGACCGGAGTGCCGACCGGGACGCGGCGCTCGCCTCCGTCCGCGCGCACCTGGCCCGGGAACTGCCCGTCTATCTGCATCCGTCGGTGCTCACCGTGCTGGACGCCATGCCGCTGACGGGTTCCGGCAAGCTGAACCGGCCCGCCCTGCCCCTGCCCGACCCGCGTACCTCCGGTACCCGGCAGCCCCCGCGCGGCGCCACCGAGGAGGCCGTCGCCGCGCTCTTCGCGGATGTGCTCGGCGCGGCGGACATCGGGCGCGAGGACGGCTTCTTCGCCCTCGGCGGGGACAGCATCATCTCCGTCCAGCTCGCCAGCCGGGCCCGGGCCAAGGGGCTGCGGGTCACCGCGCAGATGGTCTTCGAGAACCCCACCGTGGCCGAACTGGCCGAGGCGTGCGAGCGCGCCGAGGCCGACGACGCCCGCGGCCGTGCGGCCGCTCCGGGCGGGCCGGCTCCGGACACCGAGGTCTCCGGCCTCGACAAGGACACCCTTCAGGCGCTGCTCGGCAACTGGAAGCGAGCCTGACATGCCCGCCGTGACACCCCCCAACACCCACGCAACCCCGCCCCCGGCGGGACCGTACGGAAGCTGGAGCACCGAGCCGATGGAGTCGCTGTCCCTTCAGGACGCCGAGCAGCGCTTCGGCGCCGGGAGACCCGAGACGCGCGGGCTGATCTGCGTCGTCGGCGCGGGCCCCAAGGCGCTGGCCACCGCGGCCAAGAGCCAGGTGCTCAGAGAGCTGGGCGTGGACGCGCCTCGCGTGCTCGTCGTCGAACCCTACGATGTCGGGGCCAACTGGACGGCCGTCGGCGGCCGTACCAACGGCCGCCCCCGGCTGTCCACCAGCCCGGAGAAGGACCTCGGATTCCCCTACGCCTCCCGGGGGCACGGCGCCGGGATCGACGCCGCGGTCAACACGCGGATGCAGGAGTTCTCCTGGACGGCGTTCCTGGTCTCCACCGGCCGCTATGCGGCCTGGGTCGACGCCGGACGGCCCAGCCCACGCCACGCGGACTGGGCCGCCTATCTGCGGTGGGCCGCCGAGAACATCGACTTCCCCCTGGTCAGCGGCTGGGTGCGAGGGCTGGAGACCTCCGGCGGCCAGTGGGAGATCACGGTCGAAGGCAGCACCGGAGGATCCGCCGTCCTGTGGGCCGACCGCGTCATGATCAGCGGCCCGGGCCCGCACGACGGCCGGCTGGCGAGCGACGCGGTCTGCAGCATCGAGGAGTTCTGGCGGCTCGGCCTGGACACCACGCTGGTCGACCCCAGCGTCGCCGTGGTCGGGGGCGGGGAGACCGCCGCCGCCGTCGTCGAGGACCTGATCCGGCAGCACTCCGGCCGGACCACCGTGATCAGCCCGTACCCCGTGGTCTACAGCCGTGGCGAGGGCTTCTTCGAGAACGCCCTCTACTCCAGCCCCGAACGCTGGCGCGAACTGCCGGAGCGGGACCGCCGCGAGGTCATCGCCCGTACCGACCGGGGGGTGTACTCGCCCCGTGCCATCGAAGCCATCGCGACCGAGGCGGCGGTACTGCACCAGCAGGGCACCGTCACCGCCGTGCGCCACGCGGGCGCCCAGGTGGAACTGACGCTGCACAACCCGGGCCGTACGGAGCACACGTGCCGCTTCGACGTGGTCATCGACGCCACCGGAGCCCGCCCCGACTGGTTCCTGGACCTGCTGGGGAACCGGGCCCGCGCCGCCGTCGAGGAGATCGTCGGCGACGCCCCGGAGACCGCGGAGGCCCTGGAACGGCACATCCGCACGGACCTCTCCGTCGACGGCCTGCTGCCCAAGCTGCTGCTGCCCACCCTCGCCGCCTACGCGCAGGGCCCCGGGTTCGCCAATCTGAGCTCCCTGGGGCTGCTGTCGGACCGCGTCCTGGCGGAGACCCGGAACGCTCCCGCGCCCGCCGCACGGCCACAGGTCTCCCTGCCGGAGGGCGGCAAGCCGGTATGACACACCCCGAGCAGGGGGCCCCGCCGCGGGGCCCCCGGGAAGAAGACGCCCCGCGGCGGGGCGGCCAGGACATCGCCGTCGTCGGCCTCGCCTGCCGGGTGCCCGGCGCCGACAGCCCCGACGAGCTGTGGCACCTGCTGGCCGAGGGCCGCCGTGCCGACGGCCGCGCGCCCGAAGGCCGCTTCGCGGCCGGGGAAGTACCGGCCGATGTGCGCACGCGGGTCGGGCAGGGCTCCTACCACCCGGACGCCGGGCGCTTCGACGCCCGTCTCTTCGGCATGTCCGACCGGGAGGCCGCCGCCGTCGACCCCCACCAGCGGTGGACCCTGGAGCTGGCCTGGACCGCCCTGGAGGACGCCGGCCAGGATCCCTCGGCACCGCGCGAGCGTGGCCTCGGCGTCTTCGTCGGCTCCATGGGCGCCGACTGGGCGATGGAACACGCCGCCCGCCGCCGCGGCGCCATCGGACCGGGAACCCTGGCCGCCACCGCGCCCTCGATGATCGCCGCCCGGGTCTCCCACGCCTTCGGGCTGCACGGCCCCAGCCTCGTCGTCGACACCGGCCAGTCCTCCGGGCTGGTCGCCGTCCACCACGCCGCGCAGGCCATCCGGGCGGGCGACTGCGCCGGAGCGCTGGTGACCGCCGTCAACCTCAACCTCTCCACCGAGAACGCCACCGCCACCGCCGCGTTCGGGGGCCAGTCGCCCTCCGGCCGCGCCACACTGTTCGAGGACGACGCCGACGGTTACGTACGCGGCGAGGGCGGCGCGGCCGTCCTGCTGCGCCCCCTCGCCGACGCGCTGCGCGACGGGGACCGCGTCCACGCCGTGCTCCGGGGCAGCGCCGTCACCCACGACGGCTCCGGCACCCTGCTGGTGCCGGACCCCGCGGCGCACGCCCGGACCATCCGGCGGGCCTGCGCCGCCGCGGGGGCCGACCCCTCGGCCGTCGGCTTCGTCGAACTCCACGGCACCGGCACCCCGGTCGGCGACCGCGCCGAGGCCGACGCCCTGAGCCAGGTCTTCGCCCGCTCCGGTGGCCCCGGACCCGCTGTCGGCTCGGTCAAGACCACCGTGGGCCACCTGGAGGGTGCGGCCGGACTCCTCGGCCTGGTCAAGGCGGTGCTGGTGGTCGCCCGGGGATCGGTGCCGGGCACGGCGGGGCACCGGGGCGGCGCACTGGCCCGCCGCCTCGCCGACGACGGCATCACCGTGCCCACGTCCCCCGTGCCGCTGCCGCCGGGAGCCCTCGCCGGTGTCAGCTCCCTGGGCATGGGCGGTACCAACTGCCATGTGGTGCTCGCCGCACCGCCGGTGCCCGGGGATCTCTCCTCCGGGCGCCCGGGTGACGGCGCGGAGACACCCGCGCCCGAGGCCGTCCCCGTAACCCTGTCCGCGGCCTCCCCCGAGTCGCTGCACGCCACCGCCGCCGCGCTGCGCGACTGGGCCGGGGCACAGGGCGAGCTGCTGGACCGGCCCGGAGCCCTGGCCTCCGTGGCCCGCACCCTCACCACCCGGCGCGCCCCGCTGTCCCGGCGCGCCTCCTTCACCGCCCGCTCGGCCGCCGAACTCACCGGCCGCCTGGACCGGATCGCGCGGGGCGTCCCGGGGCGCGCCGTGCACACGGGCGCCGGGCCCCGTCCCCGTACCGCCTTCCTCTTCCCCGGACAGGGCGCCCAACGGCCCGGCATGGGCAGCGGGCTTCTCGAACTGCCCGGCTACTCCGAGCGGTTCGACGCCGTGGCGGCACACGCCGACCCGCTGCTCGACATCCCGTTGCGCGAGCTGACCCGGGTCCGCGACGGAGCGGCGGAGGACCATCCGCTGCACGACACCCGCTACACGCAGATCGCGCTGTTCGCCCACGGGGTGGCGCTCAGCGGCTGTGCCGAGGAACTCGGCGTCCGTGCCGACGTCCTGGGCGGCCACTCCGTCGGAGAGCTCACCGCCGCCCATGTCGCGGGCGTCCTCGAACTGGCCGACGCCGTACGGCTGGTGGTCGCGCGTGGTGCCGCCATGGCCGGGGCCGAGCCCGTCGGCGCGATGGTCTCGGTACGGGCCGGGGAGAGCCAGGTGCGCGAGACGATCGCCGCCCTGCGCTCCGAGGTGGAGATCGCCGCTCTCAACGGCCCCGCCTCCACCGTCATCTCCGGAGACCGCACCGCCGTGCTGGCCTGCACCGAGGCTCTTCGCGCCCGTGGCTACCGCACCCGGCCTCTGCCGGTCCGCCACGCCTTCCACTCCCGGCACATGGATCCGGTGCTGGCGGAGTTCCGCGCCACCGCCGCCACGATCACCTACCGCGAACCGGCGCGACCGGTGCTGTCCAACCTGAGCGGGCGGTTCGCCGAGGGCGAGGACCTGATCACCGCCGACTACTGGGTACGGCACATCCGCCACACCGTCCGCTTCGGCGACGGCCTCGCCACGCTGCGGGCCGACGGTATCCGGCTCTGCCTGGAACTCGGCCCCACCCGCACGCTCACCCCCTTGGTGAGGGCCGCCGAGGCGGACGGCCCCGAGCCGGCCGCCGCTTCCTTCGGGCACGAGGAGGAGTCCGAGTACGTCGCCTTCCTGGACGCGCTGACGCTCGCCCGGTCCCACGGCCACGCGGTCCGGTGGCAGGCGCTGCCGGGTCTGGACGGCCCCGGCTGGACCCCGCTGCCCACCTACCGCTTCACCGGACGCGACCACGGGGCCGGTGAGCGGGCCACGGCCGGTCCCCGCCCGTCCGGCGGAACGGCCGGGGCCCCGGAGCAGGCGGCGGAGGCGCTGCGGGACCCGCTGGCCCTGGTGCGTACGGCGATCGCCGAGGTGCTGGACATCGCCGACGCCCACGTCCGGTCGGCCGACACCCCGCTCGCCGACCTGGGAGCGACCTCGGTCGGCGGCCTGGAGCTGCGCGCCGAACTGGCCTCGCGCACCGGTCTGAACCTCGCCGCGTCGCTCGTCTACGACCACCCCACTCCCCGGGCGCTGGCCGAGCACATCGCGGCCCTCCTCCGGCAGCGCCCCGGCGGACCGCCGCGCCTCCCGGCCCCCGCGCGACCGGTGCGGCACTCCGGCGGCTCCGGGCCGGAGCACGATCCGGTGGTCGTCGCGGCGGCGGCCTGCCGCTATCCCGGCGCGGTGTCCTCCCCCGAGGAACTGTGGCGGCTGGCGTCCTCCGGGCCTTACGCCGTCGGGGGCTTCCCCGAGGACCGGGGGCAGCACTGGTCCGACGAGCGGATACAGGTGCGGTCCGGTGGATTCCTGGCCGACGTGGCGGGGTTCGACGCCCCGTTCTTCGGCATCTCACCGCGCGAGGCCCGCGCCATGGACCCGCAGCAACGCATCATGCTCGAACTGTGCTGGGAGTCGCTGGAGCGGGCCGGGATCGATCCCCGCTCCCTGCGCGGCACCGAGACGGCGGTATTCCTCGGGGCCATGGCGGGCGACTACGCGCAGGCCGCCCACGAGGCCGGTGACGAGCTCGGCGGACACGAACTGACCGGCACCTCCAGCGCGGTCCTCTCCGGGCGCGTCGCCTACCACCTGGGCCTGACCGGACCGGCGCTGACCGTCGACACCGCCTGTTCCTCCTCCCTGGTCGCCCTGCATCTCGCGGTGCGCTCGCTGTTGCAGGGAGAGTGCGGCATCGCCCTGGCCGGCGGGATCACGGTGATGTCCACCCCCAGGATGTACCGGGACTTCCAGCGGCTGGGCGGACTGTCCGCGGACGGCCGCTGCCGCCCCTTCTCCGCCGACGCCGACGGCACGGTGTGGAGCGAAGGGGCCGGTGTGGTGGTGGTGACCCGCCGCTCCGAGGCGCGCCGCCGGGGCCTGCCGGTGCTGGCCGTCGTCGCGGGCAGCGCCGTCAACCAGGACGGGGCCAGCAACGGCCTGACGGCACCCAGCGGCACCGCGCAGCGGCGGGTCATCGAACGGGCGCTGGCCGACGCCGGGCTGCGCCCCTCGGACATCGACGCCGTGGAGGCGCACGGCACGGGAACCGTGCTGGGCGACGCCGTCGAGGCGCAGGCACTGATCGACAGCTACGGCACCGGCCGGGCCGACCCGGACGACGCCCCGGGCCCCCTCCGTATCGGCTCCCTCAAGGCGCTGACCGGGCACACCCAGGCCGCCGCGGGAATCGGCGGGGTCATCACGGTCGTCGAAGCGCTCCGCCACGCCGAACTGCCGCCGACTCTGCGCGGCACCGAGCCGACGCCCAAGGTGGACTGGCCGTCCGACGCCGTACGTGTGCTCACCGAGCCGGTCCCGTGGCCGCGAGGGGGCCGCACCCGCCGGGCCGCCGTCTCTTCGTTCGGCATGAGCGGCACCAACGCCCACCTCATTCTTGAGGATCCGGGTCCGGGCACGGGCACTGTCACGGGTACGGGCACAGGTTCGAGCACGAGCCCGGACCCGGGCTCGGACGCTGTCACGGGCACGGCCCCGGGTCCGAGCACGAGCGCGGGCTCGGTCCCGGGCTCGGTCGCGGCCCCGGACCCGGACCCGGTCCCGGCCCAGAATCCGGAACTCCCGCCGGGAACCGGCCCGTCCCCGGCCTCTCTGCCGTTCGTCGTCTCCGCCGCCTGCCGGGAGGCGCTCGAAACCCAGCTGGGCCGGCTGCGCGGGGCCCTGGCCGAGCCCGGCCCGGGGCTGCCGGAGGCCGCCCGTACCCTGGCCACCCGCCGGGCCGCGCTGCCGCACCGGGCCGCCGTCGTCGCGCACGACCGCGCCGGGCTGCTCGCCGGTCTGGAGGCGGCACGGACCGGGGCGCCTCTGGAGGGAGTGTCGCGCGGCACCGCGCACGGCGAGTACGCCGTGGCCTTCGTCTACCCCGGCCAGGGGTCCCAGTGGCCCGGGATGGGCCGGCGGTTGCTGCGGGAGGCCCCGGCCTTCGCCCGCGAAGTGGACCGCTGCGCGGACGCCTTCGCTCCCCATGTGGGCTTCTCCGTCGTGCGTCTGCTCGCCGGGGAGGAGCCGGCCGGTGTCACGGACTCCCTGGAGGGCGTCCAGGTGGCGCTGTTCACGATGATGGCCGGGCTCACCGCCCTGTGGCGGAACGGCGGAGTGGAGCCGGACCTGGTGCTCGGCCACTCCCAGGGGGAGGCGGCGGCGGCCTACGCGGCCGGGGCTCTGTCCCTTGAGGACGCGGCTGCCGTGGTCGCCACCCGGGCGCGGCTGCTTTCCTCCCTGGCGGGTACCGGCGCCATGACCGTGCTCGGCCTGGACGAGGACGACACCAGACGGCTGCTGGCCGGGCGCCGTGACGCCTCCGTGGAGGTCGCCGTCTGCAACGGCCCGGGCAGCACCGTGGTCTCCGGACCGCCGCAGGCCGTCGCGGAGCTGGCCGAGCACTGCCGGCGCGCCGGGATCCGCACGGTCGCGGTCGCCGTCGACTACGCCTCGCACTCCGCGATGGTGGAGCCGGTGGCCCGTGCGCTGACCGAGGGGCTCGCCGGGATCGTGCCGCGCCCGGCGAGCGTCCCGTTCTTCTCCACCACCCGGGCCGACTGGCTCACCGGTACCGAGGTGGACGCGGGGTACTGGTACGAGAACCTGCGCGGTACGGTCCGCTTCGCGGACGCGGTGGCCGCCATCAGCGACACCCGCCCCGCCGCGTTCGTCGAGGTCAGCCCGCACGAGGTGCTCACCGCGCCGATCACCGCGGTGCTGGACGGCCGTGGGGAGCGGCCCGCGCCCGTCGTCGGCAGCCTCCGCCGTGACCAGGGCGGCTACCGCGACTTCCTCGCCCGGCTCGGCCAGGCCTGGACCCAGGGCGTCCCGGTGCGCTGGGACGGCGCGTTGTCCGGGGCGCCGGGAGCGGATTCCGGGGACGGCGCGGGGAACGAGGAGGCCGCCGACCTGCCGCCCACGCCCTTCCGGCACCGGCGGTACTGGATCCGGACGGACACCCCGGCCCCCGCCCGGCCGGTCCCCCCGCCGCCACCCGCCGCAGCGTCAGCCCCGGCAGACACGGAGGCTGCGGGCGCGGAGGCGGCGGACGCCGAGGCGGCCGTGCTGGCCCGGGTCACCGAGGTGCTCCAGCTCCCGCTCGGCCGGGCGGCCGAGGAGGGCGACCGGTCCTTCCGGGAACTGGGGCTGGACTCGCTGACCACGATCGATCTGCGTCGCCGCATCCGGGATTCGCTCGGTGTGGTGGTGCCGGTCGATGTCTTCCGGACCCATGACACCCCACGGCGGCTCGCCCGCTGGGTGCGGGACCACCTGACCACCGAGGAGGAGCGGCGCGATGCCTGAGAAAGCACCACGATGGACCGGACTGACCGCGGCCGACGCCGCGTTCACCGAGGAGCGGCTGCCCGGTCTGCTCGGTCGGCTGGCCGAGTACCCGTTGGCCGAGCTGGAGTCGTCCACCAGTCCGGTACTGCCCCTGTTCCGTGAAGCGGGCGGCCCCGGGCTGCTGATCCCCGCCCGCCACGGCGGCCTGGGCCTGGACTGCGGTCAGGCGCTGCGGGTGCAGTCCGCGCTCGCGACCCGCTCTCCCTCGCTCGGCGTGGGCACGATGATGCACCACCTGGCGGTTGTCTCCTTCGTGGAGTACCTGCGCGTCCATGTGGGTGACGACGCGCCCCAGTGGTCGCTGCTGGCCGCCGTCGCCCGCGACCGCCGGCTGCTCGCCTCGGCCTCGTCCGAGGCCCGTCGCGGCGACGACGCCCTGGTGCCCCGGACCACCGCCACCGCCGTCGCGGGAGGGGAGGAGTTCCTGCTGAGCGGCGCCAAGAAGCCCTGCAGTCTGGCCCGTTCCATGGACATCCTCACCACCAGTGTCCGGGTGTGCTCCGAGGACGAGCGGGACGGCACGGTCGCCCTGGCGGTCATCCCCGCCGGTCTGGACGGCATCCAGGTCCGGCCGTTCTGGAACAGTCCCGTGCTGGCCGCGGCCGAGAGCGAGGAGATCGTCCTCGACGACGTGCGGGTGCCCGCCGTGATGCTGCTGCCCGGCGGGCACCCGGAGCGCGGCATGGACGAGCTCCAGACCCGGGCCTGGATCTGGTTCGAGATCCTTGCCTGCGGTACGTATCTGGGCACCGCCCAGGCGCTGTTCGACCGGGCCGCCCACGCCCCGCGCGCCGATCGCCGGGCTCTGGGGGAGGCCGCCGCCGATCTGTACGCCTGCCGGGCCGCCTGCGCCGCCGCGGCCGGGACCTTCGACGCGGGCGCCTCCGCCGAGCAGGCCATGGCCGCCGCGCTGCTGGCCCGGCTGCACGTGGAGGAGCGGCTGCCCGAGCTGTGCTCCCGGCTCGCCCGGCTGCTCGGCGGACTCGCCTTCGTCACCGGCCCGGACCCCGCCTATCTGCTGTCCGCCGCCCGGGCCCTGGCCTTCCACCCGCCCGGCCGGGTACCCGCCGCCGAATCCGTCGGCAGGCACCTGGCCGGCGAGCCACTCGACCTTTCCATTTTCTGAGGAGCACGACTGTGTCACGTCATCGTTCGGAGGCGGAGTGACCATGGGGATGCCGATAGCCCACCTGGTGCTGCGGATCCGGGGCGAACTGCCCGCCGGGCGCTGGGCGACCGCCCCTGACGGGGACGGCCGCCCCGCCGCGTACGCCGCCACCGCCGACCTCTCCGGGAAGGAACCCGCGGCCGCCCTGGCCGCCTTCCGGGAGTTGCAGCGGGAGCAGTGGCACGACGCGCTGTCCCGCCCGGACCGCGACTGGACGCTGCGCGTCGCGCGGATGCCCGCCGGTCCCGCGGAGCCCCGGGAGACGCATCTGGTCTCGTTGGCCGCGCCCCGGTCGGCGGCCACCGCCCACCTGCCGTACGCGGCGGCCGCCGCCCTGTGCGCCGGACTCCGGGACGGCTCGCCCGCCCCGGCGCCGGACGCGGTCCAGGGCGCTCGTACCGGCTCCGACGCCGGTTCCGCGCCGCGCCCGAGGTTCGCCGACCGGCGCCGCGTCCAGGCCGCCGTACCCGGCCGGATCCCGGAGGAGGGCCTGCGCCCCTGGCTCTCCGCCCTGCTGTCGGCGGCCTCGCCGGGAAGTGTCCGCGACGCCGTTGAGGGCCCCGCCGACGCGCCCTGGCACACCGCGCACGCGCCCGACCCCGAGGGCGGGTCCCTGCTGCTGGTGGACCGGGCCTGGGTCCTGGACCTGCCCGAGGACGCCGCGGGTCCTGGCCGTACGGTCACCATCGAGGAGCACAGCGAGGACCCCCGGCACGCCTACCCGCTGGCCGTCGAGGTGCGCACCGGGGACGACGGCGTCCGTACCGCCGTCGTCGACCACGACGTCACCGCCGTCCCCCGCGCCGACGCCGACCGGCTGGCCGCGCGCATCGGCCGGGGCGAGTCCCTGCCCTCGCCGGACGGCACCGCGCTGCCCGTCCGTATCGCCCGCCGTATCGCGGGCACGCCCGATGCCCCTGCCGTCGTCCGGGGCGAAAGCAGCCTGGACTACCGGACGCTGGGTGAACGCTCCGCCGCGCTGGCCGGGCTGCTGCGGCGGCACGGCCAGGGGCGCGGCAGCGTCATCGGAGTAGCGCTGCCCCGCTCGGCCGACGCCGTCGTCGCGATCGTCGCCATCCTCCGTATCGGCGCCGCCTACCTGCCGCTGGACCCCGCCTACCCGCGCCACCGCCTCAGCTACATGGCCGAGGACTCCGGAGTGCGGACGGTGCTGGGCAACCGCTCCACCCTGGCCGCCTACCCGGAGCTCACCACCATCGCGGTGGACGCACCGGACTCCGCCACGGAGGAGAGCGCGGCCGGGACCGGCGAGCAGTGGGCGCAGACCGGGCCCGACGACGCCCTGTACGTCCTCTACACCTCCGGATCGACCGGTACTCCCAAGGCCGTGGTGCACACCGTCGGCGCCATCGGCAACCTGGTGGACTGGCACGGCCGTACCGCCACCGCCGAGGCGGACGGCCGGGTCCTGCAGTTCGCCAGCCTCAACTTCGATGTGGCCAGTCAGGAGATACTCACCGCCCTGGCCGCCGGAAAGTGCCTGGTGCTGCCGGAGGACGAGGAGCGCACCGACCCCGAGGCGCTGGTGCGGCTGCTGGCCCGGCAGCGCGTCACCGAGTACTTCTGCCCTCAGGTGATGCTCCAGGAGGTGTGCCGCGCCGCGCGGGAGACCGCCACCGCGCTGCCCGACCTGCGGCACGTCTACCAGTCCGGTGAGCCGCTGGTGATGAACGACTGGATCGCCCGCTTCCTGGACGCCAACCCCCGGGTCACCCTGCACAACCACTACGGCCCCACCGAGACCCATGTCATCACCGGTTTCCCGCTGGCCCGGGGCGGGCGCGGCCATGCGCACGGCCCTGTACGCCTCGGCCCGCTGCTCGACACCTGTACCGCGTATGTGCTCGACGAAAAGCTGCGGCCGGTGGCGGCGGGTGCGGTCGGGGAGCTCTACGCCTCCGCCCGGCAGCTCTCCCGTGGCTACCTGGGCCGCGCGGCGATGACCGCCGAACGTTACGTCGCCGACCCGTTCGGGCCCCCCGGTTCCCGTATGTACCGCACCGGGGACCTGGTGCGGCTGCTGCCGGACGGGCAGCTCTCCTATGTCGCCCGGGCCGACTTCCAGACCAAGATCCGCGGCCACCGGGTGGAACCGGACGAGGTCACCGCCCGTCTGCTGGACGCCCCGGAGGTGGCGAACGCCGCAACGGCGGCCCGTACGACCGCCGGTGGTGCCAAGGTGCTGGTGTCGTACGTGGTTCCGGCGGCCGGTTCCGCCCCGGACCTGGCCGACCGGCTGCGCGACCGGCTGGCCGCCGCGCTCCCCCCGTATCTGGTGCCGTCCGCCGTGGTGCTGCTGACCGCGCTGCCGCTGACCCCCAGCGGCAAGGTGGACAAGGCCGCGCTGCCCGAACCGGAGTCCGTCGCCCGGCCGTCGGCTCTCGCCGACGCGGGCGGGACCGTCGGGGAGATCGCCCGCATCTGGGCCGAGGCCATCGGGACCGGTGAGCCCGGCCCGGACGACGACTTCTTCCAGGCGGGCGGCAGCTCGCTGGCCGCCATCGCGGTCGTCGCCGCCGTGCGCGGACGCTTCGGGGTCCGTATCGGCGTCCGGGACATCACGGCCCACCCGCGGCTGCGGAACTTCGCCGCCCTGGTGGAGGACCGCGCCCGGGGAGTCCGGGAGGAGGACGGCGGGCTGACCCTCGTCGCACGCCCCGACCTGCGCTTCGAACCCTTCGACCTGCTCGACCAGCAGCAGGCCTACCTCATCGGCCGGGGCAGCGACATCGAGGGCGGTGGCGTCGCCTGCCACCTCTATCTGGAGTACGAGGGCCGCGAGGCGACCGGCCCGGGCGACCCCGACGGCCTGAACGTCCAGGACGCGGAGCGGGCGCTGCGCGAGGTCATCGAGGCCCACGACATGCTGCGTACCGTCTTCGACGAGAACACCATGACGCAGCGGGTGCTCCCCGCCGCCGATGTGCCGCCCTACCGCTGCGAGACGGTGGACGCGGTCGCCGACCCCTCGGCAGCCGATCGGGTGCGCCACCGGCTCTCCCACGAGACCCGTCCGCCCGGCGTCTTCCCGCTGTTCAGCGTGGTCTTCGTACGGCTGCCGGGCGGACGGCTGCGGATGTGCGTGAGCATCGACGCGCTGCTGGCCGACGCGCGCGGGGTCCAGGTGCTGTTCGACTCCTGGGGCGCCGCGCTGCGCGGTGAGGCCGCCGCCCTCCCCGGGACACCCTCCTTCCGCGACTACGTCACCGCCGTCGCCCGGATCCGTGAGACCCCGGAGTACCGGCGGGCCGCCGCCTACTGGACCGAACGGCTCGGCTCGCTCCCCGAGGGCCCCCGGCTGCCGCGCCGCAGCGGCCCGGACGTGTCCGGCACCTCCCCCGTCTTCGTCAACCGCCGCCATGTCGTCGGCGCGGAGAGGTGGTCCCGGGTGTCCCGGGCCGCCTCCGAACGCGGGCTCACCCCCACGGCGGTGGTGCTGGCCGCCTACGCCTGGGCACTGGCCCAGTGGGCCGACGAGCCGCGCTTCGTCCTCAACGTGCCGCAGATGAGCAGGCACCCCGTCCACCCCCGGATGGACGACGTCCTGGGCGAGTTCGCCTCCTTCACCCTGCTGGAGGTCGACACCGCGGGGGTCTCCTCCTTCGAGGAGCTCGCCGCCCGGATCCGCGACCGGCTGGTGAGCGACCTGGACCACCGCCATTTCAGCGGCATGGACGTCACCCGCGAGCTGATCCGCCGCCGGGGCGGTGTCACCGGCGCGCTCGCCCCGGTCGTGATGACCAGCGAACTCGGCGTCGGCGACGGCGTGGACCGGATCCTCGACGGCCGGCTCCACGAGACCTTCGCGCTCAGCCAGACCCCGCAGGTCTGGATGGACCTGCTGCTGCGGGAGCGCGAGGGGGCCCTGGTGCTCAACTGGGACGTGGTCGAGGAGCTGTTCCCGGTGCCCGTGGTGGACGGTGTCTTCCGGCTGCTCACCGGGCAGTTGGAAGCACTGGCCCGCGACGGCGCCGCCTGGTCGGCCCGGCCGCTCCCCGCCGTCACCGCGGAGCAGGCCGGGGAGCGTGACCGGGGGCCGCACCGCGAGCCCACCGGTATCTGGCCGCACACCGCGATCGCCGAACTGGCCGCAGCCGACCCCGGCGCACCCGCCCTCGTCGACGGCGAGCTCACCGTCACCCGGGGCGGGCTCGCCGCCGCCCGCCGGACCGTGGCCGAGGCCGTCGGCGCGGCGCGCGGCGGTCCCGCCTCCCCGGCCGAGCCGGTCGCGGTGCTGCTGGAACGCGGCTGGCGGCAGTACGCCGCCTGCCTCGGTGTGCTGGAGGCCGGACACCCCTATCTGCCCCTCGGCGACGACCTGCCGCCCGACCGTATCGCCGCGGTCCTGCGCCGGGCCGGCGTCCGCCTGGTCATCACCGACGCCTCGACCGCCCGGACCGCCGCGCTCGCCGCACCGGAAGGGGTGCGGACCGTGGACGTCTCCGAGGTGCGGCCGGACGCCGCACCGCCGTCGAGCCCCCCTCCGGCCGACGGGCGCGGGCCGGAGGATCTGGCCTACGTGCTCTTCACCTCGGGGTCGACCGGCGAGCCCAAGGGCGTACCGATCACCCTCGGCGGGCTGGCCAACTGCGTGGAGCACACCGTCGATTCCTTCGGGCTGACCGCCGCCGACACCTCACTGGCCCTCGCCTCGCTCCACCACGACCTGTCGCTGTTCGACCTGTTCGTGGTCCTGGGCTCCGGCGGCACGGCCGTCCTGGCCGGGCGGGGCTGCGCCACCGACCCGCAGGAGTGGGCCCGGGCGGTCGCCCGCCACCGGGTGACGGCGCTGTGCGCGGCACCCGCCGTGGTGGAGATGCTGCTCGACGGTACGGGAACCGGCGAGTCCCTGAAGTCCCTGCGGCTGGTCCTGACCGGCGGCGACTGGGTGCCCCGGCCGGTGCTGCGCCGACTGCGCCGGGCCGCCCCCGAGGTGCTGCCGGTGAGCATCGGCGGCCCCACCGAGACCACCGGCTGGAACATCTGGCACCCCGTCCCCGACCCGGACGCCGATACCGGTGAGTGGGCCACGGTCCCCTACGGCCGCCCCATCTCCCGCACCCGCTACCGGGTCGTCGGCGACGGTCTGGCGGACCGCCCGGAATGGGCGACGGGCGAACTGCTGGTCTCCGGGATCGGGGTGACGCCCGGGTACCTGGCCGACCCCCGGGACGCCCGCCGTCGTCACTGCACGGACCCGGCCACCGGGGAGACCTACTTCCGTACCGGCGACCTGGGCCGGTGGCGCGACGGCGTCATCGAGTTCATCGGCCGCAGGGACGACCAGGTCCAGATCCGTGGTCACCGGGTCGAGCCCGGGGAGCTCGCCGCCTTCCTCAACGGCTGTCCCGGGGTACGGCGGTCCGCCGTGCTGACCCTGCCGCCGGGTGAGCGGCACGCCGTCCGGGGGCTGGCAGCCTTCGTGGTGGTCGACGGCGACGCCGGCCACCACGAAGCGGCCGAAGCCGTCCGGGCCGAGACCTTGCGGGGACTGCCCTCACACCTGCGCCCGCAGCGGGTGATCGTCGTGGACACACTGCCCACCACCCGCAACGGGAAGGTGGACCGCGAGGCGCTGGCACGCCGGTACGAGGAGGAGCAGGACCGGGCCGGTTCCGCCGCCGCCCCGGAGGGGACCCCGGCGGAACCGGAGGACGCCCTGCGGTGGCTGGTCCGTGAGATCTGGTCGCGCCATCTGGACGGCGTACCGGTCGGCCCCGAGGACAACTTCTTCGCGCTGGGCGGCGACTCCCTGTCCGTCTCCCGTGTGGTGGTGGAGCTCCGGGAAGTGCTGGCCGGTGCGCGGATCCGCCCCGGCGGCATCTTCGCCACCCGCAGCGCCGACGAGTTCGCCGCCCATCTGCGCCGTACGGAGGAGGACCCCGGCCGGCTGGCGGAGATCGCCGAGCTGTACCGGGAGGTCTCCACGATGACCGACGACGACCTGGACGCCTATCTGGAGGAGGGCTCCCATGCCGGCGACTGACCCGGCGCCCGCGGCACGCGGGACCCGGCCGCTCGCCCTGATCACCGGGGCCAGCTCGGGTCTCGGAGCGGCCTTCGCCGACCGGCTGGCACGGGACGGACACGATCTGGTCCTGGTCGCCCGCGACGCCGGGCGGCTGGCGGAGGTCGCCCGGCGGGCCGAGGAGCGCCACGGGGCGAAGTGCGCCGTGCTCGTCGCCGACCTCACGGCCGCCGCCGACCGGCGGAAGGTCGCCGAGCGCATCGAGGAGGGGGTGGACTTTCTGGTCAACGGCGCGGGCTTCGGTGTTTCGGGGAGCTTCTGGGAGCTGGACCGGGAGGCCCTGGCGGACCAGCTCGCCGTCAATGTGACGGCGCCTCAGGAATTCACCCACGCCGCCGTACGGACCATGCTCAAGGGCAGCGGCGGCACCGTGGTCAACCTGTCCTCCATCACCGGCCTGATTCCGGGCAGGGGATCCACCTACGCCGCCTCCAAGGCGTGGACCCGGTACTTCTCCCTGGGGCTGAGCGAGGCCCTGCGGGGGACCGGGACACAGGTGATGGTGCTGTGCCCGGGCTTCGTCCGCACCGAGTTCCACGCCCGTGCCGGAATCGATGTCCGCAAGGTCTCCGAAGGCTGGTGGATGGATCCGGGCGACGTCGTCGACCGGTGTCTCGCGGACGCGGCGCGCGGTCGGACGTTCTCGCTGCCGGGACCGCGCAACAAGATCTTCATCGCGGTGGTGTCCCGGCTCCCCAGACCACTGGCCCAACGGGTCAACCGGATGCTCGGCAACGCCGGCGCCCGGGCCTGACCGCACAACCGCCAACCGCCAACCGCCAACCGCCAACCGCCAACCGCCAACAAACTCAACCGACTCAACCGACTCAACCGACTCAACCGACTCAACCGCGGAAAACCTCTTGCCGCGCTCCGCGGCAACGCACCACGACGAAAGTGAAGAACCCCAGAATGAGAACTCGCCGAGCCTTCGCCGCAGTTGCGCTGGCCGCCCTTCCGATCCTGCTGACCGCCTGTGGCACCGATACCCCCGCGCCCGCCAAGGCTGCCAAGGGCCAGGCAGCCCCGGCCCTCCGCGAGATCACCCACGACCTCGGCACCGTGAAGGTGCCCACCGAGCCGAAGGCGGTCATCGCCCTCGACGAGGTCGCCGGACTGACCCTGCTCTCCTTCGGCATCAAGCCCGACGCGGTCTACCTGGCCAGCGCGCAGCCGCGTGCGCAGGAGATCCTCACCGCCAACGACGTGGAACTGCGCAAGATCGAGGTCGGCAAGACACCCGAGCTGGAAGAGCTCACGGAGGACACGCCCGACCTGCTGGTCGGTACCGGCGCGGCCGGGGCCACCGGGCAGAACTACAAGAGCCTCAGCCGACTGGCCCCCACCGTCGTTCTGCCCATCGAGGGCGAGTGGCGCGAGATCGTACGGCGGACCGCCGGCTTCTTCGGAAAGGAGGAGGTCGGCAAGCTCCAGATCACCGCGGCCGAGACCGTGCTGGGCACCGCCGCGGACGCGGTGAAGGGCAAGCGCACCCTCTCCCTGCTGGGCAACTCCTTCGGCGCCAACGACTTCACCATGCCGCCGCACGTGCCCATCTCCACGCTGATCGCGGAGGCCGGCTTCACCCGCCCCGCCTTCCAGCAGAAGAAGGCGGAGGGGTACTCGGTTCCGCTGTCGAAGGAGTACCTGCCGGAGCAGGACGCCGAGCTCATCGTCATCCCGCGCGGCGAGTTCTACACCCCGGACGCGCTGACCGACAACCCGGCCTTCACCGCCACCGGAAAGGTCGTCACCCCGGACGCCGACGTGTGGTTCGGCATGTCCGGCTTCGCCTTCTACGCCTCCGCCCACGACCTGCGCACGCTCGCCTCCGGCAAGGGCGAGCTCAGCTCCGCCGACAACATCCAGGACATCTGGGCCGCCTATGTGAAGGCCACCAAGTCCTGACTCCGGGAGCCGCTGCGCCGCAGCGGACACGCGGTGCCCCCGTGGCCACGGGGGCACCGCGCCACCAGCCGATACGACAGGCCGAGGAGACGATCAGCCGGCGATGGCCATCGACACGACGAAAAGGAAGAGCGCGGCGATCCCGCTGTGGCTCCCCGTGCTCTTCCTGACCATATTCACCTTCTACACGGACGACCATGTGATCGCGGGCATCCTGCCCGAGATCGCGGCCGGCCTCTCCGTCTCCGAGGCGATGGCCGGCCAACTGGTGACGGTCTTCTCCCTCACCATCGCGGTCGTCACTCCCGTGGCCGGTCTGCTGCTGGCATCCACCGCGCGCCGGACCGTGGTGCTCGCGGCCCTCGCCGTGTTCACCCTCGCCAACCTCGCCGCGACGGCCGTCGACCACTACGCCGCGATGGCCGCGCTGCGGGTCGCCGCCGCCCTGGCAGCGGCCGCCGCCACTCCGCTGATCTTCGCCGTCACCGTCGAACTCGCCCCTGAGGCCCGGCGCGGGCGCTACCTGTCCGCGCTCGCCGTCGGGGTCACCGGCTCCATCGCCTTCGGCGTCCCGCTCGGAAGCTGGATCGGCACCTCCTGGGGCTGGCAGGCCACCTTCGGGGCGATGGCGGCCTGCGGCGCGGTGTGCCTGGTGCTGGTGGCCGTCACGCTGCCCGCCACCGCGCCCAAGCCGCCGCTGTCCGTCCGCCGGCAGCTGCGGGCACTCACCGCCCGTCCCATCCTCCTGGCCCTGTCCGGCGGCGGCCTGGCCATCATGGGCTCCGTCATGCTGCTCACCTACCTGGTCCCCTTCCTGGAAGGAGTGCTGACCGAGCCGGACGGCGTACGCGCCTTCGCCTTCGCCGCGCTCGGGGTGGCGGGCACCGTCGGTGTCTTCATGGGCGGCTACGCCACCGACCGGCTCGGCCCCGACCGCACCATCCGCTGGGGCCTGGGCGTCTTCACCCTGCTGATGCTCGCTCTCGCGTCGCTCTGGCTGCTGCGCCCCGTGCCGCCTGCCGTGGTGCTCGCGCTGATCGTCCTGTGGGGCGTCACCGCCTATCTCAGCGCACCCGCCGTACAGACCCGGTTGCACGAGGTGGCGGGGGACCTCACCGCGCAGGCCCTCGCCCTCAACACCAGCTTCGGTTACCTCGGCATAGCCGCCGGCGGTGCCCTCGGCGGCGTGATCGTCGCCCACGCCGACGCCGGCTGGCTGCCCGCCGCCACCGCCATCACCTCGGCACTGGCCCTGGTCCTGATCACCTTGGCCTTCCGCGGGCCGCACGACACCGGCGCCCGCCCGGGCCCGGTCCAGCAGGACGGAGCCGCCCAGTGACCGTGCCGACCCCCGACCCGACTCCCGCACCCACCACTCTGGGTGCCCTGCTGCGTCCCGTCCTGGGCCGGCTCGTCCTCACCGCGCTGTGCTCGGCGGTGGCCGCCGTGGCCTCCGTCGTACCGCTGGTCTGTCTGGTGGAACTCGCCCGGATCCTGCTGCCCGGCCTCACCGGGGACCCCATCGACGAGGGCGCGGCATGGACCGCCGTCGCCGTCGCCGCTGGCGCGCTGGCCCTGCGGCTGGTGCTGCTGCTGTGCGCCTCCACCGTCTCCCACCTGGCCGATGTACGGCTGGGGTCCCTGCTCCGCCGCAGGGTCGTCGGCCACCTGGGCCGGGTGCCGCTGGGCTGGTTCACCCGGCGCAACTCCGGCCTGGTGAAGAAGGCCGTCCAGGACGACGTCGGTGCCCTGCACCACCTGGTGGCGCACTCGGTCACCGAGCTGACCACCGCGCTGGTGGTACCGGCCGTGATCGTCGGCTACCTGCTGCTGTCCGACCCGCTGATGACCGTCATCACCCTGGTCCCGGTGGCGGCCGGCCTGCTCGGCCTCAGGATCGCCACCCGGGGCACCACGCAGAAGCTCATCGAGTACGCGGGCTCGCAGGCACGCCTCGGGTCCGTCGCCGTGCAGTTCACCGACGGCATCACCGAGGTCAAGACGTTCGGCACCCTCGGCCGGGCCCACGACGCCTACCGGGAGGCCGCCGAGGACTTCGACGACCGCCACCGGGACTGGATGCGCTCCAGTTCCGCCGGGGCGACCTTCATGGAACTGGCCCTCTCGCCGATGACCCTGCTGCTGACCACGGTGCTCGCCGGGGGCGCCCTGGTGCACTCCGGGTACCTCGGCGGCCCGTTGGAGCTGCTGCCCTTCGTCGTCCTGGGGCTGGCGATCCCCGCGCCGGTGCTCGCCGTCGGCTTCAACTACCACGCCCTGCTCGCGGCCCGGGGCGCCGCCGACCGGGTCCGGGAGATCCTCGCCGAGCCCACGCTCCCCGCACCGGCCGAGCCCGCGACCGCACCGGACGCCGACGCCGCCCTGTGCCTGGAGTCCGTGGACTTCGACTACGGCGACCACGCCGCCCTGCGCGGCATCGACCTGACGCTCCGCCCCGGAACCATGACCGCCCTCGTCGGTGCCTCCGGGTCGGGCAAGTCGACCCTCGCCAAGCTGGCCGCCCGCTTCCACGACCCGTCCGCGGGACGGATCACCCTGGGCGGCACCGACCTGCGCGCCCTCTCCTTCGAAGACCTCTACGCCCACATCGGCTTCGTCTTCCAGGACACGACGCCGCTACGTGTCTCCGTACGGGACAACATCCGGCTGGCCCGCCCCGGCGCCGACGACACCGAGGTCCTGCGCGCGGCCTCCGCGGCACGGCTCACCGAGGTGATCGAACGCCTCCCCCGGGGTCTGGACTCCGTCATCGGCGACGACGCCGTCCTCTCCGGCGGCGAGTGCCAGCGCATCGCCATCGCCCGCGCCATCCTCGCCGACCGGCCGCTGCTCGTCCTCGACGAGGCCACCTCGGCGGTGGACCCCGACAGCGAGGCGGCCATCCAGCAGGCGCTCAGTGCGCTCAGCACGGGCCGGACCCTCCTGGTGATCGCCCACCGGCTGCACACGGTGCGCGGTGCCGACACCATCGCGGTGCTCGACGGCGGCCGCGTCGTCGAACAGGGCACCCATGAGGAGCTGTTGGCGAGGGGCACCCGCTACTCCGCCCTGTGGGCCGCCCACCAGGGCGGCGAAGAGCCCCAGCGGCCCGACGACACCACCGAAAGCGAGCTGTCGCACCGATGATCCGCTCCCTGTTCGCCCTGCTCGACCCGGCGGGCCGCCGTCGGCTGCGGGCCCTGCTGATCCGCGTCGGTGCGGCGGCCGTCCTCCAGGGGCTTGCCGGCTGCACCCTCATCCCGCTGCTCGGCGCGCTGTTCACCGACGACTGGGACGCGGTGTGGACCTGGGCCGCGGTCCTGGCCGGCCTGGTGCTGGTCCACCACGCGGTGATGCTGCGCAACCACCGCCACGCCGGGGAGCTCTCCAGCGCCCTGCTGCGGCTGCTCCACGCCCGGCTGGGAGAGACGCTGACCCGCATCCCGCTGGGATGGTTCGCCGAAGGACGCGCGGCGACCGTCAACCGGCTGGTCACCAAGACCGCCGTCGACGTGGCCACCGCCCCCGCCCACCTGGTGGCCCCGGTGGTGGCGGCGGTGGCCACCCCGGCGACCATCATCGTCGTCACCCTGGCCGTGCAATGGCAGATCGGGCTCGCCCTGCTGCTCGGCGCCCCGCTGCCGCTGCTCGCCTACCGTCTCTACCTCCGGGTCATCGAGCGCGTCGAGGACACCTGGGAGGCCGGCACCAACCGCGCCTCCGAACGGGTCCTGGAATACGCGCGACAGCAGCCGGTGCTACGGGCCTACGGCGGTGGCGCTGCTCCCCTGGACCGGGCCCTCACCGACCAGGACGCGGGTGCCCGGACCATGGTCCTGGGCAACTCGGCGGCCACCGCGCCGCTTTTCCTGGCCCTGCAGACGGTGCTCACCGCGGTGCTGGCCCTCACCGTCATGCTCGCCCTCGGCGGTGGGGGTGACATCGCGGTACTGATCGCCGTGATGGTGCTGGCCGTACGTTTCGTGGAGCCTCTGACGGCCGTGGCCGAGGTCGCGGGCGGCCTGCGCATCGCCGCCGTGGGGCTGCGGCGCTTCCGCGAGCTGCTGGACACCCCGCCGCTGCCGGAGCCCGAGCGGCCCGCTGCCTCCGGGCCGCCGTCCGTGGAGTTCCGTGAGGTGGGCTTCGGCTACACCCCGGACCGCCCGGTCCTGCACTCGCTGTCCTTCCGCGCCGAACCCGGCACGCTGACCGCGCTGGTCGGGCCCTCGGGCGCCGGGAAGTCCACCGTGCTCTCCCTGATCGCCCGCTTCCACGACCCGGACAGCGGCACGGTGCTCGTCGGCGACCGGGACGTACGCGAACTGGGCACGGAGCGGCTGCTGAGCCGGATCGCCCTGGTCTCCCAGCACCCGTACCTCTTCGAGGAGTCCATCGCCGAGAACATCCTGCGTGCCCGGCCCGGTGCCGGCCCCGACGAGCTGGACCGGGTGGTCCGGCTGGCCCGCGTCGACGAGATCGCCGACCGGTTGCCGGACGGGCTCGGCACCCGCGTCGGAGAGGGCGGGGCCACCCTCTCCGGAGGCGAGCGGCAGCGGGTCTCGATCGCCCGTGCCCTGCTCAAGGACGCCCCGATCGTGCTGCTGGACGAGGTCACCTCCTCACTCGACGCCGTGAACGAGCGGCTGGTCCAGCAGGCCGTCACCCGGCTCGCCGCCGACCGTACGGTGCTGGTGGTCGCCCACCGGCTGGAGACCGTCGAGGGCGCCGACCGGATTCTGGTGCTGGACGGGGGCCGGATCACCGAGTCCGGCACCCACGAGGAACTCCTGCGGCTCGGCGGCGTCTACAGCCGCTTCGTCGACCGCCGCCGCGAGGCCGCCGCCTGGCATCTCACCGGCGCCGGATGAGCCTGCCTCTCCCCCCTTCCGGCCGGCCCGGAACCCCGGCCCCGGCCCGGAACCCCGACCCCCACCCCAACCGAGAACGGAGTCACCCCATGAGCACCAACCCCTTCGACGACGACAACGGCCGCTTCCACGCGGTGGTCAACGACGAGGAGCAGTACGCCCTGTGGCCCGCCTTCCGCGAGATCCCGCCGGGCTGGCGGTCCGTCCACGGCGAGGCCACCCGCGCGGAGGTCCTGGAGTTCATCGAGAACACCTGGACCGACATGCGCCCCCGCAGCCTGCGGGAGGCGATGGCCGCCGACAGCGCGGGATGACACGCCGGGAGGGGGCGGAACCCGCCCCCTCCCGCCCGAAGACGACGACCCACCGCCCCAGCGAACGACGAGGAACCCGCGGTGTCCTTCACCGGCAGGCACGACATAGCCGAAATCCTTGCGCTCGGCCCACTCCAGCACGGGCTGTACTCACTCAACCGCCTCCACCACGACCACCCCCGCACCGCCGGGCCGGAAGCAGGGCCCGAGGCCGACGGCTACGCCATCGCCGTCCTGACCGACTTCCACGGCCCGCTGGACACCGAGCGGCTGCACCGCGCGCTGCGCACCGTGCTCACCCGCCACCCTCAGCTGATGGCCAGCTTCTGGGACAAGGACCTGCCCCACCCGGTACAGCTCGTGCCCGCGACCGTCGACGTGCCCTGGCGCGTCGTCCGGATGACGCCCGAGGAGTTCGACGCGCACGTCGAGGACGAGCGCGAGGCCCCGTTCGACCTCACCGCCGGACCGCCGCTGCGCGTGACCCTCGCCCGGCTCGGGTCGGGACACCACCGGCTGCTCTGCGTCTTCCACCACATCGTGATCGACGGGTGGTCGGTGCCCGTCTTCTGGAACGACCTCGCCACGGCCTACTCCGAGGACAGCCCCGAGCCGGTCACGCCCCATCCCGCCTACCGGGAGTACATCGGCTGGCTGCGCCGTCAGGACGGCGCGGCGTCGCTCGCCGAGTGGGCGCGGACCCTGAGCGGAGTCGGCGAGCCGACCGTCGTGGCCTCCCGCACCCGGGTGGACGGCGAGCCGCACCGGGCGGCCCTCACCATGCGCTCCATCCAGGGGCCGCCCCTGGAGACGCTGCTGTCCCGGGTGCGCGCGGCCAACCTCACCGTCAACACCGTCGCCCAGGCCGCCTGGGCCGTCCTGCTCAACCGGCTGACGGGGCGTGAGGACATCGTGTTCGGCGTCACGGTCTCCGGCCGGCCCGAGGAGGTACCGCAGATCGAGTCCGCCATCGGGCTGTTCATCAACACCATCCCCGCCCGTGTCACCCTCGACCCCGGCGAACCGCTGATCGAGCTGTGCCGGCGGATCCAGCGCGACGCCGCCCGGCAGCGGTCCCACGGCTACACCGGGCTCAGCGAGATCCAGCGCGCGAACGGCTGTGGCGACCTCTTCGACACCCTGATGATCTTCCACAACACGCCCAAGGGAGCTGCCCGGGACACTCTGCGGCTCGGCGGCGGGGTGAACATGTCGCCGGTCTCGATGGACAGTTACACACACTATCCGCTGACCGTCGTGCCGTTCCTGCTGGACGACCGGCTCTACGTCAACGTCGACCACATCGACGCCCTCCTCGGCGGGCTCGACCCGGGCCGGCTGGCCGAACGCTTCCTCCAGATCGTGCAGGACATCGCCGCCGACCCCTCCCGCACCCACCGGGATCTGGACATCCTCCTCCCGGGGGAACAGGCCGAACTGGCCCGTCTGGCCGACGGCCCCCGCCTCCCCGAGCCGGCCGGACCACCTGAAGAGGGCACGGACCACGGGGTGGACCGGGAGACGGACCACGGGGTGCACCGGGAGTTCGAGCGGGCCGCCGCCCGGCATCCCGACCGGGTCGCCGTCCGCGACCGCCGGTCCGAGGTCCGGTACCGCGAGCTCGACCGCTGGTCCAACGCCCTGGCCCGGCGGCTGCGCGCCCTCGGCGTCGGCCCGGAGACCCGGGTCGCGGTCGCCCTGCCGCGCACCCGGGACTACCTGGCCGCGCTCCTCGCCGTACTCAAGGCCGGTGGCACGCTCGTACCGCTCGACCTGGCCGCCCCCACCGACCGCAACATCACCATCGCGCGACTCTCCCGCGCCCGCCTGCTGATCGCCCTGCCCGGGCAGCAGGACTGGTGGACCGGCCCGCGCTGCGCCCCCGGCACCCCCGGTGACGCCGACGCTCCCGGAGCCGCCGCACCGCTCCCCGGCGGCACCCACCCGGACCAGGCCGTCCACGTCGTCTTCACCTCGGGATCCACCGGCGAGCCCAAGGGCGTGGTGGCCACCCACCGGGGGCTGGCCACGCTGCTGCACGCCCACCGGGCCGAGATCTACGGCCCGGTGACCGAGGAGACCTCGAAGCCGCTGCGGGTCGGGCACTCCTGGTCCTTCGCCTTCGACGCCGCCTGGCAGCCTCAGCTGGCCCTGCTCAGCGGACACACCCTGGAGCTCTTCGACGAGGAGGACCAGCACGACCCGGCGCGGCTGGTCCACGGCATCCGCGAGCGTGGAGTGGACATGCTGGACACCTCACCATCGATGCTCGCCCGGCTGTCCGAGGCCGGGCTGATCGAGGACGGCCACTGCCCGCTGCGCATCCTGGCGCTCGGCGGGGAGGAGATCTCCCGCGCCACCTGGGACACGCTCGCCGGACTGCGGGACACCCGCGTCCACAACTTCTACGGCCCCACCGAGATCACGGTCGAAGCCGTCAACGCCCGTGTGCGGGCGGGGGAGGAACCCGCCATCGGCAGGCCCGCCCCGGGCTCCCGCGCCCTGGTCCTGGGGCCCGATCTGCAGCCCGTACCCCTGGGCACCCGGGGCGAGCTGTATCTGGGCGGGTCCCAGGTTGCGCGCTGCTACGAGTCCCGCCCCGCGCTGACCGCCGAGCGGTTCGTCCCCGATCCGGAGACCGGGGAGCGGCTCTACCGCACCGGGGACGTGGTGCGGCGCGACGCGGCCGGGCGGCTGATCTTCCTGGGGCGCGCGGACGAGCAGGTGAAGATCCGCGGCTACCGGGTGGAACTCGCCGAGGTGGTGGCCGCGCTGGAGGCGAGCGACGATGTGGCCAAGGCCGTCGTCGTCCCGTTCGCGAGCGGACAGGGAAAGGCCCTGGCCGCGTACGTGGTCGCCTCCCGCACACTCGGGGAGACGGGCCGGTCCCTGGACCCGGTGGCTCTCCGCGACGAGCTGGCCGGGCGGGTGCCCGCCTACCTGATCCCCGCGCGCGTCACCGTGCTGGACCGCATTCCGCTGACCGTCAACGGCAAGACCGACCTGAGGGCGCTGCCCAGGCCCACCGGTGACCAGGCGGCCGACGGCACCGCCCGGCCGCCCCGTACCGCCACCGAACGGGCCGTCCACCGGGCGGCACGGGCCCTGCTGGAGGCTCCGGAGCTCGGCTGCGAGGAGGACCTCTTCCACCACGGCCTGGACAGCATCGCCACCATCTCCCTCGTCGGCGAGCTGCGCCGGGCAGGGCTGCCCTGCACTCCGCGCCAGGTGATGGTGCACCGCACCATCGCCCAGCTCGCCCGGGTGATCGACGCCACCCCGGCCCAGGCCGAGCCCCTTGAGGCGGCCACCGGGGACGAGGCCGTCCAGGAGGTGTCCACCCCGGTCCTGGACTGGCTGCACGGGCTGGGCGACCACCGCCGCTTCGCGCTCTCGCAGCTGATCGCCCTGCCACCGGGACTCGGCCTGGACCGGGCCGAGGCGCTGCTCGACGCGGTACGCCGCGCGCATCCGCAGCTGTCGGCCCGCGCGGTCACCGGGGCGGACGGGCGCTTGCGACTGGTGAACCGCGCGCCCGGAGCCGCGTCCGGGGCCGCGTCCGGGGCCGCGCCGGGCGGCGAGCCACCGGCGATGCTCACCGAGGAGGTCCACGAGGAACTGACGCCTCCCGCGGTGCTCGCCGCGGCCCGCCGCGCCTGGGACCGGCTGGACCCGGCGGGCGGCGCCATGCTGGCAGGCGTGCTGCTGCGGGAGAACCGCACGGGGCGGGACCTGCTGTTCCTCGCCGTCCACCACGCCGCGGCGGACCTCGTCTCCTGGCAGATCATCCTCGCGGACCTGGCTGCCGCCGCCGACGCCACCGACGACAGGGACGACGGCAGGGACGGCGGCGGCGAGCCCGTCGTGATCGACGTTCCGCCCGAGCACACCTCCATGGCGGCCTGGTCCCGAGGGCTGGCCCGCCGTGCCCAGGGCCCGGAGGCGGCCCGGCAGGAGCAGTACTGGCAGGGCGTCCGGAAGGCGGTGGCCGGGGCGCTCCGGCTCGCACCGGCCGCACCCTGGCCCCCCACCGGCACACGGGGTTCGCTGCGCTCCCACCGGGTCCGCGCGGAGGCGGACGCGACAGCGGTCCTGCTGCGCCACCTGGCCGCCGCTCCCGAGGCGGCGCTGCTCGCCGCCACGGCACTGGCGGAGGCGACCTGGCGGGCAGCCCGCTCCACCGGCACCGACGTCGGCACCAGCACCGGTCTGGCTCTGGTCCGGGAGGGGCACGGCCGCCGCGACGAGCTGATCGAGCCCTATCTCGCGGCGCGGGACGGCCGGACGGTGGACACCTCCCGCACCGTCGGCTGGTTCAACGTGCTCCACCCCCTGGTGATCGACCGCGCCGCGCGGCGCACCACCCTGGAGCACGCCGAGCGCGACCCGTCGCAGGCGCTGCGCCTGCTGTCCTCCGTACGCGAGGAGCTGGACGCCGTACCGCACGGCGGCTTCGACCACCCGCCGGTCCTGACGGCGGGCGAGGCCGGGCCGGACATCCTCTTCAGCTATCTGGGCCGTATCGACCGCGTGGCCCCGGACGGCGCGGGGAAGCGCCCATGGACCGCGGTCGCCGATGAGGCGCTGGTCCGGGAGTTCCCCGAGGACAGCGAACCCGAGCTCCGGCAGGCCTTCGCCCTGGAGCTCATCACAGCGGTGCATCCGGGCCCGGACGGGCCGGAGTTCGAGGCGGCCTGGCGCCACGACCCCGAGGTCGTGGCAACCGCCGACATCGAGGAGCTGGCCCGGTACTGGGTGCGGGCCCTGGCCGTTCTGGCCCGGGCCTCCCGGCAACAGGAAAGGAACGAGGAATGAGCGGAACCATCGACGCGGGCGGCATCACCCTTGCCTACGAGGAGACCGGCAGTGGTGAGCCGGTCGTCCTGGTCATGGGCGCGGGCTCCCCGGGGAGGGTGTGGCGCCCGTACCAGGTACCGGCGCTGGCCGCGGCCGGGTTCCGGGTGATCACCTTCGACAACCGGGGAGTGGGCGGCAGCTCGGAGTGCCCCGAGGGGTTCACCCTCGCCGATCTCACCGACGACCTCGCCGCCGTCATCGAGCAGGTCGCGGGCGGCAGCGCACACGTGGTCGGCACCTCCCTCGGCGCCCGGATGGCCCAGCGGCTGGCGATGACCCGGCCGGAGCTGGTCGACCGGCTCGCGCTGCTGGCGACCAGAGGGCGGTCCGACGCCGCTCTGACCACCTTCGCGCACGCCCAGATCGCGGTCCAGCAACAGGGCCTGGCCCTGCCCCCGGAGGTGTCGGTGGCACTGGGCGCGCTCGCCAACCTCTCCCCCGCGAGCCTGCGCGACGAGGTCGCCGCCGAGGACTGGCTCGCCATGCTGAGCATGGCGCCCCCGACACCGTCGGCAGGAGTGCGGCGGCAGTTCGAGGCCGCGCTGACCCATTTCCCCGACAGCGTCTCCGAACTGGGCTGGATCACCGCTCCCACCCTGGTACTCGCCTTCGCCGACGACCGGCTCTCCCCGCCGCACCTCGGCGTGGAAGTCGCCGGGGCCATCCCGCGGGCCCGCTGCGAAGTGCTCGCGGAAACGGGGCACTTCGGCTACCTGGAGCGCCCCGAGGAGGTGAACGAGCTGCTGGTGGACTTCCTCACCGACCGCTCCCCCGACCGGCCCCGGAGAGGACGCCGCGAGGCAGCGGAGGCCACCAGGCCGTGAGCCGCCCGGGCCCCGGAGCGGGGCGCAGTGGTCCGGCACGAGGTGGAAGTCGAGCCGGACGACTACGCCACGGGAGGGGTCCGGCCCGCAGTGACCTCCAAGCCCGGCGCCGGGCCGAGGGGAGGGTCCGGCCCGCAGTGACCTCCAAGCCCGGCGCCGGGCCGAGCGGAGGGCTCAGCCCGCCGTGACCTCCAGGTCGAGTGCCGGGTCGGCGGTGAGCACGGCCTGGTGCAGGCGCTGGAGGCGCGGCGAGGGCTCCAGGCCCAGTTCGTCGATGAGCGTGGTGCGCAGCCGCTGGTAGGACTCCAGGGCCCGCCAGGAACTGCCCGCGCGGTGCTGGGCGGTCATGAGGTGGGCGCAGAAGTTCTCGTGCAGGGGGTTCCTGGCCACCAGGACCCGGAGTTCGGGCACGGTCTCGCGGTGTCGGCCGAGGTGCAGATCCGCGTCGATACGCCGTTCCAGGGCGGCCATCCGGCTCTCCTCAAGACCCAGCACCTCCAGTTCGAGGACGCTGCCGGCGCGGACGTCGACCAGCGCCGGACCGTGCCACAACTCCGTTGCCCGTCCCAGCAGTTCGGAGGCGGAGCGGTAGTCGCCGGCCTGGTGCGCGGCACGCCCCGAGGCGGCGAGCCGTACGAACTCCTGGGCGTCGACCCGGCCGGACCGCACCTGGAGCCGGTAGCCGCCGTGCTGGGTGACGAGCACCTCCTTGGCCTGCCGGTGCGGGTCCCCCGCGAGGGCGGTGGCCAGCTTGCGCCGCAGCTGGAGGATGTACGTCTGGAGGGTGGTCATCGCACTGCGGGGAATCCTCTCCCCCCAGATCTCCTCCATCAGCGTGGGCACGGTGACGACCCGGTCCGCCCGGAGGGCCAGCAACGCGAGGATCTGACGGGGCTTGCCCGCCGTGGGGACCACGGAGACGCCGTGCTCCGTGGCGGTGAGCGGCCCCAGTACCTTGATCTCCATCGCCCGTTCTCTCCTCTGCGTCGGCACCCCGTCACACGAGCACCTGACGTGCGGCGCTCGGCGTCACACGAGCCTCGCATCCGCGACGCCCGTCGCCCCAGTGAGCGAATCATGAAGAGGAACATGAAAATGTCATGCCCGGTCGGTGAAGGCGGCACCGGGCCCCGGTGAGAGCGCGCCCCAGGAGTCCCGAAGTGCGGGACGTCGTAGGTGGATAGGTGGAGTTGAAGCCCGCATTCCCCTTCGTCCGGCATTCGGATGGTCACCGGCGTCCGTGGCTGGTGGCGCTCCTCGGCCATTAGCATGCTGTTCTCCCACAGAGACCGGGCCAGGAGACTCGATGCCGGACCGCACCCGTACCCCGCCCGCTCCCTCTGCCGGAGAGACGGGCCGTCAGGCCGACATCCCGGCCCCTCTGCTGGCCCGCTCCATCACGGTCGCCGCACTGGTCTGCTACGCCACGGTGACGATCCTGAACGTGCTGCGGTGGGGTGACGCGAGCACGCTGCGCCTCACGGTCTGCGTCGGACTGGTCCTGCTGGTCTTCGGCGTCCAGTTCGCCGTCACCGCACCCTCCGCCCGGTCCTGGGGGCTGCGGCGGCGGATCGGGGTGCTGGGTCTCCAGGTCGCGCTCACCTATCTGCCCCTGTTCTGGTACGGCGTCTCCTGGGGCAGCATGGAGGGCCCGCTGGCGGCCTCGGTGCTGCTCACCCTGAGGCCGGTCGTCGCCTGGCCGCTGTTCGGTGTGGTGGTGGCGAGCATCCCGGCCTACTCCCTGGCGCTCGGCCACCCCGTCACCCAAGCGGCCTACTACCTGATCGCCGGGATGCTCTGCGGCATCGTCATCTACGGGCTCAGCCGCCTGACCGACCTGGTCCACGAGGTCCACCGGACCCGGGAGGAGCTGGCCCGGATGGCGGTCGGCCGGGAGCGGCTGCGGTTCGCCCGCGATCTGCACGACCTGCTCGGCTACAGCCTCTCGGCCATCGCGCTCAAGGGCGAGCTGGTCCACCGGATCATCGAGGCGCGCCCCGAGCACGCCCGGGCCGAGACGGAGGAGCTGCTGATCGTGGCGCGCCAAGCGCTCGCCGACGTACGGCTGGTGTCCAGCGGATACCGGGACATGTCGCTGCGGGACGAGGCGACGGCGGCGGCGGCGATCCTGGCGGCGGCCGACATCCAGGCCGATGTGGCCATCGACTGCGGGCGGCTGCACCCGGTCGTCGACACGGTGCTCGCCACGGCTCTGCGCGAGGGCGTGACCAACATCCTGCGTCACAGCAAGGTACGGCGGTGCAGCATCTCGGCCACCGTGGACGAGGAAACGGTCCTGCTGAGCCTGGTCAACGACGGTGTCGGCAGGCCCGGGGCCAGGCCGTCCGACCGCACCACGCGCAGCAGCGGGCTGGACAACCTGCGGGAGCGTTTCACGGAGATCGGCGGTGGACTCACCGTCGGCCTGCGGGAGACGGGCCGCTTCCATCTGGAGGCGTACGCACCCATCCGGCCACGGACGGCCGAGGACTGTTCGTACGATGACCTTCCCGTCGGCCGCCGGGTTGCCGTCGGGGCCGAACCGTTCGAGAAGCGCGAAGAGTCCGGAGGGACGCATTGCCGTGCGTGAGAATACTCATCGCCGAAGACATGCACATGATCCGGGGAGCGCTCGTGGCGCTGCTCGAACTGGAGCCTGATTTCCAGGTCGTGGCGTCCCTGGACCGGGGTGACACCATCGTGCAGGCGGCGCTCGCCTCCCCGCCGGACGTGGCCATCATCGACATCGACCTGCCGGGCCTGGACGGCCTCACCGCGGCAGCCGACCTGCGCGACCAGTTGCCCAGCTGCCGCACGCTCATCCTCACCAGTCTCGGCCGCCCCGGAACGCTGCGCCGCGCACTGTCGGCCCAGGTCACGGGCTTCCTTCTGAAGGACGCACCGCCGCAGCAACTCGCCGCCGCCGTGCGGTCGGTGGCCGCCGGACGCCGGGTGATCGACCCTCAGCTCGCGCTCAGCGCCTGGGACTCGCCGCAGAACCCGCTCTCGCCCCGGGAACTGGAGGTCCTCCGGCTCGCGGCCCGGGGCGCCGACGCCGCGGAGATCGCCGGGTGCCTGTTCCTGTCGAAGGGGACCGTCCTCAACTACCTCACCGCCATCGTGGCCAAGCTCGGCGCGCGCAACCGGATCGACGCCATCCGGATATCGGAGGAGGCCGGCTGGATTCCCTGACCGTCCCCCGGGGCCCGTGCACGCCGGATTCCCCGACCGTTCCCCGGGGCCCGTACACGCTGGATTCCCCGACCGTCCCCCGGGGCCCGTGCGTTCCGAGCGGTCCGCCGCCGCCCCGGTGTTCACGTGCCCGGAGCCCGCACGACCCGCTCGTACGCGAGGTGGCGGCATCGCTCGTGACGGACATCGGCGAACGCGGCGAGCGCGGCGAGCATGCGGCGGCTCCTCGCGGAGCCGAGCGCCCGGTCGCAGTGCTCCTCGTCGCGCCACCACAGCACCCCCGTGTACAGGAAGGGCCGTACGGTCGAGCGGAGCAGGTCGCTGCCGCCGAAGCCGCGCTCCTCCTCGTAGGCCCGGGAGAGTTCCGCGTACCCCTTATCGAACCCCGCGTGGTCCTCGCGCACCTCGGCGGAGAGCAGGACGACCGTGCTGTCACCGACGGCGGCGTCCTCGCTGAGGGTGCGGCCGATGCTGAGCGCCTGGTCGGCCCCGGTGCGCACCAGGGGGCCCAGCTCGCGGACGTGCCGGGTGAAGGTGTCGTCGCGCACGGTGTCGAGCAGGCCGCTCAGCCGTTGCCAGTGGGCCAGGTGGACGTAGACGTGCGGCCGGTCCACGAGCCGGACCGTGACCAGGAAGTCGAATCCGGGCCTGCCGCGCAGGAACTGGCTGTGGGCGAAGAACCCGCGCTCGAACTCCGCCGGGTCGCCCCTGACCTCGAACCGGTTGATGACGGTCACCGGTCGGGTCGGGTCTCTGTCGGTCACGCGCGGTCCTCCGCGTAGTTCTCGGCGTGGCGCAGGGTGGTGGAGCTGTTCGTGCCGAACGCCTTGTGTTCGCCTGGGCCGTACCCCATGGGCGGTCCAGCAGCGTGGGGCCGCGGTGGCCGCGCACGGTGAGAGCCGTACCCCGGGGCCGGGTACGGCTCTCACCGCGAGGCGTGGGCGGAGGGGGAGCCTCCTGGGTGCCGGGAGGGCGTCACCGGCCCAGGGAGGCCCCGTCCGCCACCGGCTGTTCCTTCACCGGAGCGGCGGCCAGGGGACCCGTGGCGGCCACAGCGGCCGGTACGCCGTCGGCCGCCGCCCCCGGCTCCTCGGCGGCGGTGTCGCCGTCCGGTGCGCCGGAGCCCGCGGTGTCGCCGTCCGCCGCGGTCGGGCGAACGTGCTTGAGGAGCACCGCGACGAGGATCGCGGCGATCCCGATGAGCACGGCGCTGACGGTGGCGTTGACGTGCAGGCCGTGCGTGAACGCGGAGCGCGCCGCGTCCGTCAGCGCGTCGCCGGTGGCGCCCGGCAGCCGGTCGGCGACGGCGAGGGCCGCGCCGAGGGTGTCCCTCGCCATCTCCGCGCTCTGCGCGTCGATCCCGGCGGGCATCCGCTCGGCCAGATCGCTGCGGTAGACGCTGGTGCCGATGGAGCCGAGGACGGCGACGCCGAGCGCGGTGCCGAACTCCTGGTTCGTCTCGGACATGGCGGAGGCGACGCCCGCCCGCTCGGCCGGTACGGCGCCGAGGATCATGTCCGTGCCCATGATGGTCATCGGCCCGATACCGAGGGCGAAGATGACGTTGCCCGTCACCAGCAGGGCCAGCTGGCCGCCGTCGAGCTGGGTGTAGAGGGAGCAGCCGATCACGCCGACGACGAGACCCGCGGCCATGACGTAGGCCGGCCGGTACTTCTTGATCAGGGCCGGGGTGACCGCGCCGACGACCATCATGGCCGCCGTCTGCGGCAGGGTCCACAGACCCGCCTCGAACGGGGACATGCCGAGGATCAGCTGGAGGTACTGGGCCATGAACAGGAACATCCCGGCCATGGCGAACAGCACGAGGGTCATGGTCGCCAGCGAGGCGCTGAACTTCCGGTTGCTGAAGAGCTTGAGGTCCAGCAGGGGCGTCTCCAGCGAGCGCTGACGCAGGATGAACACGACGGCGAGGGCCGCGCCGACGGCGACGTGGATCAGCGGCTCGACGGCGATGCCGTCCTTGGCGAGCTCCTTCACGCCGTACACCAGCGTGATCATGGCACCGACGGAGAGCACCAGGCTCCACAGGTCGAGCCGGCCCGGGGCGGGGTCCTTGTACTCGGGCAGCAGCAGCGGGGCCGTCACCAGGAGCAGCACCATGGCGGGCACGGCCATGAGGAAGACCGAGCCCCACCAGAAGTTGGTGAGGAACGCCCCGCCGACCAGGGGGCCGATGGACATACCGACCATGAAGGCCGTCATCCATACGGCGATGGCGCTGGCCCGCTGCGCCGGATCGTGGAACATGTTCCGGATCAGGGCCAGCGTGGAGGGCATCAGGGTGGCGCCGGCGATACCGAGCAGGGCGCGCGCGGCGATGAGCATCTCGGCGGTGTTCGAGTACGCCGCCACCACGGAGGCGATACCGAAGGCGGTGGCGCCGATCAGCAGGAGCCGTCGGCGTCCGATGCGGTCACCGAGGCTGCCCATGGTGATGAGGAACCCGGCCACCAGGAAGGCGTAGATGTCGAGGATCCACAGCAGCTCGGAGCTGCTGGGGGCGAGATCGGCGCTGAGCTCCGGTACCGCCAGGTACAGGACGGTCATGTCCATCGAAATGAGCATGGCCGGAAGCGCCAGTACCGCCAGACCGATCCATTGCCGTCGCCCCGCCTTCGGCGGCGGGGCGGCGGAGGCGGCTGCTTCTGTCATCGGTGATCCCATCTGTCGCGTTGCCATCCCCTGGAGGCCGGGACCCGCACAGGGCCCCGGGAAGATCCATGAGACTCATCGGCACTTGAGCGCGACTAGAGCGGCCGGGCAACCGGAACAGGCCACTCCATGGGTGACGCCGGAACGTCAGGACAGCGCCGACGGCTGCATCGCAACAGCTCAGCCCGCGAACTGGCAGGTGCCGCGCGGCAGATAGACCCCGTGCCCCGCGTGCCCGGCATACGCGCGGTCCGCGATCACCGGGACACCGCGTGAGAGCACGGTCTCGACCTGGCCGGTGATCCGCTTGCCCTCGTACGCCGAGTAGTCGACGTTCATGTGGTGCGTCCCGGCGGAGAGGGTCTGCTCCGCGTGCGGGTCGTAGATGACGATGTCCGCGTCGGCTCCCGGGGCGATGGTGCCCTTCTTCGGGTAGAGGCCGAACATCCGGGCCGGGGAGGCGCAGGCGATCTCGATCCAGCGGCGGCGGGTGATGTGGCCGTCCACGACGGCCTGGTGCAGCAGGTCCATACGGTGCTCGACGCCCGGCATACCGTTGGGGATCTTGGAGAAGTCGCCCCGGCCCATCTCCTTCTGGCCGGAGAAGCAGAAGGGGCAGTGGTCGGTGGAGACGACCTGGAGCTCGTTGTTCCGCAGGCCCCGCCACAGGATCTCCTGGTGCTCCTTGGGGCGCAGCGGGGTGGAGCAGACGTATTTGGCGCCCTCGAAGTCGGGCTCGGCGAGGTTGTCCGTGGAGAGGAACAGGTACTGCGGACAGGTCTCACCGAAGACCGGCAGCCCCTTGTGGCGGGCGGCGGCGATCTCCGCCACGGCCTCGTCGGCGGAGACATGGACGACGTAGAGCGGCGAGCCGGCGACCCGGGCGAGCTGGATCGCGCGGTGGGTGGCCTCGGCCTCCAGGGCGACCTTGCGGACGTCTCCGTGGTAGCGGGGATCGGTGCGGCCCTCGGCGAGCGCCTGTTCGACCAGGACGTCGATGGCGATGCCGTTCTCCGCGTGCATCATGATCAGGCCACCGTTGCCGGAGGCCTGCTGCATGGCGCGCAGGATCTGGCCGTCGTCGGAGTAGAAGACGCCCGGATACGCCATGAACAGCTTGAACGAGGTGACGCCTTCGGCGACGAGCCGGTCCATCTCCTTGAGCGAGGACGGGTTCACGTCCGCGAGGATCATGTGGAAGCCGTAGTCGATGGCACAGTTGCCGTCGGCCTTGGCGTACCAGTCGTCGAGCCCTTGGCGCAGGGACTTCCCCACGCTCTGGATCGCGAAGTCCACGATGGTGGTGGTCCCGCCCCAGGCGGCGGCCCGGGTGCCGGTCTCGAAGGTGTCGGCGGCGTACGTGCCGCCGAACGGCATCTCCATATGGGTGTGCGCGTCGACGCCGCCCGGGATGACGTACTTGCCGGTGGCGTCGATGGTGCGGTCGGCGGTCCAGGACTCCGCGGCATCGGTGCCGTGGGCGGCGAGTGCGGCGATGCGCCCGCCCTCGACGAGGACGTCGGCGTGGAGCTCGTCGGACGCGGTGATGACCAGGCCACCGCGGATGACGGTGCGGCTCATGGGTACCTCCTTCTTACTGGGGCGGTACGGGTGCCCAGGGGCATGGCACGGACACCCGTACGCTGTTCGGTCGGCGGTCGGCGGTCGGCGGTCGGCGGTCGGCGGTCGGCGGTCGGCGGTCGGCGGTCGGCGGTCGGCGGTCGGCGGTCGGCGGTCGGCGGTCGGCGGT
>NZ_JBHYVE010000035.1:0-68873 GCF_042750035.1 Streptomyces sp. NPDC059452
AGCCCCTCGTACGCACCGTCTCTCCCCCCCCGCGGGGCGGGCCGCGCGGGCCTGGCCCGCCCCCCCGCCGGCCCTGCCGGGTCAGCTCTTGGTCTTGGGCAGGCCGGGCGGGTTGATCTCGGACTTCTCCACGGCCTCGCCGGTCAGGCCCCAGCGCTTGAGGACCTTGCCGTACGAGCCGTCCTCGATGATGTGGTCGATCGCGGCGGCGTACGCCTTGACCAGGCCGCTGTCCTTCTTGGTGGTGGCCGCGATCTTGCCCTGGAGGTCACCGCCGGCCCCGGAGAGCTGTCCGACGACCTCGCTCTGGCCCACCGACGCGACGTGGTAGGCGACGGACGGGCTCGGGCCGAGGTGGGCGTCGATACGGCCCGACGCGAGGGCCAGGTAGTAGTCGGTGTCCTTCTGGAAGTACTTGATGTCCACGGGCTTGCGCCCGGCCTTGACGTTCTCCTCGCTCCACTCGACGAGGATCTTCTCCTGGTTGGTGCCGGAGGAGACCGAGATCGACTTCCCGGCGACGTCGGCGGGGCCGTTCACCTTCCAGCCGGAGCCCTTCTTCGCCTCGAAGGCGATGTTGTCGAGCCGGTAGGTGGCGAAGTCGTACTTCTCCTTGCGCTCCTCGGTCACCGTGACGTTGGAGAGGACGGCGTCGAACTTGGAGCTGTCCAGGCCGACGAAGAGGTTCTCCCAGGAGACCTCCTCGAATTCTCCCTTCAGGCCGAGGGTGTCGACGATGAGCGTGGCGATGTCGATCTCGGAGCCGATCCGGGTCTTGTCGTCGGTGGCGTAGAAGCCCAGCGGCGGCGAGCCGTCGGCGCTGGCCCCGACCTTCAGCGTGCCGCGCTTGCGGATGTCCTCGGGGACGAGGGCGGCGATGGCGTCCACCTTCTTGCCTCTGATGCGGTCCTGGTCGGGGCCGATGTTGATCCCGGTGTCCTTCTTGCCCTTGGGCGCCGCCACATCGGTGGAGGCGTCGGAGTTGCCGCAGGCGGTGAGCAGTCCGGTGGCGGTGAGTGTGGCGATGGCGAGGGTGATGCTGCGGCGGACGGACACGTACGTACTCCTTGCGAATGATGCGAATGAGGTGAATGAGGCAGATGAGGTGGAGATGGATGAGGTGGATGAGCGGGACATGCGGTGGGACAGGAAGGAAGGTTCAGAGAACCTTGGAGAGGAACGCCCGGGTGCGTTCCTGGCTCGGGCGGTCCAGTACGTCGGCAGGCGGGCCCTGCTCGACGATCCGGCCCTCGTCCATGAAGACGACGGTGTCGGCGACCTCTCGGGCGAAGCCGATCTCATGGGTGACGACGATCATCGTGGTGCCGCCGTGGGCCAGGTCCTTGATGACGTCGAGGACCTCGCCGACGAGCTCCGGGTCCAGGGCGGACGTCGGCTCGTCGAAGAGGAGCAGTCTGGGCTCCAGGGCCAGGGCGCGGGCGATGGCGACGCGCTGCTGCTGGCCGCCGGAGAGCTGGGCGGGGTAGGCCGAGGACTTGTCGGCGAGGCCGACCCGGGCGAGCAGCCTCTCCGCCGTCTCGACGGCCTCCTTACGGGGGCGGCGCAGCGCGGAGACCGGCGCCTCGATGATGTTCTCCACCACGGTGAGGTGCGGGAAGAGGTTGAAGTTCTGGAAGACGAAGCCGATCTTGGTGCGCTGGCGCAGCACCTCGCGCTCGCGGAGCTCGTACAGCTTGTTGCCGTCCCTGCGGTAGCCGACCAGGGTGCCGTCCACGCTGATCCACCCCTGGTCGACCTTCTCCAGGTGGTTGATGGTGCGCAGCAGGGTGGACTTGCCGGAGCCGGAGGGGCCGAGGATGACGGTCACCTCGCCGGGCCGCACCGACAGGTCGACGCCGCGCAGCACCTCCAGTGAGCCGAAGTTCTTGTGCACGGAGCGGATCTCGACCATGGCTTCGCCGGTTGCGCTCATCGCACGGTTCCCTTGGAGTAGTGGCGCTCGACGTAGTACTGGATGATCGAGAGCGCGGTGGTCAGGAGGATGTACCAGGCGGTGGCGACCATCAGCAGGGGGACGACCCGGCCGCTGCGCCCGTAGACGACCTGTACCTGGTAGAAGAGTTCACCGATCGCCATGACGGAGACGATCGAGGTGCCCTTGAACAGCGAGATGATCTCGTTGGCCGCGTTGGGCAGGATCGAGCGCATCGCCTGCGGGAGCACGATCCGGCGCAGTTGACGGAACTTGGGTATGCCGAGGGCGGCCGCCGCCTCCAACTGGCCGCTGCCGACGGCCAGTACGCCACCGCGTACGATCTCCGCCGCGTACGCCGCCTGGTGCAGGGCGAGGCCGAGGACGGCGGCACTCACCGCGCCGACCAGGTTCATCGTGTCGAAGGTGAAGAAGCCCGGCCCGAACGGGATGCCGAACTGCAACTCCTTGTACAGGTAGGCGAGATTGAACCAGAACAGCAGCTGCACGATGAGCGGGATCGAACGGAACGCCCAGATGTAGCCGTAGGCGACCGTCCGCAGGAACGGGCTGGCCGACAGCCGCATGAAGGCCAGCACGATGCCGAGCGCGAAGCCGAGGACCGTTCCGTAGAAGGTCAGTTGGAGGGTGAGCCAGACGGCCTTGAGGATGACCGGCGCGGTGAAGAACTGCGCGAAGACGTCCCACTCCCAGCCGGGGTTGGTGACCAGCCCGTTGATGAACTGGGCGACCAGGATCGCCGTGATCGCGACGGCGACCCAGCGCCAGGGGTGGCGGGCCGGGACGACGGTCAGCTCTCCGTAGTCGGTGCCGGGGTCGGCGGCTTTTCCGGCGGGTGGGCCGGCTGGTGGGCCGGCTGGTGGGCCGCCCGGCGTACCGGCGGCTGGATCGATGGGTGGATCGCTGGTCAGCGACATGGCGGGGTTCCTTGGGAGCGGTGGTGGCGGTGGTACGAAGGTGGGCGCGGCGGGCTCAGGAGGCGAGCCGGTCCCTACAGGAGAGGTCGCGCAGGAAGGTGAGGGCCGCGCGGGCGGCGTCGTCGTTCTGCCGGAAGGCGGGTCCGCCGGTACGGGGGCGGGTGAAGGCGCCGCTGTTGCGGGCGGTGGTGAACGGGCCGAGCGCGAAGCGGCGCGGGTGCGGGGTGCCCTCGCGGTCCAGGACGCGGCTGTCGGCCGGGTCCACGGAGAGCAGTCCCGTGTCGGTGACGGCGGCGCCGCCCTCGTACAGGGTGCGCAGCAGCGGACTGGCGGTGTGCCGGAGCGAGGGGTCCGGGAGGCGCGCCTCGACCAGGGCGCGGGCCTCGACGTGCTCGCCGGGGACGGTGGCGCCGCTCGCCCGGAAGAGGCCGCGCTCCTCGTCGGTCTCGACGGTGACCTCGGCGCCGAGGAAGCGGACGACCCCGGCCCGGGAGAGGGCGAGGAGCTGTTCCAGCCGGGGGCCGGGCGGCCCGGAGGCGAGGTAGCTGAAGAAGCCGTGCCACCAGGCGCCGATGTCGCCGAGCCGGACGATCTGCGCGTAGGCGGAGAGCAGTCCGAGGAATACGGCGAGATCCGGGCTGTGGTGCGGATCGTGACGGCGGGTCAGGTCGGCGGTGATGTAGTCGCGCAGCCCTTCCTGGAGCGCTTCGGCACTGTCGTACGTGACCCCGTCCAGCGGCCGGTCGAGCGCGTCCAGGTCGAGCCGGTCGGCGGGGTCGGGTACGGCTCCGGCGACGAGGTCGGCCAGTTCGGGGCTGCCGGGGTCGGCGGCGGCGTACTTCGCGTCGAAGACCTCGGGGTCCAGGGTGGTGCGCTCGGGGTGGGCGGTGAACAGCCGGTGGTAGTGGGCGTGGCCGAGCTCCTTGGCGACCAGCGGCCAGACATCGCGCCGGAAGTCGGGCGGGCCGGGGCGGCTCAGCAGTCCGTCCGCCCATTCAGGGGTCAAGTAGCGTGGCAGGGGCGGGCGTTCACCGGTCCAGGGGTAGCCGATCTTCGAGTGGTACGGGACCCCGCGCCGAGATCCCACGTACAGCACGGGCTCCTGTCCCGACGGCAGGTAGGTGCCGTTCTCGTGGCGTCCGCCGCGCCCCTCGGTGAGCAGGACCATCAGATCGATGAAGGCGAGGCCGAAGCCCCGGACGATCACCGGTTCCCCGGCGGGCAGCGCGGTGAGGTCGGTGTCGGCGGTGAAGTCGGGCGGCAGGTGGATCAGCCCGTGCCGATCGGCGAACTCCTTCAACTCCGCAAGTTCCGGCTCCTGTTCGGCGTCCAGGTGGCCGACGGTGAGGACGACGAGGTCGGCGACGAGGGGTTCGGTGCGGTCCTTGAGCCGGACACGCTGGGGGCCGCCGCGCGGTCCGGTGACGGCGAGGGCGGTGGTGCGGTGCTCGTGGACGGTGACGGAGGGCGGCAGGGCGGCCAGGGCACGTTCGTAGGTCCAGCGCAGATAGGCGCTCTGGAGCCGTCGGCTGGGGAAGTCCTGGCCGGTGAGGCCGTGTATCTCCGCCCGTACGGCGGGCTCGGCGTCGGGGGTGACGCGCCCGGCGCGGACCTCCTCGGCCCAGGTGTGCAGATCCGGCCCCGCCACGACCGGCCCGGCCAGCTCCACCGTCTCGTCGGTGAACATGGTGACGTCCTCGGCCATGGAGTTCATCCACAGCAGCGGCGACTGGTCCGGCCGCCAGATCCGGCCGCCACCGGCCGGGTAGGGGTCGACCAGATGGATGTCCAGGGGCAGATCCCCGTACAGCTCACGGGCGTTGGCGGCGATGCGCTCGATGACCCCGGTGCCGCGCGGTCCGCCGCCGATCACCACGAGCGTGGGCGCGGCGCTCATCGCGCACCTGCCGTACCGCGCGCGTAGTAGCGCTCCACATAGCGCTGGCCGAAGCTCAGCAGGGAGGTGACCGCCGCGTACCAGAGGGTGGCGACGAGGAGCATCGGGATGACCTCGTACGTACGGTGGTAGACGAGCTGGACGGAGTAGAGCAGGTCCTGCACGGCGATGATGCTGACGATCGAGGTGCCCTTGAGGGTGCCGATCAGCATGTTCCCGGCCGGCGGGACGATGGAGCGCATCGCCTGCGGCAGCACGATGCGCCGGAAGCGCCGCCAGGGGCCGAGCCCCAGCGACTGGGCGGCCTCCACCTGGCCGCGTTCGACGGAAAGGATGCCACCCCGGACGACTTCGGCGGCGTACGCGGCCTCGTGCAGGGTGAGACCGATGACGGCGATGGTGACCGGGCCGAGAAGGGTGACCGTGGAGACGCCGAGGATCTGCGGGTAGAGCGCGCCGATGTTGAACCAGAACAGCAGCTGGACCAGGATCGGGGTGGACCGGAACAGCCAGACGTACCCCCAACTGACCGCCTGGAGAACGGGGTTGCCCGAGAGTCGCAGGACGGCGAGGAGGGCCCCGAGCGCGAAGCCGAGCACCATGACGACCGCGGTGAGCCAGAGGGTGAGCCAGAGCCCGCGCAGGACGGAGGCGGTGGCGAAGTAGGAGGCGACGACGTCCCACTGGAAGGCCTCGTTGCGGATGACCGAGTTCAGCGCGAGTCCGAGCAGCACGAGTACGGCAACTGCCGCTGTCCAGCGGCCCGTTCGGCGGACGGGGACGATGCGGGGCACCGTGTCGTCGCCGGCGTTCTTGACGGGTGGCGGCGCGGAGGAGGAAGGAGGCAGCAGATCGGTCTGCGGGGGCATGCAAGGGCTCCGTGGATGCTGAGATCGAACACGGGGCGTACCTTCACACCATGAACCACACGTGGACCGGGCCCCTCAGCGCCGGTCCGCCTCCGAGATAAGCGGTGAACACGGCGCATTGTCAAGCGTGTCCACACTCTGAGCCGTATGTCTCATGTCAGTTGACGCGCCCCCGGATGCCTGTTCCACTGGCCCCATGCATTCGCAGCAGTGGCTGGTCACCCGCTCCCACATCGACTTCGGTCGCGTGTGGTCCTCTTCCTGTTGAGCTGACCCTCTGCTGTCCGGTTTTCCCTGCTCACGCCCCTTCCTCGGCGTTCGAGCACCGTTCCTCGCGTGACTTCACCGCCACCACACCGCACCACCCTCCCCTCGCTCCGCCGCACCTTTCTGCGCACCACTGAACCTTCCGCCGCCGCTCCGCGCCCTCAGGGCACGGGGCCGGTCGGCATACCTTGACGAACCCGGAGAAAACAGAGCCATGTCCAGATCGCGCCACAGCGCCCTTCTCGCCTTCATCGCCGTCGCCGCGCTGACCCTCACCGCCTGCGCGGACCCGGCGGAACCGGGGGCGGGCACCGCCAAGGGCGAGGCCAAGGGGAAGACCCCGACCACGGACGTGGTGTCCTCGGTGAAGAAGCACGAGCCCGCGGCGGAGCTGCTGCCCGAGGAGGTCCGGAAGGCGGGCACGCTGCGGATCGCCGCCGCCACCGGCTCCCCGCCCGGCGCCTTCTACGAGAAGGACGGCACCACGCTGTCCGGCGCGGACATCGACTTCGCGGACGCGGCGGCCAAGGTGCTGGGTATCGAGCTGAAGCGCGAGGTGGCCTCCTTCGAGGGAATCCTGCCGGCGCTCAGCAGCGGGAAGTACGACCTGGGGACGGGGAACTTCGGCGTCACCGAGGAGCGCCTGAAGACCATCGACTTCGTGACGTACATCAACGACGGCCAGGGCTTCGCCGTCCGCGAGGACAGCGAGCTGAAGGAGGTCAAGGACCTCACCGCGCTGTGCGGCCTGACCGTGGGCACCACCGCGGGCACCACCTTCGAGGTGACGCTGGAGCAGAACAAGGGCCGGTGCGCCGAGGAGGGCAAGAAGCCCTACGAGGTGAAGACGTACTCCGACGTGGCGGCGGTCTGGCTCTCCCTCCAGCAGAAGCGCAGCGACGTGATCATGTCCACCATCAACGGACTGCGCTACGCCGTGAGCCAGCAGGAGGGCCTCCGCTTCGTCAACGAGTTCAAGCGCCTCGACGTCGGCTTCGCCTTCAAGAAGGGCACCCCGCTGGCACCCGCCTTCCAGGCCGCGGTCAACCGGCTCAAGGAGGACGGCACCTACGACCGGATCCTGAAGAAGTGGGGCACCACCGAGTCCGCGATCGAGAAGTCCCAGATCTCACCGCCGGAGCTGAAGGGCCCGGCGCCGAAGTAGTCCGGCGCCGCTCCCCCGCGGTCCCGCCCGCCGGATCCCCGCGCGGGCGGGCCTGGGCAGTGCCGGTCCCGGCAGTGCCGGTCTCAGCCATGCCGGTCTCAGCCGTGCCCGTCTCAGCAGTCGCAGCCGCAGGACTCTCCGCAACAGCAGCAGCCCTCGCCGCACTGGCCGCAGCAGTTGCACGCCTCGCAGCAGTCCCCGCAGCTCGCACACCCCTCCCGCCGCTCCCGGGTCCAGGGGTCCTCGAAGCTCCCGCAGCACAGCTGGCAGGTGCAGGCGAGCCCGACCCACACCAGACACCCGGCGATCAGCCCGCGCCGGTCACGGGGCGGTGGGGGCGGGGGCGGGGCGGCGGGACCGCCGGGGGTCGGACCGTACGGATTCCCGGGCGTCGGACCGTACGGATTCCCCGGCGGTGGCCCGAAGGAGCCCTGGGGAACCTCCAGCCCCTGCCCCTCCTGGTGCGAGCAGGACGAGGTACCGAAGGCCCGGTCCACCGAGCGCCGCAGTTCATGGGCGAGCAGTACGTGGACCAGCCTGCCGTCGGCGAATTCCGCCTCCCGCAGCGCGAGCCGTATGCCGTGCAGCGCGTCGTCGCAGAGCCGGCGCGCCTCACTCAGCGGGGTGCCGGTCACCGTGAGCGGGTTCCAGGCGCCCGACGCGGCGTCAGCTTCCCGGTCCTCCACGGCGTCCAGCAGATGCGCGAGCCGCCCGAAGAGCCGTCCGGCCTCCGCGAGCGGGGCGGCGTTCTGCGGCTTCCCGGCGAGTACGGCGGTGTGGGCGAAGGCCGCGGCGGTGGCGGTCTCGGTGGGTTCGGTGACCGTCAGCAGCGGGGTGCCGGGCCCGGCGAGCGTCTCGATGCCGGTCTGCCGGTCGACCGCGTCGACCAGGAGGGCGGTGTCGAAGCCGAGCGCCGCCCCCGTACGGGCACCCGCCCGGTCCCAGCCCGCCGCCACCCGCCGCGCGGCCGCCGCGACCGGCCTGCGGGCCAACAGCCCGTCCCGGTCGGCGACGTGGTCGCGCACCTTGGCCGAGGCCAGGACGAGCGAGACGGCGGCGGCGAGCCTGGCCCCCTCACCCATGGCGACCGGGGCGGTCCGCATCGCACGCAGCGGGCACGGCCCCGCCGTCCGCCGACCCGCCGGGGTGCGGCCCAGCTGAGCCTCCGTCAGGACGGAGACGATCAGACCGTCATAGTTCGTGACAATCCGGGCGAACTGCCCGTGATCCGCCCTCAGAGCCAGGCAGAGACCGCAGAGATGGGCCATCCACTCGGTCCGCAGACCTTCGGAGAGCCGGTGGGTACAGGGCCTCACGATTCCGAACACGACGATCCCCCGCGAGCCGTTCCAGCCGGTGCGCGCCGTTCGCACACCCGAGCGCCGTGCATCGTACCGAGTGATCCGTTCACCCGTACGTCCCCCATGTCACCCATACGGACCGGAGCATCATATTTTCCCATCGGGACCGGCCTTATGCAGGAGGAACCTTGACGAACCGCCACATCTTCTGCACCAGTACCGTCACGAATCGCCTGCGCGGCGACTATCCACTTGGCGCGGTATCCGCATCATGGACGACCATAGGGATACGAAAGAGATGCGGAACACCAAGGAACCGCGGTTGAGAGGAGGCGTCCATGGGATCGGTGCGCAAGGCGAGTGCCTGGCTGGGCCTCGTAGAGGACAACGACGAGCGGTACTACGACGACGAGTACGCCGAGGGTACGGAGACGGGTACGGGCAACCAGGCCTGGGTCACCGACCCACGGGTGCAGGTGGCCGCCGAGGCGGCCGAGGAGCGGGACCGCCGGATCGCCACGGTGACCCCGGACAGCTTCCGGGACGCACGGGCCATCGGTGAGCTGTTCCGGGACGGCGTCCCGGTGATCGTCAACCTCACGGCCATGGACCCCGCCGACGCCAAGCGCGTGGTGGACTTCGCCGCCGGGCTGATCTTCGGTCTGCGCGGTTCGATCGACCGGGTGGCCACCCGGGTCTTCCTGCTCTCCCCGGCCGACACCCAGGTGGTCGCCGGTGAAGCGGCCGCCGGCCGCAGGGCCGACGGCTTCTTCAACCAGAGCTGAGCAGGGCGCTCGCCGGAAAGGTCCGGTCAGCGCCTCCGGTCGGCACGCCCCGTGGGACGTGCCGTGGTCACCGGAAGGCGTCGAGACCGGTGAGCGCCTTGCCCAGCACCAGCTGGTGCATCTCCACGGTTCCCTCGTAGGTGAGCACCGACTCCAGATTCGTGGCGTGCCGCATCACCGGGTACTCCAGCGAGATCCCGTTGGCCCCGAGGATCGTGCGCGAGGTGCGGCAGATCTCGATCGCCTCCCGTACGTTGTTGAGCTTGCCGAAGCTGACCTGCTCGGGGCGGAGCCGTCCCGCGTCCATGCGGCGGCCCAGATGGTGGGCGAGCAGGATGCCCTTGTGCAGTTCGAGGGCCATGTCCGCGAGCTTCGCCTGGGTGAGCTGGAAGCCGCCGATCGGCCGGCCGAACTGCTCCCGGATCCTCGCGTAGTCGAGGGCCGACTCGAAGCTGGCCCGCGCCGCTCCCATCGCGCCCCAGACGATCCCGTACCGCGCGTGGCTCAGACAGCTGAGCGGGCCGCGCAGCCCCTTCGCGTCCGGGAGCACCGCGTCGGCGGGGAGCCGGACGCCGTCCATGACCAGTTCGCTGGTGACCGAGGCGCGCAGCGACCACTTGTGGTGGATCTCCGGGGCCGAGAAGCCCGGGGTGCCGGTCGGGACGACGAAGCCCCGGATGCCCCGGCCCTCGTCGCCCTCGTCGGTCTGCGCCCAGACGATCGCCACCCCGGCGACCGAGCCGTTGGTGATCCACATCTTGCGGCCGGTGAGCACCCAGTCCTCGCCGTCGCGCTTGGCGTACGTCCGCATCCCGGCCGGGTCGGAGCCGTGGTCGGGCTCGGTCAGCCCGAAGCAGCCGATGATCTCGCCGGACGCCATCCCGGGAAGCCACCGCTGCTTCTGCTCCTCGGAGCCGAAGCGGTGGATCGCGTACATGGCGAGCGAACCCTGTACGGAGACGAGCGAGCGGATCCCGGAGTCGGCGGCCTCCAGCTCCAGGCAGGCCAGCCCGTACTGGACGGCGCTCGCCCCGGCGCAGCCGTACCCGTCGAGGGACATGCCGAGCGCGCCCAGCGCGCCGAGCTCCCGGGCCAGCTCCCGGATGCCGGGCAGCTCCCCCTTCTCGTACCACTCGGCGATGTGCGGCAGGACCCGGTCGGCGGCCCAGGTGCGGACGGTGTCGCGGATCGCGAGGTCGTCGGGGCCGAGCAGGTCGTCGATGCCGAGGGGGTCGGCGGCGTCGAACGGCGGGAGCTTCGACGGCTTCGCGGACTCGGTGCTGGACATGAGGGTGCCTCCGGCGGCTCGCACGGTGCTCGAAGGGCCGGGGAGGTCCGCGGCCCATCGGAAACTAGCAGTGGTAGTCAGGGCGGTCGTTGAGACGTTACGGCTCAGCGTGCCGCTCGTCCAGAGCCGGTGGCCTCGGCCGGCTCACGCCGCGCGGGGAGCGTCAGCCGCGCGGCCGGGGGCCCGGGGGCGGGAGCCGGGATGGCCTCGGGGGACTGGCCGGGGTCGGAGCCGGGAGCTGGAGCAGCGTCGGGAGCCGGGGCGGAGCCGGGAGCCGGAGCTGGAGCAGCGTCGGGAGCCGGGGCGGAGCCGAGGGCGTCGGGGGCGGGGCCGTCGGGGTTGTCGGGGCCGGTTGGCGTGCGCTCCTCCTGGGGGCAGCTCTCCATCGGCGGACAGTCCATGGCCTCCATGACCTCCATGGCCCTCGGCAGCCGCAGCGCGGCGAGCGCCCCGATCAGCAGCAGACCGGCGCTGACGAAGAGCGTGACATGCAGCCCGCCGACGAAGGCGTGCCGGGCCGTGGAGCGCAGCAGCTCCCCCATCGGGCCGCCGAGCTCCGCGGCCACCCGGTGGGCCTCGCCCAGCGAGTTGGTGGCCTCCGCGCCCGCGCGGGCGGGCACGCCCTGGTCCCGCAGGGAGGCGAGGCCGGGGGCGTAGGCCGCGTTCATGACGCTGCCGAGCAGGGCGATGCCCAGGCCCGCGCCGAGCTGGTAGGAGGTCTCCCCGATCGCCGCGGCACCGCCCGCCCGCTCCGCCGGGGCGTCGCTGAGCATCGACTCGTACGCCCCGAAGAGCGTCGACTGGAGCCCGAAGCCGAGGAGGACGAAGCCCGCGGTCAGCAGGACGGGCCGGTCGTGGTGGCCCATCGAGGTGAGCAGCAGCACGGCGGAGGCCGTCAGGACGAAGCCCCAGCCCACCATCTTCCGGGGGCCGATGCGGCGCAGGGTGTACGAGCCGGTGGCTCCGGCGGCCATCGCGGCGAACGTGAGCGGCAGCAGCCGCAGTCCGGTCTCCAGCGGGCTGAGGCCCAGCACCAGCTGGAGGTACTGGACGGCGATCAGCTGAAGGCCGACCAGGGCCAGCATGGCGAGCACGATGCAGCCGACGGCGGTGGAGAAGGCCGGGCGGGCGAACATGGCGATGTCGATCAGCGGGTGCGTACGGCGCTTCTGACGGCGTACGAAGAGGATCAGGAGCGCGAGTCCGAAGGCCAGCGGGACCAGCGCCACCGGGTCCAGAAGACCCGCGCCGCCGCCGAGCCGCTTGACGCCGAGGACGACCCCGAGCACTCCGGCCGCGGCCATCAGCGCGCCCAGCACGTCCCACGGGCCGTCCTGGGAGCCGCGCGACTCGGGCAGCAGCCAGCGGCCGAGCGGCAGGATGACCGCCATCAGCGGGATGTTGATCAGGAAGACCGAGCCCCACCAGAAGTGCTGGACCAGGAAGCCGCCGACGACCGGCCCGGTGGCGGCGCCGACCGCGGCCACCGCCGTCCACACCCCGATGGCCAGGGCCCGCTCCCGCCGGTCGGGGAAGACCTGGCGCAGGATCGACAGGGTCGCCGGCATGATCATCGCGCCGCCGACGCCGAGCAGGGCGCGGGCCGCTATGAGGACGGCGGGGGTGTCGGCGGTCGTGGCGAGCAGGGAGGCGGCGCCGAAGAGCGCGTAGCCGAGGAGCAGGACCCGCCGTCTGCCGATCCGGTCACCCAGCGTGCCGAAGAGGATGAGCAGCGAGGCGCAGACGAGGGGGTAGGCGTCGACGATCCACAGCAGTCCGGTGGCGCTCGGGCGCAGGTCCTCGGTGAGCGAGGGGACCGCGACATGGAGCACGGTCGCGTCCAGCGCGACCACCAGCAGGCTGAGGCAGAGGACGACGAGGACGACCCAGCGGTTGGCGCCATCGGCGGCTCGGCGCAGCCGGGCTCCGGCCGTGGTCGTCCCGGACATCTACGTACCTCCCGATGAGTCCCTCGCGCTCGGTGGACCGGCGGGGACGTGGTCTGCGGTCTCCCGGGGCCCGGCATCGACGGGCGAGTGAGCCGTCAGCGTACGCGAGTTCGGTGCGGTGACGCGTGGCCCACCTCATACACCGGTCCGCCACACAGTGTGGCGTACGCCACTGCGGACCCGCGGGCGACCCCCTGCTCCGGGGCCGCGCGGGCGGGACCCGGCGGTGCGCGTCTCCCCCGAATGGCCGGATCAATTCCTCCGGATTCCCGTGTACGAAATTGCCCGGACGATCAAACACACTTCCGAACGGAACCCCGGGTAAATTGGCCGCAAGATCACGGAGATTCTTCTCCGGGCCCGGAAAAAGTCATCGTCCTGAGACAAAGTCCACATCACATCGTCATCACAAAGAGGCCGGATTGGCCTGCACGCACGCTCACTCGCTGTAACGTCGATTGGGTGCGTACCGACATCTTTGCCCGCCTGGACCGGGAGCCGGAACCGCCGAAGATAGAGGCACCGCGGATGAGCCGTCACCGCGCCGCCCTCTTCGGCGGGACGTTGGCGTTCTATCTCGCCATCGTCTTCGCCGTGCTCGTGACGTCCTGGCTGGTGGCCCTGGACTGGAAGGTCATGCTGTTCCGGCCCTACCAGCAGTGGCCCGAACTGCACGCCTTCCTCGACTACTACGTGGTGCTCGGCCAGCGCGGCCCCACCGCCGTGATGGTCGCCTGCTGGCTGGGCTGGCGCTCCTGGCGTCAGCACACGCTCCGGCCGTTGCTGGTCCTCGGCACCTCGCTGCTGCTGCTCAATGTGACGGTGGGCGCGGTCAAGCTGGGCCTCGGGCGGCTCGGCCCGCACTACGCGACCCAGATCGGCTCAGCCGAGATGTTCGCCGGCGGCGATATATTTCCCTCCGGTCACACCGCCAATGCCGTCGTGACCTGGGGAATCCTCGCCTATCTGGCCACCACGCCCCGGGCCAGGCGCTATCTGTCGGCGGTCTCCGCCACGGTCTCGCTGGGCGTCGGCCTGACCACCGTCTACATCGGCACGCACTGGCTCAGCGATGTGCTGCTGGGCTGGGCGGCGGGGCTGCTCATCCTGCTGGCGCTGCCCTGGTTCGAGCCGCTGATCGCCCGGACGGAGAGCTGGATCTTCGACCTGCGCGAGCAGTGGCGCGCGCGGCGCGGGACCGGACGGCCGGTCCCGGCCGCCGAGGGCGCACCCCAGCCGGTGCTGCTCCCCCAGTCGATCGCGGCCGAGGGCGCGGCCCCCGCACCGGGCGCTCCCGCCGGACATCTGGCCACCGGGGCGGCCCGGGCGCGGGCGCACCATGTGCCCACCGTCTGCCCGGAGCGGCCGCCGGCGACGGCGACGGGCACCCGTAGGCCGCCGACGCACCCGGACCACGGCTCCTGCTCCACCACGGGCCCGGCGGCACGCCCGCTGTCGGGCGGCTAGGACGGTTGCTGCCGTACGGGGAGGGCACGCGGGCGGGTGTCAGCCCACCCAGCAGCGGGTCACCCGGGCGTCCTCGACCTGGAAGTTGATGCGTCCGGAGCGGAACTCCATGGTCAGGAACGTGCCCGGCGGAACCGCCCGGACGGTGTCCCAGCCACGGCTTCTGGCCAGCTGTTCGGCGGCGTCGGCACCGAGGCCGACATACGCGTCGGGGGCGTCGTCCGGCTGTGCGGGAGGGGTCGGTAGAGAGGCCATACCCCTCACCGTAGGCGGCCGCGGACCGTGACGGAAGGCCGGGCCGTAAGACCGCCCCGCGCACCCCCGTATGCCGTCGCGGTCACGCTTGTGTCACAGAATCCCCACACACATATATCCCGGCTTATTCACCCGAACGGGCCGCCCGGAAGCCCTGGCGGGAAATGGTCAGCCGCCCTCGTCGCGCCGCCCGGCGGAACAGGTGGCCGAACTCCGGAAACACCCGGGGTGACCTGCCGCTTTTGCCGTCCGGCGGCCCGTCACCCGAATGGCCGGGACACCTGAATTTCATGCTCCCTTATATCCGTCTTACCTTTCCTCACGTTTCTCTCACCGGACCGCGGCCGCCCGCCGCCGGGCGGGATCTCACGATCCGGCCAGCGCCCGGGTCAGCCGGTCCCGGGCCCGGGTCATCACGTCGATGAGCTCGGGCGGCTCGACCACCTCGAAGTCGATCCCCATGAGCAGCACGTGGATCACCAGGACGTCCAGGTTCGGCGCCCCCGCCGTGAGCCGGCAGCTCCGCTCGTCGACCGGCTCCAGCACCCCGGCGGAGGGCGAGATGTGCCGGGCGGCCTCCTCGGCCGGGGCCTTCAGCAGGAGCACCGCCCGCGCCGCGTACGCGGAGACCGAGACGCCCTCGGAGACGTAGGCGGCCAGGTCCTCGGCGGGCGGGGTGCGAGGGGCGAAACGGGGGCCGTGCGGGGGTGTCGGGGTGATCCGGTCCACCCGGAAGGTCCGCCAGTCCGCCCGGTCCAGGTCCCAGGCGACCAGGTACCAGCGGTGCTCGGTGCAGACGAGCCGGTGCGGCTCCACGGTCCGGCGGGAGTCCGAGCCGCCGTGGGTGCGGTAGGAGAAGCGGAGCCGCTCGCTGTCCCGGCAGGCCCCGGCCAGCTCGGTGAGGAGGGCCGGGTCGACGGTGGCGGTCTCCGCGCCGCGCAGCATCGGCACGGTGAAGGCGCCGAGCGCGCTCACCCGGCGGCGCAGCCGGTTCGGCAGCACCTGTTCGAGCTTGGCCAGAGCGCGTACGGAGGTCTCGCCGATGCCCTCGATGCCGTGGCCCGCCGCCGTGCGCAGCCCCACGGCGACCGCGACGGCCTCCTCGTCGTCCAGGAGGAGCGGGGGCAGCTCGGCCCCGGCCCCGAGCTGGTAGCCGCCACCGGTGCCGGGGCTGGCGTTCACCGGGTAGCCGAGCTCACGCAGCTTGTCGACGTCCCGGCGCACGGTGCGCGGGGTGACGCCGAGCCGTTCGGCAAGATCGGCGCCGGACCAGTCCCGGTGGGCCTGGAGCAGCGAGAGCAGACGCAGCAGTCGTGCCGAGGTCTCCAACATGGGGAGGAGTCTGCCAGGGCTTGCGGACAGCCCCTGTCCGCAAGCCGCTCAGGGTTCCGGGCGTACGCGGAGACCGCGCGGCCTCCGGGCGGTGGCCGACGGCACGTACGGCGGTGGCGCGTACGACGATGGCGCAACGGCGTTGGCGGTCAGGCGGTCCTCCCCTTGCGGAGCACGTCGGCGGCCTTGTAGCGGAGGGCGTACGCGCCGTCCAGCACGGTGCCCCGGCCCCGGTGCAGCGCGGTGCGCAGGCGGCTGTGGCCGTGCCCCCGCGCTCCCCGGGCGACGAGTTCGGTGAAGAGGCTCTCGTGGCGCTCCGCGATCCGCGCCGGGTCGAAGCGTGCCGAGGCGCTCAACGCGGCCCGGCCCATCCGGTGGCGCAGCTCGTCGTCCTCGATCAGCTGGAGCAGGGCGGCGGCGACCGCGTCGGTGTCGCCCACCGGTACGAGGCGGCCGTCGGCACCGTCCTCGATGATCTCGGCCGGTCCCAGCGGGCAGTCGGTGGCCACGACCGGCAGTCCGCCGCGCATCGCCTCGACGATGGTCATGCCGAAGGACTCGCGGTCCGAAGTGACGGCGGCGATCGACCCTTTGGGCCACTCGGCCTCCATCGGGTCGACCGAGCCCATCAGGAACACATGGTCGCGCAGGTCCAGTTCGCCGATGAGCGCGCGCAGCGAGTCCTGTTCGTCGCCGGTGGCGTCCCCGCCGCCGTAGATCCGCAGCCGCCAGTCCGGGCGCGCGGCCGTGACCTGGGCGAAGGCCCGTACGAGCAGGTCGTACCGTTTGACCCGGTGCATCCGGCCCGCCGCGACGACCCACTTCAGGTCGCCTCCGGCAGGCGGACAGGCCGGCTCGGGCACCGCGTTGGGGATGGCCTCGATCCGCACGCCCGGCAGCTTCAGCCGGCTGCGGTAGTGCTCGGCGTCGGCGCGGGTGACGGTGGTGACCGCGTCGAGCAGCGTGTAGCGGTGGGCGATCTCGCGGCGCAGGCGGTAGTTGTGGCTGTCGAGCGTGAGGTGCTCCTGCCCGATGCGCACCGGCCCGCGCGGAGCCTGTCGGCTGATGTGCACGTTCAGTCCGGGGCGGGTGCCGACGACGACATCGGCGTCGAGCCCCTGGAGATGGGCGGCGATCCGGGCGTCGGTGAGCCTGCTGTACTGCCGGTGCCTGCTGTCGCCGCGCGGGAACACCGCGGCGGGCCGGGCGTGTTCGGCGGCGTCACCGTCGTACGTCGTGCTCTTCTTCCGCAGGTCGACGAGGTGGCGCATCGTCACGCCCTCGGGCGCGCCGAGCACGGGTGCGTCGCGGTGGCGGAAGACGGAGACGATCTCGACGTCGTGCTGTTCGGCGAGGGTGCGGGCGAGTGTGAAGGTCGTGCGAATCGTTCCCCCAATGCCGTACGCATTGTGCAGAAGAAATGAAATATGCATGGCGCCGCCGTTTCCCCCTGGTCGAACCGGTCTGTCGTGACTGTACTTCCCGGCGGTTTTCCGCCAGGAATACGGCGCAAAATCCTGCCGGATTCCACGGTGGAATGCGGAGCTCTGTCCGGCACCCCCGATCCGCCCCCGATCCGCCGCCGGAACGCCGCTGACCAGCGGTTTCCTGGAGGGGCGGAATCCAAATAGCCGTCCCCCCTCGGCGGCGTACGCACCATTCGGAGGCGACCGACTCCCTCACCGGGCGCCTACCCGCGATCTGCTCACCGACGCTTTCTCTCGTGCTTGACGTGAAACAGAGCGGGGAGGTTGCCTGCGTCCCGGTACATCTCCTCCCATTAGACGTGGGCCGCATTCCCCAAGGCCCGGGTCGACTTCTCGACCTAGCGATGTGTCGACTTGGCCCCCACTTCCGTCCCCGCCGGTGCGTGACCCCGGCCACGGATCCCGCGTTGTCTCTGCATGAGCCGGGAACCGCCCGGCCCACGCACCGAGTTCGAGGAGCCACCCGTGCCGCGCATGCTCGACGTCAGCCAGGACGTACGCGCCGAGATCGGCGACGACGAAGCCGACCGGCTGCTCGTCGGCGACGACACCCCCGGTAGTTACGACTGCACCTCCTGCCGCACCCCCGGCGACTCCGACCAGGAACGCACCAGCACGGTGCTGTTCATCGGGGACGAGACCGCCGTGCTCGCGTTCGCCCACGCGACGTGCATCCCCTCGCAGGTCGTCAAGGTCGCGGAGGACCAGCTCCAGGGCGCGGTGCGCAGCATCACCGGCAGCGAGCAGAAGAATACGGAGGGGCGCATGCCCGAACAGGCCGTCCTCGGCATCACCAGCGGTCTCGTTCTCATCGAGGACGATGTCCGCCCGGCCCTGGTTGTCGAACCGACCGGACCGGTCGCCCGGCCCGGCACCGACGGCAGCGGGGGCGACGAGTTCCTCCAGCTGCTGCTGGAGCAGGGCTTCCACCCGACCCCCGGCCTGAACGAGCTGCCCGCGGTGCTGCCCGGCTGGTCGGTGCTGCTCGCCGTGGGCCAGCTGCACGCCGTGCTCCAGCCGGGCCCGGGCGGCGGCAACCCGGTCGCCTGGTGGCAGGCCCACCAGCCGCTCCAGGTGACCGACGGCTGGCGGGCGGCGGTCAACAAGTCGCAGACCGTCCTCGTCTTCGCGGCACCGGCCGGAACCATCGGCCAGCAGCCGCGCGAGGACCTGCTCCGGGACGCCCTGGAGAAGGCCGCGGTCAACGGGGTCCTGGTCGCCGCGTCGATGCCGCTGGCCGGGACCTGATCATGTCCGCCCAGCTCGGGCACCCCCGCCGAACAGCGTTTTCTCCGCCGGGACCGCATCCGACGGGCGGCGAGGTCGTTGGCACCTACGTGCACTCATACGACCCCTCCCGCCAGCACCAGAGCCAGATTCCTGCCATGCGTCCCTCGCAGGATCCATCGGCGGGCATGTCCGCCACCCCGATCTACGACGCGCTGTACTCGGAGTACCGGCGCTCGTTCCGGGCGTTGCCGGGCGACCGGAGCGGTGAGGAGAATCTCCGCTTCCCGGCCTTCGGCGCCGGGCTCTTCGCCTCCCGTGCCCCGCTGAGCGGCCACCCCTCCCCCACCGGGCAGGGGCAGCAGCACACCGCGCCCGGCAGCAGCCAGAGCCACCACACCGGCACCCTCGGCTCCTGGCAGCGGGTGGGCAGGCACGCCGGACGGCCCCGGCCCGCGGCGCTTCCGCCGGGGTCCCGGGAGTCCTGAGAGCGGGTACGGGAGAGCCCCGGCACGGTCCCTTCGTACGGACCGTGCCGGGGCTCTCCCGTGTGCGCTACTTGTTGCGGCCGCGCTTCTCGCGGACCCGGACCGAGATGTGGATCGGGGTGCCCTCGAAGCCGAACTCCTCGCGGAGGCGGCGCTCGACGAAGCGGCGGTAGCCGTGCTCCAGGAAGCCCGAGGCGAACAGCACGAACCGGGGCGGCTTGGTGCCCGCCTGGGTGCCGAACAGGATGCGCGGCTGCTTGCCGCCGCGGATCGGGTGCGGGTGGGAGGCGACGATCTCGCCGAGGAAGGCGTTGAGCCGGCCGGTGGGGACGCGGGTCTCCCAGCCCTCGATCGCCGTCTCGATCGCCGGGACCAGCTTCTCCATGTGGCGGCCGGTGAGGGCCGAGACATTGACGCGGGGGGCCCAGGAGATCTGCGCGAGCTCCGTCTCGATCTCGCGCTCCAGGTAGTAGCGGCGCTCCTCGTCGAGGGTGTCCCACTTGTTGAAGGCGACGACCAGGGCGCGCCCGGCCTCCACGGCCATGGTGATGATCCGCTGGTCCTGGACGCTGATGGACTCGCTGGAGTCGATCAGGACGACGGCGACCTCGGCCTTCTCCACGGCGGCGGCCGTACGGAGCGAGGCGTAGTAGTCCGCGCCCTCCTGGAGGTGGACGCGGCGGCGGATACCGGCCGTGTCGATGAACTTCCAGGTGATGCCGCCGAGCTTGATCAGCTCGTCGACCGGGTCACGGGTGGTGCCCGCCTGCTCGTTGACGACGACCCGGTCCTCGCCCGCGACCTTGTTCAGCAGGGAGGACTTGCCGACGTTCGGGCGGCCGATCAGCGCGATGCGGCGGGGGCCGCCGAGCGCGGTGCCGAACTTCTGCGCCGGGGCGTCCGGCAGCGCCGCCAGGACCGCGTCCAGCATGTCTCCGGTGCCGCGGCCGTGCAGCGAGGAGACCGGGTAGGGCTCGCCGAGGCCGAGCGACCACAGGGCGGTGGCGTCCGCCTCGCCGCTCTGGCCGTCGACCTTGTTGGCGCAGAGCACGACGGGCTTGCCCGCCCGGCGCAGCAGCTTGACGACGGCCTCGTCGGTGTCGGTGGCGCCGACGGTGGAGTCGACCACGAAGACGACGGCGTCGGCCGTCTCGATGGCGTACTCCGCCTGGGCGGCGACGGAGGCGTCCAGCCCCAGCACGTCCTGCTCCCAGCCGCCGGTGTCGACGACCTTGAAGCGGCGGCCCGCCCACTCGGCCTCGTAACTGACGCGGTCGCGGGTGACGCCGGGCTTGTCCTGCACGACGGCCTCGCGGCGGCCGATGATCCGGTTCACCAGGGTCGACTTGCCGACATTGGGGCGGCCGACGACGGCGAGCACGGGGAGCGGGCCGTGACCGGCCTCGCCGAGGGCGCCCTCGACCTCTTCGGGGTCGAAGCCCTCCTGCGCGGCGAGCTCCATGAACTCCGCGTACTCGGCATCGCCAAGTTCTCCGTGCTCGTGGTCCGAGCCGTCGGAGTGAATCTGGTCGTTCATGAAGTCCGTTCCTCTTTGCATCATCATCGATGGACCACGATCACCGCGGTCCACTACTCAAGTCAGGTCAAGTCTCGCCTATCGCCCGGTGAGGCGCTTGGCACTTTCCAGGTGGGCGGTGAGCTTCGCCTGGATGCGCAGCGTCGCCTCGTCCAGCGCCTTGCGCGTACGCCGCCCGTCACCGGCGCTCGCGTCGAACGCGTCACCGAAGACGACGTCGACCCGGCTGCGCAGCGGGGGCAGCCCCCGTATCAACCGTCCTCGGCGCTCGGTGCTTCCCAGGACGGCGACCGGAACGATCGGCGCCCCGCCGCGTACCGCGAAGTACGCGAGTCCGGCCCGCAGCGAGGCGAAGTCGCCCTCGCCCCGGGTGCCCTCCGGGAAGATCCCGAGCGCCCCGCCGTCGGCCAGGACGCCCAGCGCGTGACTGATGGCGGTGCGGTCGACGGTCGTACGGTCCACCTCGATCTGGCCGATCCCGTGCAGGAACGGGTCGAGGGGGCCGACGAACGCCTCCTTCTTGATCAGGAAGTGCACCGGCCGGGGTGCGGTCCCCATCAGCATCGGTCCGTCGATGTTGTGGGAGTGGTTCACCGCGAGTATGACGGGTCCGGCGGCGGGCACGCGCCAGGCGCCGAGCACGCGCGGCTTCCACAGCCCGTACATCAGACCGATGCCGATCCGCCGCCCGACCGCCGCTCCGCGCAGGGTGGGCGCCCCCGTGGCCTCGCTCACGCGGCGGTCCGCTTCTCCTCGACGAGGGTGACGACGCACTCGATGACCTGCTGGAGGGTCAGCTCGGTGGTGTCCACCTCGACGGCGTCGTCCGCCTTGGCGAGGGGGGAGGTCTTGCGGCCGGAGTCGGCGGCGTCCCGCTGGATCAGGGCCTCGCGGGTGGCGGCGAGGTCGGAGCCCTTGACCTCACCGCTGCGGCGGGCGGCGCGGGCCTCCGGGGAGGCGGTGAGGAAGATCTTGATGTCGGCGTCGGGCAGCACGGTGGTGCCGATGTCCCGGCCCTCGACGACGATGCCGCCCCGGGCGCCCGCGGCGATGGAGCGCTGGAGCTCGGTGATGATCGTGCGCACCTCGGGGACCGCGCTGACGGCGCTGACCTTGGAGGTGACCTCCTGGGTACGGATCGGCCCCGAGGCGTCCTCGCCGTCGACGGTGATCGTCGGGCCGGTCGGGTCGGTGCCGGAGATGATCACGGGCTTGGCGGCGGCGGTGGCGATCTCGGCGGGGCTGGTGACGTCGATGCCGTTGGTCAGCATCCACCAGGTGATGGCCCGGTACTGCGCGCCCGTGTCCAGGTAGCTCAGGCCGAGCTTGGCGGCGACGGCCTTGGAGGTGCTCGACTTGCCGGTGCCGGAGGGCCCGTCGATGGCGACGATCACGGCGGAGCTTGCGGTTTCCACGGTGGTGGACACCTTCCTGGTACACGGGGTGGGGACGGACGGGCCTGCGGACGGCCTCGTACCAGGTTACCGAGTGCCGGGCGCGCCCTTGTACCCCGTACGGGGGAGGCGGCCGGGCATCCCGGCGCCTCCCCCACCGGCCTCAGCCGCGGATCGACCAGCCGCGCTCGGTGAGGGCGGCGCTCAGCACGGGGGCCGCGCTCGGCTCCACCATGATCTGGACCAGGCCCGCCTGCTGCCCGGTGGCGTGCTCGATGCGGACGTCCTCGATGTTGACCCCGGCCCGGCCGGCCTCGGCGAAGATCGAGGCGAGCTCGCCCGGCCGGTCGCCGATCAGGACGGCCACGGTCTCGTACACGGCGGGGGCCGCGCCGTGCTTGCCCGGGACCCGGATCCGGCCCGCGTTGCCCCGGCGCAGGACGTCCTCGATGGCGTCGGTGCCCGCGCGCCGCTTCTCCTCGTCGGCGGAGTGCAGGCCGCGCAGCGCGGTGACGGTCTCCGCCAGGTCGGCGGCGACCCCGGCGAGCACGTCGGCGACCGGCCCGGGGTTGGCGGAGAGGATCTCCACCCACATCCGGGGGTCGGAGGCGGCGATCCGGGTGACGTCGCGGATGCCCTGGCCGCACAGGCGTACGGCGGTCTCGTCGGCCTCCTCAAGGCGCGCGGCGACCATGGAGGAGATCAGCTGCGGGGTGTGCGAGACGAGGGCGACGGCCCGGTCGTGTGCGTCGGCGTCCATGACCACGGGGACGGCCCGGCAGAGCGCGACCAGCTCCAGCGCGAGGTTGAGCACCTCGGTGTCGGTGTCCCGGGTCGGCGTGAGGACCCAGGGGCGGCCCTCGAAGAGGTCGCCGGTGGCGGCGAGCGGTCCGGAGCGCTCCTTGCCCGCCATCGGGTGCGTACCGATGTACGGGGTGAGGTCGAGGCCGAGCGCCTCCAGCTCACGGCGGGGGCCGCCCTTGACGCTCGCCACGTCCAGGTAGCCACGTGCCACCCCGTCGCGCATGGCGCGGGCCAGGACGGTGGCGGTGTGGGCGGGCGGTACGGCGATGACGGCGAGGTCGACCCGGCCCTCGGGCGGCTCGTCCGTACCGGCCCCGAGCGCGGCCGCCGTGCGGGCGGACTCGGGGTCGTGGTCCACGAGGTGGACATGGATGCCCCGGCTCGCGAGCGCGAGGGCGGCGGAGGTGCCGACGAGCCCGGTTCCGATGACGAGGGCGGTTCTCACTGGGCGATGTCCTTGCGCAGGGCGGCGGTGGCGCCGAGGTAGACGTGGCTGATCTCCGCGCGCGGGAGGTAGGTCTCGACATGGGCGAGGAGGCGGACGACCCGGGGCATGGCGCCCTCGACGTCCAGCTCCTGGGCGCAGATCAGGGGTACGTCGACGATGCCGAGGCCGCGCGCGGCGGCGGCCGGGAAGTCGCTGTGGAGGTCCGGGGTGGCGGTGAACCAGATGCTGATCAGATCGTCGGCGACCAGCTCGTTGCGCTCCAGTACGGCCGTGAGCAGCTCACCGACCCGCTCGTCCATGTGCCCGGCCTCGTCCCGCTCCAGCTGGACGGCTCCTCGGACCGCTCGTACCGCCACGTCGTACTCCTCGCTCGTTCACTTCCGCGCTGCTCCTGATCACCCTAGAGGGGCGGCTCCTCCCCCGGTCACCGCGCTCTCTCCGTGAGACGGGGCGTCGCGGACCGGCCGGCGGTCGGCCTTCCGGGGCGATTTCCCGCCCGGCCGTACGGAAAATCGGCCCCGGCCCGCCCGGTTGCTTCACCTGCGCGCCTCCCGCCGCCACCATGGCCGACACCGACGGCCATCGACAACTGGAGAGCCCATGAACGCACGACGGAGGACGGTCCTGACCGCGGGCGCGGCAGGCGCCGCCGCCCTGGTGACCGGCTGCGGATCGGACGGGGACGGGGACGGGGGTGGCGGCGGGGACACGGCCGGTACGCCGACGGCATCGGGCACGGCCTCCCCCGGCGCCTCGCCCGGCGGGGAGGAGCTCGCCGCGACCGCTGACATCCCGGTCGGCGGCGGCACGGTCTTCAAGGAGCGGAAGGTGGTCGTGACCCAGCCGGAGGAGGGCGAGTTCAAGGCGTTCTCCGCCGTCTGCACCCATGCGAAGTGCCTCGTCTCCACGGTCGAGGACGGCACCATCAACTGTCCCTGCCACGGCTCCAAGTTCTCCATCACGGACGCGGCGGTCGAGGCCGGACCGGCGACCCGCCCGCTGCCGGCCGAGCGGATCACCGTCTCGGACGGAACGATCCGGCTGGGCTGAGAGCGACGGCATTCCAGCTGAGGGGACGGCTCTCCCGGCTGAGGGGACGGCTTCGCAGCCAAGGGGACGGCTTCTCCGGATGTGGCCGGGCCCTCCGCCCACGTACCCTCGCGGCCATGATCACTCCTGCTCACGAGGCTCTCGTACGCGACCACACGGTCTACTCCTGTGTGATGGGTTCGCGCGCGTTCGGGCTGGCGACGGAGGACAGCGACACCGACCGGCGGGGCGTGTTCGTCGCCCCGACCCCGCTGTTCTGGCGCCTCGACAAGCCCCCGGCCCATATCGAGGGTCCCGCCCCCGAGCAGTTCTCGTGGGAGCTGGAGCGCTTCTGCGAGCTGGCGCTGCGGGCCAATCCGAACGTGCTGGAGTGCCTGCACTCCCCGCTGGTGGAGTACGTGGACGACACCGGCCGGGAGCTGATCGCGCTGCGGGGCGCGTTCCTCTCCCGGCTGGCCCACTCCACCTTCGTCCGCTACGCGCTGGGCCAGCGCAAGAAGCTGGAGGCGGACGTACGGCAGTACGGCGAGCCCCGCTGGAAGCACGCGATGCATCTGCTGCGGCTGCTGGCGAGCTGCCGGGACCTGCTGCGGACCGGTGAACTGCGGATCGACGTGGGCGGGGCGCGCGAGGAACTGCTGGCGGTGAAGCGCGGCGAGGCGTCCTGGCCGGAGGTGGAGCGCCGGATGAACCGGCTGGCCGAGGAGAACGACGAGGCGGCGGACGCCTCACCCCTGCCGCCGGGGCCGGACCGGGCGGCGGTGGAGGACTTTCTCGTACGGGTGAGGAGGGCGTCGGCCCGGTAGTCCAGGAGCAACGGGGCGTCGGCCCGGCAGCCGGGGCGTCAGGGGCCTCAGGGCACGGGGGTGTCAGAGGCTCAGGGCCTCAGGGCCTCAGGGCCTCAGGGCCTCAGGGCCTCAGGGCGCGAGTCTCGCTCGTACGACGAGGTCGTGCAGGTCCTCGAAGGCCGTCGGGGCCTCCGGCAGCCGGGAGCGGTCCCGCGCCTCGTCCAGGACGCGGTGCAGCTCCTCGATGTCCCGGACCACCGCCTCCCTGTCCGCCTCCGTCGCCGCCGCGTGCTCCGCCTCCGCCTTGGCCGCGATCAGGCCGGGCAGATAGGCAGGGGCCCCGACCTCGTCGAGCAGCGTGGGCAGGTGGGCCCGGAGCTCCCCGCTCCGCATGAGGTGGATGCCGGTGAGCAGCGCCCGGAAGGTGTAGAGCAGCGGTTTCAGCTCGCCCGTCTTCCCGTACAGCCGCCACTGCGTCCCCGCGAAGCCCCGGTAGTGGTGGGCGTGGTTGCGGGTCAGTACGCCGGGGGCGAGGGCCGTCAGTTCGGTGTGGAGGGCGCTTGTGTGCACCACCAGCGGGGAGAGCAGCTGCTCCAGGACGTAGCCGTTGGGCCGGAGCATCAGCCGGACGAACTTGCGCAGGTCGTGGGTGACGAGGTCCAGCTCGACCCCGTCCCGCTCCCACATCCGGGTCCGGGTCTCCTCCGGCTCGCGCAGCCCCACCAGCTCCTCGGCGGGCAGGACGTGGACCCCCCGCAGGTCCACGTCCGAGTCCCGGGAGGGGAAGCCGTAGAGGTGGGCGCCGGAGACCGTGGCGAAGGCCAGCGGGTCCGGCGCTCCGGCGAGGTCGGGGCGCAGGTCGGCGACGGGCAGGCCGGCCCGGGCCAGGGTGAGGGGAGGGGTGCTCATCGCTCAAGCATCCCAGTTCGCCCGGTCAGGCATCCCAGAGCGCCCCCAGGGACAGCAGGTCGCTGCGGTACTCGATCCGCTCCGACCACTCCTTCGGCCAGGCCCCCGCGCCCAGGTGGGCCCCGGCGAAGGCGCCCGCCAGGCAGGCGATCGAGTCGGAGTCGCCCCGGGTGCAGGCGGCCCGGCGCAGGGCGGTGAGCGGGTCCTCCGGGAAGAGCAGGAAGCAGTGCAGGGCGGTGGCGAGGGCCTCCTCGGCGATCCAGCCGTCCCCGGTCCGCTCGCAGGGGTCCGTCTCCGGTGACGGGTCCCGCAGGGCCTCCTGGAGGGCGGCCAGCGCGCTCTGGCACTCGTCCCAGCCCCGGCTGATGAACGCCTCGGGCGAGGTGTCCCCGGCGTAGCGCCACAGGTCGCCGAGCCAGCGGGTGTGGTAGCGGCCGCTGTTCTCGTACGCATAACTCCGCAGCCGGCCGATAAGGCCGAGCGGTTCGGCGCCCTGGGCCAGCAGGAAGACCGCGCGGGCGGTCAGGTCGGAGGCGGCCAGGGCGGTGGGGTGGCCGTGGGTCAGGGCGGCCTGGAGCTGGGCGGCTCCGGCGCGCTGCTCGTCGCTGAGGCCGGGGACGAGGCCGATGGGCGCGACCCGCATATTGGCGCCGCAGCCCTTGGAGTGGGTCTGGCTCGCCTCCTGCCAGACGCGGGTGGTTTCGAGCAGGCGGCAGGCGGTGAGGCAGGTGTTGCCGGGGGCGCGGTTGTTCTCCGGCGAGTGGTACCAGGCGACGAACTCCCGGCGCACCGGGTCCACCAGCCGCTCCGGGGTGAGCAGTCCGCTGTCCATGGCGGTACGGATCGCCCGGCCCAGCGCGATCGTCATCTGGGTGTCGTCGGTGACGAAGGCGGGCGTCGGCAGCTCCATCCCCCGCCAGGGGCCGCACTTGGCGAGGATCGAGGGCACGTCGTTGAACTCGGTGGGGAAGCCCAGCGCGTCGCCGAGCGCGAGCCCGGTCAGCGAGCCGGTGGCCGCCTGCTTGGTCAGTCTCCGGGTGGCGAGGGTCATGGCGTTCGTCCTTCCGGGCGGGAGAGGGGTGCGTCGGTGGGCTGCGGGCGCAGCAGGGGCGGGTGGAGGGCCGTGGCGCCGCCTGCCCGGTGGAGGGCCGCCGGTTTGCCCCGGCCGCCCGTACGGCGCGGCGGGCCGTCGACCGGCTGGACGAAGCCCGGCGCGCTCAGGACCTTGCGCCGGAAGTTGGGGCGGTCCAGCTCGACGCCCCACACCGTCTCGTAGACCTGCTGGAGCTCCCCGAGGGTGAACTCGGGCGGGCAGAACTCCGTGGCCAGGCAGGTGTATTCGAGCTTGGCGCCGATCCGGTCGCGGGCGTCGGCCAGGATCCGGTCGTGGTCGAAGGCGAGCGGTCCCGTGGCGCTCACGTCCCACCACCGCGCGCTCGCCGCGTCACCGCCGCCGCGCGGTTCGGGCAGGTCCGGCAGGAGGGCGGCGTACGCGACCGAGACGACCCGCATCCTCGGGTCGCGGTCCGGTTCGGTGTAGGTGCGCAGCTGCTCCAGGTGGAGGGCGTCCACGGCGTCCGGGCCGAGGCCGGTCTCCTCGGCCAGCTCGCGGCGGGCCGCCTCGTCGGCGGACTCGCGGGGCAGGACGAACCCGCCCGGCAGCGCCCAGCGGCCCCGGAAGGGGTCTTGGCCGCGCTCGACCAGCAGGACGTGGAGGGCCGCGTCCCGGACGGTGAAGACCGCGAGGTCGACGGTGACCGCGAACGGCGGGAAGGCCTGCGGGTCGTACCCCTCGGGTACGCCGGTGCTCATCGCTTCTCCGGGAGGGGGGCGGCGAACTCCCAGCCGGTGGCGAGGAGTTCGTCCACGGCGGTGACGGCTGCGGCGAGGCGGGCCTCGGGCGGGCCGGTGACCTCGATGAACCGGCGCCCGGTGCGGGTGAGTTCGGCGCGGAAGCGGTCGGTCATCCAGGGCCGCAGCTCCTCGCCGTCCCGCAGCCCGTCGTCCTCGAAGGCGACGCCCTCGTGGTCGGTGAGCAGCCACAGGTGGTGCCCGGCCCGGTCCGCGATCTCCTCGACGAGCGGGTTGCGCCCGCCGACGTACCGCTCGTGCCAGACGGTGGTGGCGAAGGAGTCCGTATCGCAGAAGAGGACCGGGGAGCCGATCCGGGCGGCGGCCTCCTCGCGCCCGTTCTGGGCGCGGGCGATGGCGGGGAAGTCGTCGGTGGTGAAGGTGACGTCCTCCCAGGCGGCCCCGGGCCACCGTTCGCGCAGGGTGGCGAGTTTGCGTTCGCTGTACTCGCGCCCGTACTCGGCGACGTACGCCGTATGCGTCCAGACCCCGCCCCGGGCCCGGTAGTGGGCGGTGAGGGCCCGCGCGAGGGTGGTGGTGCCGGTGGACTCGGCGCCGAGGACGACGACCCGGCGGGCGAGGGCGGCCCGGACCGGCGGCCGGAGGAAGTCCCAGGAGCCGACCGGGTCCTTGCGCACGGCGGTGCCGGAGACTGGGAAAAGGGTGCGGTCGGGGTCGACGAGCACGGACGCGGCGCCGAAGCGGCGGCCGAGCTCCTCCCCGTACGCCTCCGAGGTGAAGACCGCGTCGACCCGCTCGGGCACGGCGGCCGTGAACACCGCCATGTGCGCGTCCCAGACCGCCGGGTCGGTCACGTCCATGTGCGTGTCGTCGACCGCGCCCACCACCGTGACCTCCGGGTGCACCTCGCGCATCCAGGCCACCCGGTCCGCGAGCGGGATCGACTCCACGGAGGCGGCGCAGACCAGCACGGTCAGCCGCTCGCAGCGGTCCCGGGCGGTCTCGACGAGGTGGTGGTGGCCCGCGTGCGGCGGGTAGAACTTGCCGAGCACCAGTCCGTGTCCGTAGCGCTTCATGCGGCGGCCACCTCCAGGGGACGGGCGGTGCGGGTGGTCAGGTCGCGGTGCCAGTTGCGCAGGCCGACGACGCAGAGGACGAGGAAGCCCGCGTACAGCAGCGAGGTCAGGTACAGCCCCTTGTGCGCGTACAGCGGGATGTAGACCAGGTCGGCGGCGATCCACAGCCACCAGGACTCCAGCCGCTTCCGGCACTGCCCGTACGTCGCCATCAGCGACAGCGAGGTCGTCAGCGCGTCCCAGAACGGGACGGTGGAGTCGGTGGCCCGGGCCAGCAGCAACGTGATCCCGGCGGTCCCCACCACCCCCGCCGCGAGCAGCCAGGCCCATTCGGTGCGGGTCGTCCTGCGCACCGGCAGGACGGAGGTCCCCGGTCCACCCCCGTGGGTCCAGGTCCACCAGCCGTACGCGGCGAGGGTGATGAAGACGATCTGGAGACCGGCGTCGGCGTACAGCCCGGCCTGGGCGAACAGCAGGATGAAGAAGACGTTGTTGGCGATGCCGATCGGCCAGTTGGCGATGTGCTGGCGGGCCACGAGCCAGACACAGAGCGCCCCGCTGCCGAATCCCAGCACCTCGGTCCAGCTGACCGGGGTGTCCAGGACCGTCACCAGGGGCTGTTGCAGGGGATCGAGTATGTCCGCGAGGCTCACGGGCCCGCCTCCTTCTTAATAGTCACTCTGACTATAAAGGGTGGGCGGGGGCGGCGAAAGGCCCGCGGCCGGTTCCGTTCGAACTTTCCGAACGGAACCGGCCGCGGGCCTTGGGAAAAGCAGGTGCTGCTAGAGGCCGACCTCGCGCATCAGCATGCCGACCTCGGTGTTGGTGAGGCGGCGCAGCCAGCCGGACTTCTGGTCGCCCAGCGGGATCGGCCCGAAGGACGTCCGCACCAGCCGCTCGACCGGGAATCCGGCCTCGGCCAGCATCCGGCGCACGATGTGCTTGCGGCCCTCGTGGAGGGTGACCTCCACCAGGTAGTTCTTGCCGGTGTTCTCGACCACGCGGAAGTGGTCGGCGCGGGCGTAGCCGTCCTCCAGCTGGATGCCGTCCTTGAGCCGCTTGCCGAGGTCACGCGGCAGGGGGCCCTGGATGGCGGCCAGGTAGGTCTTCTTCACGCCGTACTTGGGGTGCGTGAGGCGGTGGGCCAGCTCACCGTGGTTGGTGAGCATGATGATGCCCTCCGTCTCGGTGTCGAGACGGCCGACGTGGAACAGCCGCGTCTCGCGGTTGGTCACGTAGTCGCCGAGGCACTGGCGGCCGTCCGGGTCCTCCATGGAGGAGACGACACCGGCGGGCTTGTTCAGCGCGAAGAAGAGGTACGACTGCGCGGCGACGGTCAGACCATCGACCTTGATCTCGTCCTTGTGCACATCGACGCGCATGCCCTGCTCGACGACGATCTCGCCGTTGACCTCGACGCGGGCCTGCTCGATCAGCTCCTCGCACGCGCGGCGCGAGCCCATACCGGCCCGGGCGAGGACCTTCTGCAGCCGCTCGCCCTCCTGCTCGGCGCCCGGGTGGGTCTTGGGGAGCTTGATGTCGGGCTTGTTCGCGTACCGGTCGCGGTTGCGCTGCTCGATCTTGGCGTCCAGCTCACGCGGGCGTGAGGGAGCGCCGCGACGGAAACCGCCGGTACGGCCGGAGCCGCCCTGCGCGGACTTCGGGCCGCCCTTGGCGCCGCCGCGAGCCGCCGAGCCGCGGCCCTTGCGGGGGCCGTCCTGCTCGGTACGGGCGCCGGGGGCGTCGTTGCCCACGTCGTAGCGGCGCTCCTCGGGGCGGGGACGGCGGGGGCGCTGCTCCTGCTCGTCCCAGCCGCCGCCCTGGGAGCTACGGCCGCCCTGGGAGCCCGGACGCCCGCCCTGACCGCCGGGACGGCCGCCGCCCTGGCCGCTGCCGCCGCGTCCGCCCTGGGCCCCGCGTCCGCCGCCGCCCTGGCCACCGGGACGACCGCCCTGGCCGCCGCCCTGGCCCGGGCGGAAGGAGCCGCCGCCGCTGCGGCCGCCACTGCCCGCGCCGCCGCCGCTCCGGCCGCTGCCGCTTCCGCTGTTCCTGCCACTGCTTCGCATCAAAATTCCGTCTTGTCGTCTGCGTGAGTATCCGGGGTGTCCGGTGCGTCCGGATCGAACGACGGCACACCCTCTAGCGTCTCAGCCTCGATCGCGTCCGCCTCCGGGAGGAAGGGCGCGAGCTCCGGGAGCTCGTCCAGGCCGCGCAGGCCCATTCGCTCCAGAAAGTAGTTCGTCGTCCTGTACAGGATCGCACCTGTTTCGGGTTCCGCGCCCGCCTCGGCCACCAGGCCCCTCTGGAGGAGGGTCCGCATGACGCCGTCGCAGTTGACTCCGCGCACCGCCGAGACCCGCGAACGGCTCACCGGCTGCCGGTAGGCGACCACCGCCAGGGTCTCCAGCGCGGCCTGGGTCAGCCGGGCGTGCTGGCCGTCCAGGACGAAGCCCTCGACGGCCGCCGCGTACTCGGGGCGGGTGTAGAACCGCCAGCCGCCCGCGACCAGCCGCAGGTCGAAGCCCCGGCGCTGCACGGTGTACTCGTCGGCCAGCTCCCGCAGCGCGTCCGCCACGGCCCGGCGGGGCCGCTGGAGCACCTTGGCCAGCTGGTCGACGGTGGCGGGCTCGTCGACGACCATGAGGACCGCCTCCAGAGCGGGCTTCAGATCGAGGGAAGCGACCGCGCCCGTGCCGTCCGCCTGGACCGGCTGCTCACTCATTCCCGTACGTCCTCCTCGTCACTGCCCCCGTTGAGTTCCTGGTCGAACTCGTCCGTCACCACCGGCTCCGCGCCCGCCCCGCCGCACCAGGCCACCAGCAGCTCCCCCAGCGCCTCGCCCTGGTCCAGGGTGACGGCCTTCTCCCGGTACAGCTCCAAGAGGGCCAGGAAGCGGGCCACCACGGTGAGGGTGTCGGGGGCGTCCTCGGTGAGCGCCCGGAAGCTCATCGCCGCCCCGGCCGCGCGCAGCCGCTCCACCACGATGCCCGCCTGCTCCCGCACGCTGACGAGGGGGGCGTGGATGTGGTCCACGTACACCTGGGGCTTCGGCTTCGGCTGCATCGCCTTGACGGCGAGCTTCGCGAACCCCTCGGGCCCGATGCTGATGACGACCTCGGGCAGCAGCTCGGCGTGGTGGTCCTCCAGGCCGACGGTACGGGGGTGGCGGCGGGCCTCGGACTCCAGGCGGCCGCTGAAGATCTCCGCGATCTGCTTGTACGCGCGGTACTGGAGCAGCCGCGCGAAGAGCAGGTCCCGCGCCTCCAGGAGGGCCAGGTCCGCCTCGTCCTCCACCTCGGCGGCGGGCAGCAGCCGGGCGGCCTTCAGGTCGAGCAGGGTGGCGGCGACCACGAGGAACTCGGTGGTCTGGTCGAGGTCCCAGTCCGGGCCCATGGCGCGGATGTACGCCATGAACTCGTCGGTGACCTTGGAGAGCGCGACCTCGGTCACGTCCAGCTTGTGCTTGGAGATCAGCTGGAGGAGGAGATCGAAGGGGCCCTCGAAGTTCACCAGCCGGACGGTGAACCGCCTGTCGTCGGACGCCCCGGGCTCGGCTTCGGGCTCCCGTACGGGCTCAGCCCCGGCTTCGGGCTCCCGTACGGGCTCAGCCTCGGCTTCGGGCTCCCGCTCCGGTACGGGGCCGGCTTCGGGCTCCCGTACGGACTCGGGCTCGGCCACCGGCTCCCGTACGGGCTCCGCAGCCGCGGCGGGAGCAGTCTCCGGTACGGGAACGGCTTCCGGTTCCCGTACGGGCTCCGGAGCCGCCTCCTCCGCCTCCTCAGGCGCCTCCTCAGGCTCCTCCACGGGCGGCGGAGCCGCCCCCGGCCCCCGCCCCAGGGCACGGCGGCGCGGGGTGGTGGGGTCGGCGGGCGTCGGCATGGTGGTCCAGGGGTGGTGCGGGGGTGCGGACGGGGCCCGCCGAGCGGCGGGTCCCATCCGGCAGGCTACCGGCGGTGCGCCGGTCAGCGGCCGCGCAGCCGCCGGACGAGGATGCTCGCGTCGCCCCGGGACTCCAGGTCGGCCAGGACCACCGCCACCGCCTCGCGGACGATGCGGCCCCGGTCGACGGCGAGGCCGTGTTCGCCGCGCAGGACGAGCCGGGCGTGTTCGAGGTCCATCAGCTCCTCGGCGGAGACGTAGACCGTGATCTTCTCGTCGTGGCGCTCCCGGCCGCTGGGCCGCCGGTTGGCGCCGCGTCCGCCGCCGCGCCTGCGCTGCTGCTGGACGGCCTGCGACTGCTCCGCCGGGGCGGCCCGGTCGCCGGACGGGGCGGGGGCAGGTGCGGGAGCGGCGGCCCGGCGGTCACCCTCGCCGCCCCGGCCGCGCGCGTCGTCGGCGTCGCCGGATGCGTGCTCCTCACCGCTCTCGGAACGGTCGGCGGGATCGCTCTCCCCCGCCGGTGCGGGCACCCGTGGCTCGCCGTTCGCCTTGCGTCGCCGGTCCGCCGGGGAGGAGGACTGGAGACCCATGCCCCCTCCGGTGGTACGGAACAGTTCGTCGGCCCCCGGCAGACTCACTCGGCGTGACACCGGGCGAGCACCTCCCTGGCGAGCTGGCGATAGGCGGCGGCACCGACCGAGTTGGAGGCGTAGGTGGTGATGGGCTCACCGGCGACCGTGGTCTCCGGGAAGCGGACCGTGCGCCCGATGACCGTGTGGTAGACGTGCTCGTCGAAGGCCTCGACGACGCGGGCCAGCACCTCGCGGCTGTGCACCGTACGGGAGTCGTACATGGTGGCGAGGATGCCGTCGAGCTCCAGCTCGGGGTTGAGCCGCTCCTGGACCTTCTCGATGGTCTCGGTGAGCAGCGCGACCCCGCGCAGCGCGAAGAACTCGCACTCCAGCGGCACTATGACCTTGTGAGCGGCCGTCAGGGCGTTCACGGTGAGCAGGCCGAGCGAGGGCTGACAGTCGATCACGATGTAGTCGTAGTCGGCCATCAGCGGCTTCAGGGCGCGCTGGAGCGTGGACTCGCGGGCCACCTCGCTGACGAGCTGCACCTCGGCGGCCGAGAGGTCGATGTTGCTCGGCAGCAGGTCCATGTTGGGGACGGCGGTCTTCAGCAGGACCTCGTCGGCCGCCATGCCCCGCTCCATGAGCAGGTTGTAGACGGTGAGGTCGAGCTCCATCGGGTTGACCCCGAGGCCGACCGAGAGGGCGCCCTGCGGGTCGAAGTCGACGAGCAGGACGCGGCGTCCGTACTCGGCGAGCGCGGCACCCAGGTTGATGGTCGACGTGGTCTTGCCGACGCCGCCCTTCTGGTTGCACATCGCGATGATCTTCGCGGGGCCGTGGTCGGTCAGGGGACCCGGGATCGGGAAGTACGGCAGGGGCCGTCCGGTCGGGCCGATGCGCTCGCGGCGCTGACGCGCGGCGTCGGGCGCGAGCGTGGCCGCGTACTCCGGATCGGGCTCGTACTCGGCGTCGGGGTCGTAGAAGTGCCCCTCGGGCACCTCGGCGAAGTCGGCGAAGCGGTCGGTGTTCCGGCCACTCTCGTTGCCGGCCGTGGCGTTCACGTGTAGGCCGTCCATCATCTGGGGGGCTGTCGTCATGTGCTGTTGGGTGGTGAAGGTGCGGACAGCGACGGAGCCGACAGCTTCGAGCCCGATCGGGCTCAGACCCCGTGCGGGCATCCCTGGTTGACCACCCCCGGGAGTAATTGTCGACTCATTCACAAGTCGTCTTACCTCCTTGGACGTGACCAGGAAACTTATCGATAGGTCAGCGTGGCACCATGCCGACGATTGGCGACTCTATGGCGTGTCACCGGTCCGCAGCAACACAATCCGCCGGACCCGGCCCGATGTGTCGGCAATCGAACGCCTCGCTGTCAAGGGTGCACAGCGACCAAGCCGCACATTTCGCCGCTGCACGAATCGGGTAAAGGGTTACGTTCGAGGCGAGTTGCACAAGGGCCTCACAGGGCCCGATACGCCTCCGGCCGGACCTTGCCGCGCAAGGTCCGGCCGGAGTCCCGATGTTGACGGGAGGTGTTGACCCGTCAGCCGAGCAGGGTGCTCAGCTCGACGTGCGGGAGGCCGTGCGCCTCGGCCACCTCGCGGTAAACGACCTGGCCCTCATGGGTGTTGAGGCCCTTGGCCAGGGCGGCGTCGCGGCGCAGGGCGTCGGCCCAGCCACGGTTGGCCAGCTCCACGATGTACGGGAGCGTGGCGTTGGTGAGCGCGTAGGTGGAGGTGTTCGGGACCGCGCCGGGCATGTTGGCGACGCAGTAGAAGACCGAGTCGTGGACCTGGAAGGTCGGCTCGGCGTGGGTGGTCGGGTGCGAGTCCTCGAAGCAGCCGCCCTGGTCGATCGCAATGTCGACAAGTACACTTCCGGGCTTCATCTTGGCGACGAGCTCGTTGGTGACCAGCTTCGGGGCCTTGGCTCCGGGGATCAGCACGGCGCCGATGACGAGGTCGGCCTCGACGACGGCCTTCTCCAGCTCGAAGGCGTTGGAGACGACGGTCTTCACCTTGGTGCCGAAGATCTTGTCGGCCTCGCGCAGCTTGTTGATGTCGCGGTCGAGCAGCGTGACGTGGAAGCCGAGGCCCACGGCGATCTGCGTGGCGTTCCAGCCGGAGACGCCACCGCCGATGACGACGGCCTCGCCCGCGTGGGTGCCGGGGACACCGCCGGGGAGCACACCCCGGCCGCCGACCGAGCGCATCAGGTGGTACGCGCCGACCTGCGGGGCCAGACGGCCCGCGACCTCGGACATCGGGGCGAGCAGCGGCAGGGCGCGGTTGGCGGTCTCCACCGTCTCGTAGGCGATGGCGGTGGTGCCGGAGGCCAGCAGCGCGTCGGTGCACTCGCGGGAGGCGGCGAGGTGCAGGTACGTGAAGAGGGTCTGGTCCTTGCGGAGGCGGTGGTACTCCTCGGCGACCGGCTCCTTGACCTTGAGCAGCAGGTCGGCGGCGGCCCAGACCTCGTCGGCGGTGTCCAGGATCTGCGCGCCCGCGGCGACGTACTCCTGGTCCGGGATGGACGAGCCGACGCCGGCGTCTCGCTCGATGACGACCTGGTGGCCGTGGCGGACGAGCTCATGCACTCCGGCGGGGGTGATCGCCACCCGGAACTCGTTGTTCTTGACTTCGCGGGGGATGCCGACCTTCACGTCGATCACGGTCCTTGGCTCGGAGGGTAATCCGGGCACGATAGAACAGACCCGGACATATACATCATAAATGGAGACGCCACGAAGGAACGCGGCAGAGCCAGTCTAATGAAGGACTTCGCGCTGTCTAGCCTTACAAAGCATTAACTTTCTGTCGAAGCACTGCGGATTTCGTAGGCAGAACCCTCCTCGCCCAGCAATCTGTCGGCAGCGGCCCTGTGCAGCCGGGCCGCCGCCGGATCGCCGAGCCGGTCCAGGGTGTCGGCCAGCCGGAGCTGGAGCGCCGCCTGAAGCCGCACGTCATCGGCGCGACGGGCCAGCCCGGCCGCCTCCCGGCAGGTGTGCAGCGCGTCGTAGGGCCGCCCCGCGTACTCCTGCACCCGCGCCGCCTCGCTGAGCGCCCGCGCCTGGGCCGCCAGGTCGCCGAGCCTGCGGTGGCCCGCGGCGGCGGCCCGCCAGTTCCGCAGCGCCTCGCCGTACCGCCCGGCATAGCTGTGGACCGCGCCGAGCCGCCCGTAGAGGCGCGCCTCGTCGGCCCGCTCCCCCTGGGTGAGGCGCTGGGCGAGCGCCCTGCCGTACCAGTCGGAGGCCCGGTGGAAGTCGCCCAGCTCCGCGTACGTACTGCCTACGGATTCCATCGCGCGGCCCGTCGCGTACAGGTCCCCGGCGGCCCGTCCGGCGTCCAGCGCGGCCCGGTAGCGGGTCAGGGCGTCCCGGGTGCGGCCGGTGCGGGCGTCCAGGTCCGCGAGGTTCAGCAGCGCCGCCGCCTGCTCGCGGGGCAGGTTCCGGCGCTCCGCCACGTCCAGGACCAGTCCGTGCAGCCCGTACAGCTCGGGGGCGGCGGCCTCGGTGCCCCGGTGCACGGCCAGCGCCCGCACCAGGGCGGCGACCAGGCGGCGGGCCAGGGTGTCCAGCTCGCCGTCGGCCACCGCGAGCCGGGCCGAGGCGAGCAGCGCGGGCTGACGCAGCAGCAGCCAGACGCCCGCCTCCTCCGCGCTGGGGAAGCGCAGGGAGCGGGGCAGCCCGGCGAGCCTGCGGTGGGCGGTGGAGCCGTCCGCCTCGGTGACCGCCCGGCAGGCCTGGAGCCTGCGTACGGTCCGCTCCAGCATCCGGGCGCGGGCGAGCTGGATCTCGGCGGGGCGCTCGCGCTCCTCCAGGAGGGCCCGCAGCATCGGGGCGAGGCAGCCGGGCACGCCGTACTGGGGGTGGGCGGCGCCGTCCGTCCGCAGCAGCCCGAGCTTCACGAAGTCGTCCAGCGTCGACTGCGCGGCCGAGACCGAGCAGCCCGCCAGCGCGGAGGCCGTGTGGGCGTCGGCGAGCCCGGCGGGCGCGAGGGCCAGCAGGCGCAGTATCCGGGCGGCGGCCTGCGGCAGGGAGTCGTGGACGAGACGGAAGGCGCGGGCCAGCGGGCGGGCCCCGGTGGGCTGCTGGTCGCCGGATTCGGGGAGCTCGTGGAGCTGCTTGGTGACGTCGGCGACGGAGGCCATGGGGTGGGCGGCGAGCCAGCCGCCGATCAGGGCGAGCGCGGCGGGCTGTCCCCCGCACTCCTCGGAGAGGCTCTCGGCGGTACGCGGATCGACGGTGATGCGGACCTGGCCGATGACCCGGGCGAGGAGCTGGACGGCCGCGCCCGCCTCCAGGCCGCCGATGGTGCAGGGCCGCACGTCCGGGATGCCGGTCAGCGGGCCGGTCGCGGTGGCGACGACCAGGCAGTCCGGGTTCTCCGGGAGCAGCGGGTCGACCTGTTCGGCGTCGGCCGCGTCGTCGAGCAGCAGGACGAGACGGCGTACGGAAAGGGCCTCGCGGACCATCTCGGAGAGCTCGTCCTGATCCGCGCCGGGCGGCACGTCGAGGCCGAGCAGGGCAAGGATCTCGCCCGCCGTGCGCTCGGTGGGGACCCGTTCGCCGCCGGGTTCGGTGAGGCCGACCCGGAGCACCCCGTCGGGGTAGTCGCCGGAGCCCGTACCGGCAACGGCCCAGGGCAGCGCGCCCGTTCCGGTCTCCGGACCGCAGGCGTCGGCCGGGGCCGGGCCCGTACCGGTGAGGGCGCCCGCGAGTTCGGCGGCGAGGGTGCTGCGGCCCGAGCCGGGGCGGCCCGCGATGAGCAGGACCCGGGCGCGGGGGGTCTTGCGGCCGGCCAGGGTGTCCAGGCCGGCCCGCTCGATGTCCGCCCGCAGGGCCTTCAACTCGCGTTCGCGGCCGAAGAATCGGGGCGGGGCGGCGCCGGACGGCTCCTCGGTCCCCGCGGTCTCGGCCGGGCCGCTGGTGTCCACCGCCTGATCGGTCACGAGCCACGCTCCACTTCGCTGCACGCGGTGCCCGCCGGAACTCCGGTCGGGTGCCTTTCGAGCGTAGTTCAGCGGTGGTGTGGATCACTGCGGTGCGGGGCGGAGCAGGGCGAACATCCCCCGATCGGATCAGCATTTCTTACGATCGTCCGACCGGGGTCTGTCCGTGAGAGGAAGCGGACGTTCCGTCAGGCCTCGAACGGCCGGGCCGGCCAGGGCGCCTCGGCGGGCCGCAGCGAGGCGACGCCGTCGCCCGCGAGCACGGCGGTGAGCGCGAGGGCCCCGACGACCAGGCAGTTGTTGTGCAGGTCCCCCGCGAGCACCGAGCGCACCAGCTCGGGCAGCGGGATACGGGCCTGCTCCATGTCGGCCTCCTCCTCGGAGACCGCGAACCGCTCGCCCTCCACGTCGGAGAGACCCCGGGCGAGGAAGATCCGTACGGCCTCGTCGCAGCCGCCGGGCGTGGTGTAGACGTCGGTCAGCACCCGCCACTCCTCGGCCTTGACGTGCGCCTCCTCGTACAGCTCGCGCTGGGCGGCGTGCAGGGGGTTCTCACCGGGGACATCGAGCAGCCCGGCGGGGATCTCCCAGAGCCGCTGACGGACCGGGTGGCGGTACTGGCGTACGACGATGACCTGGTCGTCCTCGTCGACCGCGAGGATCGCGACGGAACCCGGGTGGACCTGGTAGTCACGGCCGTGGACGGAGCCGTCGGGCATGACGACCTGGTCGGTGCGGACGCTGGTCTTGTTGCCGGTGAAGGGGGTGACGGTCGCGGTGACCTGCCACTCCTCGGGCGTGTCCTGGATACCCACTGCGTCCTCCCACGTACCACGTACCAAACGAGAAACCGGGGTACGCGTCCCTCAAGGATCCGTACCCCGGTCAACCGTAATGCCTCGGAACTACTGGGCCGTGCCGACCTTGCGCGCGACGGCCGCCTTCACCAGACCGGCGAAGAGCGGGTGCGGGCGGGTCGGGCGGGAGCGGAGCTCGGGGTGGGCCTGGGTGGCGACCAGGTAGGGGTGGACCTCGCGCGGGTACTCGACGTACTCGACGAGCTTGTTGTCCGGGGAGGTGCCGGAGAAGACGAGCCCGGCCTTCTTCTCCAGCTCACCGCGGTAGGCGTTGTTGACCTCGTAGCGGTGGCGGTGGCGCTCCTCGACGTAGGGCTCACCGGCGTACGCCTCGCGCACCACGGAGCCCTCGGCGAGCTTGGCCGGGTAGAGGCCGAGCCGCATGGTGCCGCCCAGGTCGCCCGCGCCCTCGACGTAGGCGAGCTGCTCCTCCATGGTCGAGATGACCGGGTGGGAGGTGGCGGCGTCGAACTCGGTGGAGTTGGCGTCGGGGATCTCGGCCAGCGAGCGGGCCGCCTCGATCACGATGCACTGGAGGCCCAGGCAGAGGCCGAGCAGCGGGACCTTGTTCTCACGGGCGTAGCGGATGGCGCCGACCTTGCCGTCGACCCCGCGCTCACCGAAGCCGCCGGGGATGAGGATCCCGTCGACGTCGCCCAGGTGCTCGGCGGCACCGGCCGCGGTGCGGCAGTCGTCGGAGGTGACCCACTTGACCTTGACCCGGGCCTTGTTGGCGAAGCCGCCGGCCCGGATGGCCTCGGTGACCGAGAGGTAGGCGTCGGGCAGGTCGATGTACTTGCCGACCAGCGCGACGGTGACCTCGTGGTCGGGGTTGTGGACCCGGTCCAGGAGGTCGTCCCAGGTGGTCCAGTCGACGTCCCGGAAGGGCAGGTCGAGCTTGCGGACGACATAGGCGTCCAGGCCCTCGGTGTGCAGGACCTTGGGGATGTCGTAGATCGACTTGGCGTCGATCGCGGCGACGACCGCGGCCTCGTCGACATCGCACATCAGCGAGATCTTGCGCTTGATGGAGGTCGGGACCTCACGGTCGGCGCGGAGCACGATGGCATCCGGCTGAATACCGATGTTGCGCAGAGCGGCCACCGAGTGCTGGGTGGGCTTGGTCTTCAGCTCGCCGGAGGGGCCGATGTAGGGCAGCAGCGAGATGTGCACGACGAAGACGTTGTCGCGGCCGACCTCGTGGCGGACCTGGCGGACGGTCTCCAGGAACGGCAGCGACTCGATGTCGCCGACCGTGCCGCCGACCTCGGTGATGACGACGTCCACGTCGTCGGTGGCCATGCGGCGGATGCGGTGCTTGATCTCGTTGGTGATGTGCGGGATGACCTGGACGGTGTCGCCCAGGTACTCGCCGCGCCGCTCCTTGGCGATGACCTGCGAGTAGACCTGGCCGGTCGTCACGTTGGCGGAGCCGTCGAGGTCGACGTCGAGGAAGCGCTCGTAGTGGCCGATGTCCAGGTCGGTCTCGGCGCCGTCGTTGGTGACGAACACCTCACCGTGCTGGAAGGGGTTCATCGTGCCGGGGTCGACGTTGAGGTAGGGGTCGAGCTTCTGCATGGTGACCCGCAGGCCACGTGCCTTGAGCAGGGCACCCAGGCTGGAGGCAGTCAGACCCTTGCCGAGGGAGGAGGCGACACCCCCGGTGACGAAGATGTGCTTGGTCGTCGTGGATGTGGGCTGCATAGCCAAAGGGGGCTCCCGTGGTCGCGTGTTGTGAGGTGCGTACCGGCCGCCCAGCCGGGGATTCCGGGGGCGCCGTCGCTGCGGTTCGGGGGCCTCGTCCGCTGTCGCGAACGACCACCGGTCCACGGGCTACCAGGGTAACAGCGACAGGGAGAGGCTGCTTCCGGCCACACCCTGCACAGGGGCGTCACACCATCACCCCCGTCGTTTCACGTCCCACCCGATCAGCGCAGAGATGTTGCGGGGACCGTCGCGCGGATCTTCGTACCGCGTCGTATCCTGCTCGGACACTCGCTGCCGAGACGGCCGGACGGCGGCACCACCCAGGCCCGCTGCCGGTGACAGGAACTCGTCGGTTCCTCCAGGGTGAAGACCCTACGACCCTCTTGACCCCTGACCCCAGTAAGCGCCCCGGACGGGGCGACATGGCCGTTCGACTGGAGACGCACGTGGCCGGGCGCATCGAGGATTACGCACTCATCGGAGACATGCAGACCGCTGCCCTGGTCTGCCGGGACGGTACAGCGGACTGGCTGTGCCTTCCCCGCTTCGATTCGCACGCCGTCTTCGCAGGACTGCTGGGCACCGAGGAGCACGGCTTCTGGCGTCTGGGTCCGGCGAGGGCGGAAGGAGCCGAACCGCTGTCGGCGGACCGGCGCCGCTACCGCGGTGACTCCCTCGTCCTGGAATCGGAGTGGGACACGCCCCGCGGCACCGTACGGGTGACCGATTTCATGCCACCGCGGGACGGGGCACCGCAGCTCATCCGGATCGTGGAGGGCGTCAGCGGCCGGGTGCCGATGCGCTCGGAGCTCCGCATGCGGTTCAGCTACGGCCGGGTGACGCCGTGGGTGCACAAGGTGGACGGCCGTACGGTCGCCGTCGCCGGGCCGGACTCCGTCTGGCTGGACACCGAGGCGGACACCTACGGCAAGAACCTGACCACCTACTCCGACTTCACCGTCGGCCCCGGCGACCGGGTGGCCTTCACGATCAGCTGGCAGCCCTCGCACCGCGAGCCGCCCGCCCTCCCCGACCCGGAGGGGTCCCTGGAGGCCACGGAGCTGTTCTGGCGCGAATGGGTCGATCAGTGTACGTACCACGGGCCCTACCGGGAGGCGGTCGTCCGCTCCCTGATCACCCTGAAGGCCCTCACGTACGCCCCGACCGGCGGCATCGTCGCCGCGCCGACCACCTCGCTCCCCGAGGAGATCGGGGGCGTACGGAACTGGGACTACCGCTACACCTGGCTGCGGGACGCCGCGATCACCCTCTCCTCGCTGCTGCGCACCGGCTACCGGGAAGAGGCCCGGGCGTGGCGTGAGTGGCTGCTGCGGGCGGTGGCGGGCGACCCCGAGAACCTCCAGATCATGTACGGCATCGCCGGTGAGCGCGAGCTCGGCGAGGCGGAGCTGGACTGGCTGCCCGGTTACGAGAACTCCGGCCCGGTCCGCGTCGGCAACGGCGCGGCCAACCAGCTCCAGCTCGACGTCTACGGCGAGGTCACCGAGGCGCTGCACCTGGCGCACATGACGGGGCTGACCCGCAACGACTACGCCATGGGCCTCCAGCTCAAGCTGATCGAGTACCTGGAGAAGCACTGGGAGGAGCCCGACGAGGGCATCTGGGAGGTGCGCGGCCCCCGCCGCCACTTCGTGCACTCCAAGGTGATGGCGTGGGTCGCGGTCGACCGGACGATCAAGCTGGTCGAGTCCGGGGACGTGGAAGGCCCGCTGGAGCGGTGGTACGAGCTCCGCGACGACATCCACCGGGACGTCTGCGAGCGCGGCTACGACAAGGAGCGCAACACCTTCACCCAGTCCTACGGGTCGAAGGAGCTGGACGCCTCCCTGCTGCTCATCCCGCAGATGGGCTTCCTGCCGCCGGACGACAAGCGGGTCATCGGCACGATCGAGGCGATCCAGCGGGAGCTGTCCACGGAGGACGGCTTCATCCTGCGCTACCCCACCGAGGGCGAGGAGGCGGGCGTCGACGGTCTGGCGGGCGACGAGGGCGCGTTCCTGGCCTGTTCGTTCTGGATGGCCGACGACCTCGCGATGATCGGCCGGGTCGACGAGGCGCGGCAGCTCTTCGAGAAGCTGCTCGCGCTCCGCAACGACCTGGGCCTGCTGGCCGAGGAGTGGGACTCCAACCTCCAGCGTCAGGTGGGCAACTTCCCGCAGGCGTTCAGCCACGTCCCGCTGATCGACACGGCCCTGCGGCTGACGGCGAGCGGCGCGTACGTGGGCTGAGCCCTCACCGGACCGCCCGTCGTGCCCCTCACGGCGCGGTGGGCGGTTCGGCCGTGTACGCCCGGTGCAACGCCTCCAGGAACCGGGGCGCGGCGGGCAGTTCGGTGGTGCCGATGCGGTGGACGGCCACGCCCGGGGTCCAGGAGTTCATGACGGCCGCGCCGGCCAGGGCGGGCAGGTCGTCGGGCGTGACCGCCGCGACCCGCTGTCCGATGCCGAGCGCGGTCAGCTGCCTGCGGACGATGCCGAGCGTCGTGCCGGTCAGGATCCGGGCCTCGGGCCACACCACCGACTCGCCGTCCCAGAACACCAGGTTCCAGATCGTTGCCTCACTGAACCGGCCCTCCCGGTCCAGGAAGGCGGCGTCGTCGAAACCCTCGGTGGCGGCCCGGCGGAGCAGGTGGGTCTTGGCGACCTCGCCGACGTGCTTGACGTGCGGCAGGAACCGTTCGTGCTCCACCGCCGCGAGGGCGAGCGGGCCGCCGGGGCCGGAGGACGGCGGTCCGGTACGGACCAGGAGGGCGGGGTCGGCGTCGGCCGCGGTGAACTCTCCGGCCGGGGAGTACACCGTGGCGGTCAGCGAGAGGCCGGCGGCCGGTCCGGCGGCCAGTGCCGTACGGAGGTGGGCGCGGACCACGTCATCCGGGAGGGCCCGGCCGAACAGCTCGACCGACGCGGACCGCAGCCGTTCCAGGTGGAGGTCCAGACCGCGGACCCGGCCGTCGCGGACCTGCATCGCGGTGAAGTGGGCGTGGCCCGCGAAGGCGAGGGGGGCCAGGTCGTCCGCGGTCGCCGTCCGGCCGTTCACGTGTACGAGGTTCGAGGAATCTTCGCTCATGTGTGTGACGTTAAGGCTTGACACCGATGACAAGGTCAAGCGCCGAAGTGCGGGGAAGGCAGGGGGATCGTGCTGATCGGGGAGCTGTCCCGGCGGACGGGCGTCAGTGCGCGGTCGTTGCGGTACTACGAGGCGCAGGGGCTGCTGGAGGCGGGGCGCGGGGCGAACGGCTATCGCGCCTACGACGAGGACGCGGTCGCCTCCGTACGGAAGATCCGCGCGCTGCTGCGGGCCGGGCTCTCCACCGAGGTGATCCGTCAGGTGCTGCCGTGTGCCCGGGGCGAGCAGCCGGGGTTCGACTGGTGTGCGGAGCTGCGGGCGATCCTGGACGGGGAGCTGGAGGAGCTGGACGAGCAGATCGAGGCGTTGCGGCGGAGCCGGGGCGCGTTGGCCGGGCTGTTGGCGGCGCGGGGGTAGCGGTGAGGGGTACGGCCCCGGGGGCGGCTGCCCCGGGGCCGTACGGGTCGGTCTATTCGAAGGCCGCTGCCGCCTGCTTGAGCGCGGCGGCGACCGCCTCCGGTGAGTCGGGGCCGGGCTCCCCGGGGGTGTAGGTGACCGAGCGCAGGGTGCCCCCGTACCGGAACGAGCGGTGGCGTTCGAACAGCGGCCAGGAGACCGGGGACTTGCGGTCGATGCCGACGCTGATGCCCTGGAACGGGGCCATGCCGATGAGCTGGTGGACGCTGGGCGGGGTCGCCCTCACCTCGCCGTCGACGCTGACCGTGAACGACCAGCGCAGGCCCTTCTCCGCCGTGGCGATGAGAACGACGACGTGTTCTCCCGGCGCGAGCGGTCCGGCGTCGGTCTCGTAGAGGACGCCGTACTCGTTGTACGCGAGGTGGAGCCGGCCGTCCTCCACGTAGAGGCTGTAGCCGCCGCCCTGGTCGCCGTGGGAGACGAGCACCCCCTCCCCCGTCTCGTCGATGACCACGGTGATCTCGAAGGAGCGCAGGGAGACCAGCCGGGAGGAGCGGTAGCGCTCCAGCTCGGGGGTGCCGGGCAGCAGGGTCAGCGGCCGGGTCAGCCGTTGTTCGGCGGGGTTGCGGCGGGCGAGGGCGCCGCTGCCGTCGGGGAGCGGGAAGACCCCGTTGCGCCAGGCGGCGGTCTCCCAGGCCTCGGACAACTCCTTGACCAGGTCAGGGCGTTCGGCGGCGAGGTCGTGGATCTCGGTGGGGTCGGTGCGGATGTCGTAGAGCGCCCACTCGGAGTCGTCGTAGGGGGTGCCGGGGCGGTGCAGGGTGACGAGCTTGTGGCCGCCCCGGTAGTAGCTGCGGTTGCCGGTCATCTCGCAGTACTGCTCGGGGTGGGTGGAGGCGTGGTCGGGGTCGGCGAGCACGGGGGTGAAGCTGATGCCGTCCGGCTCCTGGAGGGTGACCCCGCGCCGCTCGGCCGGGCGCTCCAGTCCGGCCAGCCGCAGGAGGGTGGGGGCGATATCGGTGACGTACTGGTACTGCGTGCGCACCCCGGGGGCGAGGAGCCCTTCGCGGGCGCCCCTGGGCCAGGAGAGGACGAACGGGACGCGGACCCCGCCCGCGTACGTGTGCCCCTTGTAGAGCCGGAAGGGGGTGTTGGAGGCCATGCCCCAGCCGCGCGGGTAGTGGACCAGGCTGCGCGGGCCGCCGATGAGTTCGGGGTCCCGGTCGACGTCGGGGGTCCAGTCGCCGGGGAGGGCGGGGTGGTGGACGAAGCGGCTGAAGTAGGAGCGGGTGCCCTCGGCGCCGCCCTCTCCGGTGCCGCCGTTGTCGGAGGTGAAGACGATGATGGTGTTGTCGAGTTCGCCGAGCGCTTCGAGGGTTTCGGTGAGCCGGGCGAGGTTCTGGTCGATGTTGTCGACGAGCGCCGCGTACACCTCCATATACCGCGCGTAGAGCCTCTGTTGCTCCTCGGTGAGGCTGTCCCAGGCGGGGACGTCGAGTCCGGCCTCGCTGTTGCGGTCGGGCAGTTCGGTGCCGGGCGGGAGGAGTCCGGCGGCGAGCTGGGCGGCGAAGCGGCGTGTCCGCAGGACGTCCCAGCCCTCGTCGTAGCGGCCCTTGTGGCGGGCGATGTCCTCGGCCTTGGCCTGCAACGGGCCGTGGACGGCGTTGTGGGCGAGGTAGAGGAAGAACGGCTTGTCGGGGTCGTGGGCGCGGAGCGACTTCACCATGGAGATCGCCTGGTCGGTGATGTCGTCGGTGTAGTAGTAGTCGTCCGGGAACTCGTCGATGCCCAACGGGCTGTTGTCGCGGACCAGTTGGTGCGGGTGGAAGAGGCTGGTGAGCCCTTCGAGGACGCCGTAGTACTGGTCGAAGCCCTTGTTGAGCGGCCAGTTGTCCCGGTCGTCGGCGGCGTTGGAGGCGGAGTCGCGGACCAGGTGCCACTTGCCGACGGCGTAGGTGGCGTAGCCGGTGTCGTGGAGCAGTTCGGCCAGGGTGGGGATGTCGTCGGCGATCTCCATGCCGTAACCGGGGAAGCCCGGGTCGGCGTTGGCGACCATGGAGTAGCCGACGCGGTGCGGGTTGAGGCCGGTGAGCAGGGCGGCGCGGGCCGGGGAGCAGAGCGGCATGGTGTGGTAGTTGGAGAGCCGGACGCCCTCCTCGGCCAGGGTGTCGAGCGTCGGCGTGGCGATCTCGGAGCCGAACGGGCCGATGTCACTGTACCCCATGTCGTCGACGAGGACGACCACGATGTTGGGGGCCTTCTCGCCAGGTGCGGTGCGCGGCGGCCAGGACGGCTCGGACTCGGCGAAGGTGCGGCCGATCCGGCCGGGGAAGCCGTCGTAGGGGTCACGGCGGGTGGGGTCGGGGGCGGCGGCGGGGTCGGTGGTCATCGGCTGGGCTCTCCGTCGTGGCTGGAGTGGTGGTCTGAGGCGGGGAAGAGGCGGGCCAGTTCGTCGGCGAGCGCGGTCAGTTGGGCGCGTCCGGGGTGGCCGGTGAAGGCGGCGATCTGGAGGAGGGTGGAGCCGCCCCGGACGGTGAGCAGCTCGGTGTCCAGGAGGCCGGGGACGATCCGGCGGACCGCGTCGGCCGCCGCCGGTTCGGCCAGGAGGTCTGCCAGTGGGGTACGGAGGTTGAGCGCGCCCTCGGTGAACTCGTGGGAGCGGGCGGCGGGTTGGCGTCCCGCCTCGGCCCGCTCACGCTGGGCGTCGACCAGCAGATGGATCTCGCCGACGTCCTCGGGGGCGTACGGGAGTCCGAGGCGGGTGTACTGGTCGGCGGGGGCGTCGTTGGCGCGCAGCCGTTCCACCAGGAGCCGGGCCATGCGCAGTTCGACGGCGGTGTCGCTGACCGGCTTCTCCTGGAGCGGGTCGGCCGCCAGGTCGAAGAGGAGGGTGCCGAAGCGCTGTGGCCCGAGGAGGGGTGAGGGGTGGGCGGGGATACGGAGGGTGGGGACGCCCTTGGTGAAGGGGAAGGGCTCGGCGAGGGTGAGGCCGGTCAGCTCCTCGGGGGTGAAGCGGCCCCGGATGCGGGTGGGCATCAGCGTGTGCTCGTACAGCGGCTGGTTGGTGTCGTCGTGACAGGCCCGCATATAGACGTACCGGCCGTCGGTGATGTTGACGTGCCCGCCGAACATGCCGAACAGGGCTGATTCACGCGGCTGTTGTGCGTCGGCGGTTTCGCGCAGCGGCCGGCCCTGCATGTCCGGCGGAAGCGCGGCGCCGAAGAAGTCCAGCAGGGTCGGGGCGAGGTCGATGGTCTGGACGAGGGCCGCGTCCCGGGTCCCGGCGCGGTCGGGGCGGCGCGGGTCGTGGACGAAGAGCGGGGTGTGGACCAGCTCGTTGTACCAGGGTGTGACGACCTTCGCCCACCAGCCCTTCTCCCCCAGCAGATAGCCGTGGTCGGTGCAGACGATCAGCAACGTGTCGTCCCAGAGCCCGAGTTCGTCCATCGCGTCCAGCACCCGGCCGAGCGAGTGGTCGCACATGGAGAGCAGCGCCGCGTACTCGTAACGGGCGTGCTGCTCCTGCTCCTTGGTCTCGGTGACCCGGTTGTAGTCGGGCCAGTCGAAGTGCGGGCCGTCGTAGTCGTGCGGGTAGAGGTCCTTGTAGTGGTCCTGGGTGAAGAAGGGTTCGTGGGGGTCGAAGGTCTCGATCTGGACGAACCAGTCGTCCTCGGTGTGGTTCGTCCGCAGGAATTCGATCCCCGCGTCGAAGGTGAGGGTCTGCGGCTGCTTCGCCTCGGTGTCCAGGTACTGCCGGTTGACCCAGTCCTGCCGCCAGAGGTCGTTGCGGGTGGCGCGCGGGGATTCGGGGATCTCCGGGTCGGCGACCTGCCCCTTCCAGGCGTCGCCCTCCTGACCCCGGAAGAACTCCCAGGAGTTGTACCGCCCGTGGTAGGTCGCCCCGCCGTCCTCCCAGTAGTGCTGGTGGTCGCTGACGAGGTGGGTGTAGACGCCGTGCCGCTTCAGGATCTCGGGCATCGAGTCGTCGAACGGTTCCAGCGGACCCCAGCCCCGGTGGAGGAAGTTGTGCCGCCCGGTGTGGAGTTCACGGCGGGCCGGCATGCAGGGCATGGACCCGGCGTAGCAGGTGTCGTAGGTGACCGTACGTTCCGCCAGGCGGCGGAAGTTGGGGGCGTGGGTCCAGTCGGCGCCGTACGGGGGCAGCAGATGCCGGTTGAGGCTGTCGAACATGACCATGACGGCCTTCACGCGGTGTTCCGTCCTTCCGCGGGATCGAGGGGCTTCAGGTCGCGGGCGCGGCGGAAGCCGCCGTGGCCGGTCGAGGAGTCGGGGGTGTTGTGGGAGCGGGCGGCGACCCGGTAGCGGTTGCAGTAGGAGGTGTGGCAGAGGTAGGAGCCGCCCCGGATGACCCGTTCACCGGGCCCGAAGGCGTCGGCGCACCACTCCCAGACGTTGCCGGAGGTGTTGTGGAGCCCGTAGCCGTTCGGTTCGTACGCGGTGACGGGCACGGTCCCCGTACGGCCGCCGGGCCGGTCCGAGCGGTGCGGGAAGCGGCCGAGCCAGGTGTTGCACATCTCCCTTCCGCCGGGGGTGAGTTCGTCGCCCCACGGATAGCGGGCGCCCTCCAGGCCGCCGCGTGCCGCGTACTCCCACTCGGCCTCGGTGGGCAGCCGGGTCCCGGTCCACTCGCAGTAGGCGAGGGCGTCGTCGTACGAGATGTGGACGACCGGGTGGTCCGCCCGGTCCGCGAGGTCGGAGCCCGGCCCTTCCGGCGCGGCCCAGGAGGCCCCGGTGACGCCGAGCCACCAGGGGGCGCCGGGCACCCGTCCGAGGACATGGCGCCCGGCGGCCTCGGGGTGGAGCAGCAGGTGGAAGACGTAACTGCTGCCGTAGCGCTCGGCGTCGGTGCGGTAGCCGGTGGCGTCCGCGAAGGCCGACCACTCGGCGTTGGTGACGGCGGTGGTGTCGATGGCGAAGGGGGCCACGGTGACTTCGCGTACCGGGCCCTCCCGGTCGGCGAGGTAGCCCTCGTCGAAGGCGTCGCCCATGCGGAAGGTGCCGCCGGGGAGTTCGGCCATCTGTCCGGCTTCCGCGGTGGCCGGTCGGCGTACGGCTGGGAGCGGCAGGAGGGCCGTGGACGCCCCCGTACAGGCGCGTCCCGGGGTGCAGCACGCGCTCACGCGAGCACCTCGGACTTCCGGAGCGGGGCTTTTACGGGTACGGGCTCGGGTGCCGCCGCCAACAGGGCCCGGGTGTACGGGTCCTGGGGGTTCTCGCAGACGTCGTCGGCGCTGCCGGTCTCCACGATCCGGCCCTGGTGCATGACCGCGATGCGGTGGCTGACCTGCCGGACCACGGCGAGGTCGTGGGCGATGAAGACCAGGGCGAGCCCCAGATCGCGCTGGAGGTCGGTGAGCAGGCCGACGATCTGGGCCTGGACGGAGACGTCGAGCGCGGAGACGGGTTCGTCGCAGATCAGGACGGACGGACCGGGGGCGAGCGCGCGGGCGATGCCGATGCGCTGGCGCTGGCCGCCGGAGAAGGAGCGCGGATGCCGGTCCGCCACGGCCGGGTCGAGCCCGGCGAGGGTGAGCAGCTCCGCGACCCGGGCCTCCCGCTCGTCCCGGCCGCCCAGCCCGAAGGCGATCAGCGGTTCGGCGACGATCTGGCCGACCGTCATCCGGGGGTTGAGCGAGGCGTAGGGGTCCTGGAACACCATCTGGATCTGCCGGCGCACCGCGTGCAGCTCACGGCGCGAGGGCCGGGTGATGTCCTGGCCGCGCAGCCTGACCGTGCCGCCGTCGGAGGGATGGGCGTGGGCCAGGACCCGGGCCAGGGTGGACTTGCCGGAGCCGGACTCCCCCACGATGCCCAGGGTCTCCCCCTCGGCCAGCGTCAGCGACACCCCGTCGAGCGCGGTGAACCCGCCCCCGCGCACGCCCCGCCGCCGGTATGTCTTGCGCAGCCCGTCCGCCGTGAGGACCACGGCTCCGGGGGCGGGGCGGTCGATGCGGGCGGGCGGGGCGGGGGCGGGCAGGGGTTCGGTGCGCCCGGCGGCGGGCAGGCAGGCCGCCCGTACGCCGTCGGTGAGCGCGACCAGCGGGGGCACCCCCGTACGGCAGCGGTCCTCCACCAGGGTGCAGCGCTCGGCGAAGGCGCAGCCGTCCCCGAGGAGGGTGAGGTCGGGCGGGGAGCCGGGGATACCGGTGAGCCGGGTGCCGGAGGGCGAGGAGAGGCGCGGGACGGCGGCCAGGAGTCCGGCGGTGTACGGGTGGCGGGGGCGGGTGAGCACTTCGGCGGTCGGGCCGTCCTCGACGACCGTGCCGCCGTACATGACGAGGACGCGGGCGCAGGAGCGGGCGACGACGCCCATGTTGTGGGTGATGAGGACGAGGGCGGTGCCGGTCTCGCGGTTGAGGTCGGCGAGGAGGGCGAGGATCTGCTCCTGGACGGTGGCGTCGAGCGCGGTGGTCGGCTCGTCGGCGAGCAGGATGTCCGGCTCACCGGCCAGCGCCATCGCGATCAGGATGCGCTGACGCTGGCCGCCGGAGAACTGGTGCGGGTGGTCGTCGATACGGCGGTGGGGTTCGGGGATGCCGACCCGGTCGAGGAGTTCGACCGCGCGGGCCCGGCGGGCGGCCTTGTCCTGTCTGCCGTGGGCCCGCAGCACCTCGTCCAGGTGACGGCCGACGGTGAGCACCGGGTTCAGGGCCGTCATCGGGTCCTGGAAGATCATGCCGATCCGGGCGCCGCGCACCGCGCGCAGCTCCTCGGGGCTCGCGGCGGCGAGGTCCTGGCCGTCCAGCAGGACCGATCCGGTGGAGACGCGCCCGGTGCCGGGCAGCATCCGGGTCAGGGCGAGGGCGGTGGTGGACTTGCCGGAGCCGGACTCACCGACGACGGCCAGCGTCTCGCCCCGGCGCAGGGTGAAGGAGACCCCGCGCACGGCACGCAGCGCCGAGCCGTCGGGGGCGGTGAACTCGACGCCCAGGTCATGGACTTCGAGCAGTTCCCCGGCGGTCTTCCCCGGTATGAGGTCCTGGGGCTGGGCGGTCATCGGCGTACCTCCCGGTTGAGCGCCTCGGCGATGAGCGAGAGCCCGAGGACGAGCGCGGTCACGGTGATCAGCGGCCCGGCGGCGAAGTGCGGGGCCTGGGCGAGATAGGGCATGGACTGGCTCAGGACCGAGCCGAGCGTGGGCTCCGGCGGCCGGACGCCCACCCCGAGGAAGCTCATCGCGCCCTCGATGAAGACGGCGACGGTCAGCGAGACGGCGACCTGGACGATGAGCGGGTCCGCCGCGTTGGGCAGGATGTGCCGGACCAGCACCCGGGGGCCCGAACTGCCCCCGACCCGGGCGGCGGTGACGTACTCCCGCTCCCGCTGGACGAGGATCCCGCCGCGCAGCAGCCGCCCGAAGGCGGGGATCTCGGCAAGGGCGATGACCAGGACGACGGGGAGCCGGCCGGGGCCGAGGATGGCGGTCACGGCGAGCGCCAGGATCAGCCCCGGGAAGGCCAGGATGAGGTCGAAGATCCGCTGGACGAGGGTGTCGAGGACCGGGTGCGCGGCCGCCGCCAGGGCGAGCAGGCAGCCGAGGGCCGCGCCGATGGGGACGGCGATCGCGATGATGCCGAGGTCGGCGCGGATGCCGTACAGCACCCGGCTGAGCAGGTCACGGCCGAGGTCGTCGGTGCCGAGCGGGTGCCCGGGGGTGCCGACGCCCGCGAGGCTCAGTCCGCTCTGGTCGGTGGGCCCGTGCCCGGCGAGGAGCGGGGCCAGCAGACCGGCGAGGACGACCGCGCCGACGAGGACGAGACCGGTGCGGGCTCGGGCGGTGGAGAGGGCGGTGAGGTAGGGGTGGCGGGAGGTTCTGCGGGTCTTGCGGGGGCTGCCTCCCCGGGGGGCCTGTGCGGGTTTCCGCAGAGCTGCCGGGGAGGCCGGGGCGAGGTCGGGGGTCGAGGTCATGGCGGTGTCACTCCCACCTGATCCGGGGGTCGAGCCAGGCGTACACGAGGTCGGTGAGCAGCTGGACGACGACGAAGACGGCGACCAGGAGGAGCAGCAGGTCCTGGACGACCGGGTAGTCGCGGCGGCTGAGGCCCTGTTCGGCGAGCTGTCCGAGGCCCGGCCAGGCGAAGATCGCCTCGACGAGCACGGCCCCGCCGAGCAGGTGTCCGGTCTGCATGCCGAGCAGGGTGACGACGGGCGGGAGGGCGTTGGGCAGGGCGTGGCGCCACAGCAGCCGGCGGGGCGCCACCCCGGCGGCGGTGGCCGTACGGACGTAGTCCTCGGCCAGCGCGCGTTCGATCCCGTCCTTGAGGTAGCGGCCGAGCACGGCGGCGCTGGGGAGGGCGAGGCAGAGGGCGGGCAGGAGCAGGTACTGCGCGGCGAGGTCGGGGGCGCCGAGGAACGACACCCGCCCGCCGGGCGGCAGCACGCCGAGGACGACGGCGAACAGGATCACCAGCAGGACGCCGCTGACGAAGGGCGGTACGGCGAGGGCGGCGGTCGTCGTCACCCGGATCGCGCTGCGGACCCAGCCGCTGCGCGATGTGGCGCCGAGGATGCCGAAGGCCGTACCGAGCACGATGACGAACAGCAGGGCGGCCACGGTGAGTTCGACGGTGGCGCCGAGCCCGTCGCCGATCAGGTCGGCGACCTGGCCGCCGATCGCGTACGAGGGTCCCAGGTCGCCGGTGACCAGGGAGCCGATCCAGTGCGCGTACTGGGTGAGCAACGGCGCGTCCAGGCCGAGCCGTTCGCGGATCGCGGCGACGGTCGCCGCGTCCGCGTCGGGCCCGGCCAGCGAGGACGCCGGGTCGCCGGGGACGAGCCGGATGATGGTGAAGATCAGGAACGAGGCCGCGAGCAGGACGAGGAGGGCGGAGGGCAGCCGCCTCAGCAGGTAGCCGCGCATGTCACACCAGGTAGGCGTCGTCGAGGTTGAGATAGGAGAACTTGTTCAGGGCGACGCCGTGCAGCCGGTCGGCGTTGACCTGGACCTGGCCGCGTACGACGAGGTCGATGATGAACGCCTCGTCGAGCAGGATGCCGGAGATCTTCTCGTGCAGGGCGTTGGCCTCGGCCGCGTTCGTCCCGGGCTTCGTCCAGGCCTCCTGGACGACCTTCGTGTAGGTGGTGGAGCGGTACTTGGAGGTGTTCTTGGCCTCGTTGAACGGGTACGCGCTGACCGCGAGCGTGGAGGGCTGGACCTGGGCGAAGCCGTGGCCCATGGTCCACAGCGCCGGCATCTCCTGCGAGATCAGCTTCTTCTGCGCGGTGGCCCCGTCGGTCGGCTCCAGGGTGACGTGGACGCCGATCTGCTTGAGGTCGTACTGGATGGACTCCGCGATGGCCGTCTCGCCGGGCAGCCCGATGTGGAGCAGCGGCAGTTCGAGCTTGCTGTGCCCGGCGGACTTCAGCAGCTCGCGGGCCTTGCCGGGGTTGTGGGTGTAATGGGTGCGGTGGGCCTCGCTGAAGGCGGGCGAGGACTTGGGCCACGGAGCGGCGGAGGCGAGACCGTAACCGCCGAGGGTCTGCGCGAGGAGCCGGTCCCGGTCGATGGCCCAGGCGAGGGCCTGCCGGACGGTCTTGTCGCTCAGCGGGGCGACGGTGGTGTTGACGCCGAGGTAGATGGCGCCCGCCCCGGTGTCGTAGTTGGTGATCTTCAGCTTGGGGTCGCTCTTGATGACGCTCAGGCTCTTGCCCGGTACGCCGAAGGAGAGCTGGGACTGGCCGGAGCGCAGGGACGAGATCAGCGCGTCGGCCTGGGGTATCACCCGCAGCTCGACCCCGTCGAGGTAGGGGCGGTCCGGCAGCCAGTAGCTGTCGTTACGGGTCAGGCTCAGCCCGGAGCCGGGGCTCCACTTCTTCAGCCTGAACGGTCCGGTGCCGATGAGCTTCTTGCCGGTGACGGCGTCCTCGACGGTCTTCTCATCGGTGATGATCATGAACTCGAAGAGGTCGAAGAGGTTGTTGACCCGATGGGCGAGCTTCAGCACCAGCTCGTGGTCGCCGCGCTTCTCGAACCCGGTGATCGTGGCCGCCGTACTGCGCAACTGGGCGGCGCGCACCGGGTTCTGGAGGTTCTTCACCGCGAAGATGACGTCGTCCGCGGTGAAGGAACGGCCGTCGTGGAAGGTGACGTCGTCGCGCAGCTTCAGCGTGATGCTGCGCCCGTCCTCCGCGTACGTCCACGAGGTGGCGAGCTCCGGCTTGGGCGTGAGGTCGTCGTCGTAACGGGTCAGGGTGTTGTAGATCAGCCGCTGCTGGAGGGACTGGCCGCTCTGGGCGAAGAGCAGGGCGGGGGTGAAGTCGGCGTTGATGGCGAGGTTGAGAATGCCGCCGCGCTGGGGCTTGGCACCGGCACCGGTCTCCTGCGGAGCGGACGAGCTCTCCGAGACCGCCGAGCGGCAGCCCGTCAGGCCCAGTCCGAGCAGCAGGGCACTGCCGCCGCCGGCAAGCAGGGTGGAGCGCCGGGAAAGTCCGGTGGACGGGGACGGGGAGGGGTACAGCTCGGTCATCGAAGCCTGCCTGTGACAGTGAGGGACGGTGGGTGGGGCGGGTGGTGACACCTATTCGTTCCGCTGCGGGAGCAATTGAACGGAGACGCGTGTACAGGTGTCACCGGCGTGCGGAACGCGGTGGGATCGAGGAGTCAGCCCGTACGGGCCGGGGGCGGCCGGCCGGGAAAAGGGCCGGGCCCACCGGCGTACGGGAAGAAGGGGCGCTCAGGGCGCCGGGTCAGCGCAGGACCTGGTCCTGGGAGGAGCTCCGCGGAGGGAGCCCGTGGAACGCGGAGGGGTCCGGGTCAGCCGCGGACGGCACAGACCGCGCTGGCCTGTCGACAGAGGTCGACGTGCCTGCGGGAGATGAGGCGCATGTCCGGGTTCACGGGAGCAATATGACAGTGGCTTCGCCGGGCGGTCAACCTGGTCTGTCCGGATCTTGGTACGAAATCACCTCCTGCCCCATACGCGCGGCTACCGCTGGGAGGCCGCCAAAGGGCTTCTGAACAGGGGGTTCAGCGCGATCGTGCCCCCGGCGACGGGCAGTACGGTCATTCCGGCATGCGGACTGACGATCCGTTCGGGGTCCCCGCAGACATGCGAGAGATCGACTGCGGCGCCCCTGATCTCCTCCAGGTACTCCGGGTTGAGGAGGCTGGAGTGCTCGGTGACCACGACCAGGTCGGGGTTGAGGACGTCGAGCAGCAGGGCGGTCGCCCGGCCGACCGCGCGGGCCCGCTCGCGCAGCAGCCGGTCCGCCCGCCGGTCCCCGGCCGCCGCCGCGTCCACCAGCAGGAACACATCGGCCTCGGGCACGATCCCGCGCCGCACGGCGGTCCGGGCGACGGCCATGTTGGAGGCCGTCGCCTCCAGGCAGCCGGTCCGGCCGCAGGGGCAGGTGACCGTGGAGTCCGGTACGGGCAGGTGGGCGACGTCCCCCGCGCCGGAGCCCGGCCCCTGGTGGACCACCCCGGCGATGCCCAGGGCCGCGTCGACCACGTTGCCGATGAAGAGGTGGACCAGGCTGCGGCGGGCGGCGGGCCGGCCGAAGAGGATCTCGGACTGGGCGATGGCGCGGGCGTGATTGTCGATGCGTACGTCGATCCCGCCGAGGCCCCGGGAGAGTTCGGCGGCGAGCGGCCGCTGGTGCCAGCCGAGGGTGTCGTGCCGTACGGCTGTCCCGAGTGCGGGGTCCACCCATCCGCCGAGCGCGGCGCCGACCCCCAGGAGGTGGTGGTCCCCGGTGGTCTCGGCGAGGAAGGCGCGCAGCCCGGCGACGACCTCGCGCGAGAGGTCGCCGGGGGCGATGCCGTCGTGCGGGAAGGTGCGGCGGGCCAGCAGCCGGCCCCGTAGATCCAGCAGGCCGAACGTCGAACCCGGCACCCCGATGTGGACCCCGCCCGCCACCGGTCCGTCGCTCGCCCCGGTGTGCAGGTCGACCGGGATCTGCGGCCTGCCGACCCCGCTGCTCTCCACCCGTTCGGGCAGCTCACGGACGAGGCCGAGGCGGACCAGGTCGACGCACTGACGCGATACGGCGGCGGGGCTGAGGCCGGAGAGCTGGGCGATCGACCGGCGGGCGACGGGCCCGTGGTCGAGCACCGCGCGCAGCACCGTGGCGGCGTTGGCCTCGCGCCGGCCGTCACCGGTCGCGCGGGGGAGCTGGGCGGGCTGGGCGGGCTGGGCGGTGATCGTCCGAGGGAGCTGGGGGGCGGCAGTCATGGGGCCTTCCTTCGGTCCTGCGCCACGGGGGCACTCGCAACGTTACGGCGGCATGAAATTGCGCCGGGGCCCGCGCCCGGTTGTCGGGCGGGGTGGCCGACCTGTCCGAAATCGCAGGGAAAACCGCTGCTCAGAGGCGGTTTGACGGTGCGTTGCCGGACCGCGGCCGGGCCGTGTGCAAGCGCCGATTCAACCACCGTCCGACACCTCCCGGGGCACGGACGGGTGGTTGACGCGGGCCGAGGGGCGCTGGAATTCTCCGGGGCATGTTCGCGACGGCCGTTTCCGACGCGCGGCCCGCCCACGCCGGCCGCACCGCAGCGGCGCCCGGGTGTCCGCGCCGCTGTACCGCTGCCTGACCGGTCGCTTCTCCGGCCGCACCGCGCTTCCTCCTCCTCATGGGCCCCGCTTCACCCCTGGTTCTCCAGCGGGGGCCGATCTTCGCCCGAATTAATTTCGCTCCAAGATTAATCAATGGGGTGGACCGCACACACCCCGAACGTCCCGAAAGGAACCCCGCCATGTCCTCGGCAACCACCACCTCCACCCTCACCGTCCAGAAGGTCGGCGGCCGGCTCGGCGCCGTCATCTCCGGCGTCCGCCTCGGCGGGGACCTCTCCCCCGAGACCGTCGCCGGGATCCGGGCGGCGCTCCTCGCCAACAAGGTCGTCTTCTTCCGCGGCCAGGACCACCTGGACGAGGACAGCCACGAGGCGTTCGGCAAACTGCTCGGCACCCCGGTCGCCCACCCCACCGTGCCGTCCGCCGACGGCCGTTACTCCCTCGGCATCGACTCCGACCACGGCGGCCGGGCCAACCAGTGGCACACCGACGTCACCTTCGTCCCCGCCTACCCGGCCTTCTCCATCCTGCGCGCGATCGTCATCCCCCCGTACGGCGGCAACACGCTGTGGGCCAACACCGCCACCGCGTACGACGGGCTCCCCGAGCCGCTGCGGGTCCTGGCCGACTCCCTGCGCGCGGTCCACTCCAACGACTACGACTACGCGGCACTGCGCCCGCAGGCCGTGCCCGAGGCGCTGAAGCAGTACAAGGAGGTGTTCACGTCCACGAAGTTCCTCACCGAGCACCCGGTGGTGCGCGTCCACCCCGAGACCGGTGAGCGCACCCTGCTGCTGGGCAACTTCGTGCAGCGGATCGCGGGCCTCACGGGCCGCGACTCCCGTGCGCTCCTGGACCTGTTCCAGTCGCACATCGAGCGCCCGGAGAACACCGTGCGCTGGCAGTGGCAGGTCGGCGACGTGGCGATCTGGGACAACCGCGCCACCCAGCACTACGGGGTCGACGACTCCGACGCCCACGAGCGCAAGCTCCGCCGCGTCACCATCGACGGGGACGTGCCGGTGGGCGTGGACGGCCGCTCCTCCACGCTGATCTCGCCGGAGGAGGTGCCGGACCCGTCCTTCGGTATCGCGTCCGGAGCCTCCACGGCCGCCTGATCCCGCGCTCCGCAGGCCTCCCCTGCCATGCGCGCCCCGTACCCCGGGCGGTAGCGTCCTGAACAGGACGGACGCCCGGGGTACGGGCGTGGCACAAGGGGAAAGCGGGCCGGGTACGTGGAGAGCCACAGCGGAATCACCGTGCAGCGGGCGCTGGAGCTGCCGGGGCTGCGCGCGGGCCTCCCTGAGGTGGTGGCGGGCGCGGACCGGCTGACCCGCACCGTGCGCTGGGTGCACGCGGGCGAGGTGCCCAACATCGCCTCCCTCCTCAAGGGCGGCGAACTGCTCCTCACCACAGGGCTGGGCCTCGGCACCCGCCCCGCCGAACAGCGCGCGTTCGTCCGCCGCCTCGCCGACCGGGGGATCGCCGCCCTGGTGGTGGAGCTCGGCCCGCGCTTCAGCAGACTGCCCGCCTCCATCGTGGACGCGGCCCGCGCGGCCGGGCTGCCCCTGGTCCAGCTCCACCGCGAGGTGCCGTTCGTCGCGGTGACGGAGGAGGTGCACACCGAGATCGTCAACGGCCACTACGCGCTGCTCCAGCAGGCGGAGGAGGTGCACCGGCGCGCCACCCGGGCGCTGCTCGACGGGGGCGGAGTGCCGCAGGTCCTCGGCATCCTCGCCGACTTCACCGCCAACCCGGTCTTCCTGGAGACGCCGGACGGCCAGCTCCTGTACGCGGCGTCCACCGGCACGGGTCCGGTGGGCGCGGACCCGCTCCAGGTCTGGGAGGGGATGCGCGGCGACCGGGCGGCCCGGGAGTCCCCGCCGGTGGGTGCGGTCCTGGTGGACGTTCCGGGCGGCGGTCCGGACACCGGTGCCGTACGGGCCCGGCTGGTGCTGCTCGCCGTCTCGGGGCCGCTGGCGACCGTGCACCGGATGGCGGCGGAGCGGGCGGCGGGGCTGCTCGCGGTGGTCCTGATGCAGGCCCGGCAGGAGGAGGAGCTGGCGGCGCGGGGCCGGGGCGACTTCCTCACCGACCTCGCGGAGGGCCGGATCACCCCGGAGGACGCGCCCGCCCAGGCCCGGGTGCTCGGCTTCCGGCCCGGGGAGACCCCGCTGCTCCCGGTCGTGATGCGGCTGGCGCCCGAGTTGTCCCCCTCGGGCAACTGGGCGCTGCTGGCCCGCGCGGTGCTGGAGGAGCTGGCCTCGGTCGGCGTACCGGTGCTGCTGGGCGTACGGCCCGTGGAGGGGCGGGTTCCGCTGCTGCTCGGGCTGCGTTCGGAGGGCGAGCGGTCGGCGGTCGCGGACCGGGTGGCGGCGGCGCTGCGGGCGGGCGTGGCCCGGGCGGGTCTCGACCGCGCGGGCTCGCAGCCTCCGGTGGTCGTGGTCGGCGTCGCGGGCGGCTGGGCGGCGGCGGGCGCGGGGCTGCGGCACGCCTCGGAGACGGCGACCGCGGCGCAGGGGCTGGACGACCGGCCCTGGTACGACGCCCGGCGGCTCGACATCGACCTGCTGCTGTGGCGGCTGCGGGACCATCCGGACCTGGCCGCGTTCGTGAACCGGGCGATCGGTCCGCTGCGTGAGCACGACCGCACCTCGCGCCCGCCGCTGCTGCCGACGCTCCAGGCGTATCTGGCCCACGCGGGCCGCAAGGCGGAGACCGCGCGCGAGCTGCACCTCAACCGCCAGACGCTCTACAACCGGCTGGCCCGGATCGGCGAGCTGCTGGGCACGGACCTGGACGACCCGCAGACGGTCCTGGCCCTGAGCCTGGCCCTACGGGCCCGCCGCCACACAACGTAGGCCAGCACCCGCCACCGCACCACGCAGATCAGCAACCACACAGCTCAACGACCCCACGGGGACGGCTGCGCCAACTCGTCGTACACGCTGAGGACATGGGCGATGGTGTCGTCCTCGGTGGGCCAGCCCGCCGCCTGCTCCCGCCCGGCCTCGGCGAGCCGCGCGCGCCGCCCGGGGTCCCCCAGCAGCCGCACGACGGTCCGGGCGAGCGCTTCCGCGTTGCCGTACGGCACCAGTTCGGCGGCCTCACCCACGAGTTCGGCCACACCGCCGACCTCGCTCGCGACCAGCGGCACCCCGAGGCGCAGCGCCTCCTGTGCCAGCAGGGAGCGCCCTTCCCAGCGGCTGGGCAGTACGGCCAGGTCGGCGGCGGCGAGCAACTCGCCCACGTCGTCCCGGCATCCGATGAGCCGGACGGGCAACTCCTCGTTCCTGATCCGCTGTTGGAGTGCGTCCCGGTCGCGCCCCTCCCCAGCGATGACGAGCAGGGGTACGGGGTCGAGTCCGCGCCAGACGCGGGCGGCGTCCAGCAGGGTGCCGAAGCCGTGGTGCGGCACGAGGCTGCCGACGGCCATCAGCAACGGCCGCTCCACCGCCCCCAGTTCGGCCCGTGCCTTGCCGTCGTGCAGGGCCCCGGCCGAGCGCGGTACGGGTGCGGCGGCCGGGGCGAGCCGCGCATCCCGGGCCCCTCGCCTCCGCGCCCGGTCCACCAGGTCGGACGAAGGAGCGAGGACAACGGCCGCCGCCCGTACGGCTCTTCGCTCCAGCAGGTGCAGGATCTGACGGCGGGCCCCCTCGGCGTACCGGCGGGTGTGCCAGGTCATCACCAGCGGCACGGTCCGCCCGCTCAGGGCGAGCGCGGTACGTGCGGCGGCGTGCAGCCCGTGGGCGTGAACCACGTCGGCCCCCGTGCAGGCGGCGCGCAGCGCGGCGACGGCGGCCGGGTCGCTGCGCCGGGGCACCGGCAGGAACCGGGCCCCGGTGGCCGTGAAGTCGTAGGCGTGGTCCACGGCGGCCGGGGCGCAGACGGTGACCTGCACCCCGCGCGCCACCAGTCCGGCGGCCAGCGAACTGACGTGCGCGCTGCTGCCCGCACTGCCGCCGCCCAGGACTTGGACCGTACGCAGTTGTGACACGTTGATTGGCTCCCGGGGTCCCCGAGTCGGCGGTAAGTACAGCGCCAAGGATGCCAGCCCGTACGCGCGTTCCGGCACTGCCGGAACGTTGCTGCCGGGCCCGCACCGACAACCGACCGGACGCCACCACTCTTACAGGTGAATTCAGAGGCGCGAAGTTGCCGCCGCGCAGGTGTTCCCGCCCATCACCCCGCAGCCCCCACCACGTTCCTCAGCACCCCCGAGGCACCCCGTGCGACTCCACTGACCCGCTCCCCGTTCACCGCGGCCACGACCAGCCCGGCAGCCAGGGTGGCACGCCCCGTACGGCCCCCGGGACACCCACCACACCGGGCCGGACCGACCCCCAGCGCGGCCCCGAGTCCATGGGCCCCGGTGTCCCCGAGCACGGCCGCGGGACCGGCGTACAGGGTGACCGTCCGGCCCGCGTGACTGGTCCGCAGCCAGGCGGGGTCCGTACGGCGGCTGAGCACTCCGTACAGCCCCACACCGACAAGACCTGCGACAACGCGACGGCCCTGCTCACGCTCGTACCCATGGAGGAAGCCCAGACACGCGTACGGGGCCGGACGGGAGACCCCCGCCCGGCCCCGTACACCTCGTCAACCGTCCTTGCGCGCCGTCTCCAACAGTTCCTCCGCATGGGCGCGGGCCGTCTCGGAGTCCTCCTGGCCGGCCAGCATCCGGGACAGCTCCCGTACCCGGTCCTCGCCCTCCAGGACGGTGACCCCGCTCCGGGTCACCGAGCCGTCCACGGTCTTCTCGACCAGGAGCTGCCGGTCGGCGAAGGCCGCCACCTGGGGCAGGTGCGTCACGACCACCACCTGCGCGGACCGGGCGAGCTTGGCCAGGCGCCGCCCGACCTCGACCGCCGCCTTGCCGCCGACCCCCGCGTCGACCTCGTCGAAGAGGTACGTGGGCACCGGGTCGGAGCCCGCGAAGACGACCTCCACCGCGAGCATCACCCGGGACAGCTCACCGCCCGAAGCGCCCTTGGCGATCGGCCGGGGCTGGGCCCCCGGGTGCGGGGCGAGCAGCAGCTCCACCTCGTCCGCGCCCGAAGGGCCGTAGACGACGCTCCGCCCGCCGATGTCGATACCGGACGCCTCGTCGGCCGCCTCGGTCTGCCGGATGGCGAAGGAGACCCGGGCGTGCGGCATGGCGAGCGAGGCCAGTTCCTCGGTCACCGCCTCCGCGAACCGGGCGGCGGCCTCCGTACGGGCGTCGGTCAACGCCTGGCCCAGTACGGAGAGTTCGGTGCGCAGCGCGTCCCGCTCGGCCGTCAGCTCGCCGATCCGCTCGTCGTCGCCCTCCAGCTCGGTGAGCCGGCCCGCCCCTTCCTGCGCCCAGGCGAGCACGGCCGCGATGTCCTCACCGTACTTACGGGTCAGAGTGGTGAGCGCCGCCCGGCGCTCCTCCACGGCGGCCAGCCGCAGCGGATCGGCCTCCAACTGGTCGGCGTACCCGGCCAGCTCGCCCGAGACGTCCGCGATCAGGATGGAGATCTCCCCGATCCGGTCGGCCAGCGCGGCCAGCGCCGGGTCGTGGGCCCGGACCCCGTCCAGCGCCTGCCCGGCCGCGGCGACCACGGTGGTCGCGTCGACGCTCTCCGGGTCCTCCGGGTTCCCCGCCAGCGCGGTGTGCGCGAGGGAGGCGGCGGAGGCGAGGGCCTCCGCGTGGCCGAGCCGCTCCGCCTCGGCGGCCAGCTCGGCGTCCTCCCCCGGCAACGGCTCGACGGCCGCGACCTCGTTCAGCCCGAACCGCAGCAGATCCGCCTCCTGGGCCCGCTCCCGGGCCCGGGTGGTCAGCTCCTCCAGGGTCGCGGCGACGGCCCGCAGCCGCCGGTAGGCCGCCGCGTACTTCGCATGCGGGACCTCCACACCGGCCCCCGCGTACCGGTCCAGCGCCTGCCGCTGCCGCGCGGGCTTGAGCAGGCCCTGCTGGTCGGTCTGGCCGTGCACGGCGACCAGCTCGTCCGCGAGCTCGGTGAGGACCCCCACCGGCACGGATCTGCCGCCGAGATTGGCCCGTGAGCGTCCTTCCGCCGAAACGGTACGGCTGATGAGCAGCGCACCGTCGTCGAGTTCCGCCCCGGCCTCCTCGGCCCGCAGCGCCGCCGCGTCGCCCTCGGACACCGTGATCCTGCCCTCGACGACCGCGGCCTTGGCCCCGACCCGTACGAGGGCGGGGTCCGCGCGCCCGCCGAGCAGCAGCCCGAGGCTCGTGACGACCATGGTCTTGCCCGCGCCGGTCTCACCCGTCACCGCGGTGAAACCGGGTGACAGCTCCACCACCGCGTCGTCGATGACTCCGAGCGACCGTATCCGCATCTCCTCCAACACGGACATGACCTTACGAGGTTCCGAGGCGGACGCGCGACGGCCCCCGCTCCCGGATTCACTCTCCCGGGTAGGCCAGGGCCGTCGGACCCCCTCGGCGACCGTCAGTGGGGCGCGCCCCGCCACCCCGAGACGGGCAGCGCGAACTTCGCCACCAGCCGGTCCGTGAACGAGGCCTGGTGCAGCCGCGCCAGCCGTACGGGCACCGCCCCGCGCCGCACCTCGACCCGCGCTCCGGCGGGCAGCTCCACGGTCCGCCGGCCGTCGCACCAGAGCACCCCGTGCGGGGTGTGCGGCTGGACCTCGACGGCGAGGACGGAGGTCGGGGAGGTCACCAAGGGCTTGGCGAACAGGGCGTGGGCGCTGATCGGGACCATCAGCAGCGCCTCCACCTCGGGCCAGACGACGGGCCCGCCCGCCGAGAAGGCGTACGCGGTCGAACCGGTCGGGGTCGCGCAGACGATCCCGTCGCAGCCGAACCCGGTCACCGGCCGCCCGTCGATCTCCAGGACGACTTCGAGCATCCGCTCGGGCGACACCTTCTGCACGGCCGCCTCGTTGAGCGCCCAGTCGGTGTGGACGATGTCACCGTTGCTGTGCACGAGGACGTCGATCGTCATGCGCTCCTCGACGTCGTAGTCGCGGGTGACGACCCGCGAGACCACCTTGTCGAGGTCGTCGCGCTCGGCCTCGGCGAGGAAGCCGACGCGGCCCAGGTTGACGCCGAGCATCGGCACCCCGGAGGCGCGGGAGAACTCCGCGCCGCGCAGCAGGGTGCCGTCACCGCCGAGGACGATCAGCAGCTCGCAGCCGTCCACGGCGGCGGGCGAGGTGTCGGTCACCGTCTCCACGGCGTCCGGGAGCGGCAGATCGGCCGCCTCGGTCGCCAGGACCCGTACGCCGAGCCCGTTGCGCAGCAGCCCCTGGACGACGAGCTCCGCACTGCGGATCGCGGCCGGGCGGCCGGTGTGCGCCAGAAGAAAGACTGTTCGTGCCGCATTCGTCGTCACGTTCGTCGCCACATTCGTCGTCAACGAGGCCCCTCCGCCACTGCACGGTCGACATCCGCGGGATCCAGCTCAGGTGCACCGGCCCGCAGCCACAGAAAATATTCGACGTTCCCCGAGGGGCCGGGCAGCGGACTGGCCGTCACCCCCCGCACCCCGAGGCCGAGTCCCCAGGCCCGGCGCGCCACTTCACGTACCGCCTCGGCACGCAGCTCCGGGCTCCGCACCACTCCGCCGCTGCCGAGCCGCTCCTTGCCCACCTCGAACTGCGGCTTGACCATGAGGACCAGGTCCGCGTCGGGCGCCGCGCACCGGGCCAGAGCGGGCAGCACGAGCCCGAGCGGAATGAAGGACAGATCCCCCACCACCAGGTCCACCGCCTCTCCGCCGATGTCCTCCGACGTCAACTCCCGTACGTTGGTACGGTCCTTGACGACGACGCGTTCATCCGACCGGAGCGACCAGGCGAGCTGCCCGTACCCGACGTCGACGGCGACGACCTGCCGGGCCCCGGCCCGCAGCAGCACATCGGTGAACCCGCCGGTGGACGCACCCGCGTCCAGCGCCCGCCGCCCCTCGACGGCCAGCCCCAGCGGGACGAAGGCGGCGAGCGCCCCAGCCAGCTTGTGGCCGCCGCGCGAGACGTACTCGGGGTCGTCGTCGTCCTTGGTCACGACGATCGCGGCGGCGGTCTCGACCTGGGTGGCGGGTTTGGTCGCGGTGGTCCGGCCGACGGTGACCCGGCCCGCGGCGATCAGCTGACTCGCGTGCTCGCGCGAGCGGGCGAGCTTGCGGCGTACCAGCTCGGCGTCGAGGCGGCGACGTGCCACTCCTGCCACGTTCGGTTCAGCTCCTGTGGTCGTGCGTGTCGTACGCGGGCGGGGTTACGGGCCTGGGCCCGGGTGCGGGGGTGGGTGCGGCGGCCGGACGGGCGTCCAGCGAGGTCAGCGCGTCCTTGAGCCCACGGTGTACATCCTCGTACACCTCGGTGTGCCCGTCCGCCGGGAGGTGGTCCGCATCGGCCAGCCGCTCCAGCAGGGCATCGACCTCGGCCCGGCCGGTGGGGGTGCGCTCCACCCCCAGGGGCGCGGGCTCGGCGGGCTCGAAGGAGGGCGCGCCGGCCTCCGGCCCGTCCCCCGGCAGGTCCGGCTCCCCGGTCACCGGTCCATCGCCCGGTCTGTCCGGCTCCCCGGGCGTGCTCACGGGCGGCACCTCCGCCTCCGGCATCCAGTCGCTCATGCCGAAACGCTACCGCGACGGGCCGGTGTACCGTCGAGCACGATGGCGACCATGGCGGAGTGCCGCAGCGCACTCGACAAACTTTCCGACAACCTCGCGACGGCCGAGGGCGACGTGCGCAGCGCCGCGTCCCTCGACCGCTCGCTGAGCTGTCACATCAAGGACCTCGACATCACGTTCACCGGCCGCCTGGCCGATGGCCGGATCCGGGTGCAGGACACGATCGAGGGCCCGCCCCGAGAGAAGGCCGAGATCCGGCTCGCGATGACGGGCGACGATCTGGTGTCCCTGGTGGACGGCGACCTGAACTTCGCGAAGGCGTGGGCATCGGGCCGCGTACGCCTGGAGGCGGGCTTCAGGGACCTGCTGAAGCTGCGATCGCTGCTGTAGCACCATCAAGCCCGTCCGGCGATTGAGGACAAAGCGCCCGGCAAGGGCGCCACCCGCACTCGCCCACCACCCTCAGGCAGCGACCTTGCGCGCCTTCCGGGCCGCGGGCACGACCAGCGGCGTCCCGGTCTCCGGATCGTCGATCACCTGACACCGCATCCCGAACACCCGCTCCACCAGCTCCGCGTCGACCACGTCCGACGGCGCCCCCTCCGCGACGATCTCCCCGTCCCGCATCGCGATGAGATGCGTGGCGTACCGCGCGGCATGGTTCAGATCGTGGAGTACGGCGACGAGCGTGCGCCCCTGCGTCTCGTGCAGCTCCGCACAGAGGTCGAGGACATCGATCTGGTGCTGGATGTCGAGATACGTCGTCGGCTCGTCGAGCAGGAGAAGCGGCGTCTGCTGGGCCAGGGCCATGGCGATCCAGACCCGCTGGCGCTGACCGCCGGAGAGTTCGTCGACATAGCGGTCGGCCAGGCCGTCCACACCGGTCGACTCCATGGACTCCTGGACCACCCGCTCGTCCTCCGGCGACCACTGCCGCAGCAGCCCCTGGTGGGGGTAGCGGCCCCGGGCGACGAGGTCGGCGACCGTGATGCCGTCGGGCGCGATGGAGGACTGCGGCAGCAGCCCCAGCGTCCGGGCGACCTTCTTCGCGGGCAGCTGGTGGATGATCTGCCCGTCGAGCAGCACCTGCCCCCGGCTCGGCTTCAGCATCCGGGCGAGCGAGCGCAACAGCGTCGATTTGCCGCAGGCGTTGGGCCCGACGATCACGGTGAAGGAGTTGTCGGGTATCTCGACCGAGAGATCCTCGGCGATGACCCGCTGGTCGTAGCCGAGGGTCACCGATTCTGCGGTGAGGCGCTGCATGGTCGTACTCCCGGAGTCAGAGGGTGTCCGGCGGATCAGGGCCGGGCAGACCTCCGACCAACACCAAGTTAGGTTAGCCTATCTTCCTCCTGGCACCCCTGACCCCGGGTCCCGGGCGGCTACAGCCCGAGCGCGGCGACGGCCTTGCCCGTGTCCAGCCCGAACGCCCCGTCCCCGGCGAAGGTCCACGCGGCACCGCAGAGCGCCCGCAGCCCGTCCAGCGGGTCCCCCTCGCCCTCCAGGACCAGCTCCTCCCCGTCACGTACGACCGCGGTCCACCCCCCGCACCGGAAGACGCCGCCCGCGTCCGTCACCTCGGGCTGCCCGGTGAGCAGCCCCCGCAGGTCCCGGTCCACATAGGTCGGCCGGTGCTGCGGCGGGGCGGCGAGCAGCCGGGCCGCGTCCGTCACCCCGGTCAGCACGAGCAGCGAGTCCACGCCCCCGTTGAACGCGCCCTCGATGTCCGTGTCCAGCCGGTCCCCGACGACGAGCGGCCGCTCCGCCCCGGTCCGCAGCACGGTCTCCCGGTGCATCGGCGGCAACGGCTTGCCCGCGACCTGCGGTTCGGCTCCGGTGGCGATCCGTACGACCTCCACGGCGGCGCCGTTGCCGGGCGCGATGCCGCGGGCACCCGGAATGGTCAGGTCGGTGTTGGACGCGTACCACGGCAGCCCGCGCGCGACGGCGTAACTCGCCTCGGCGAACCGCCCCCACGCCAGCTCCGGCCCCCCGTACCCCTGGACCACGGCCACCGGCCCGTCGTCCGCCGACTCCACCGGCACCAGACCGCGCTCCCGCAGGGCGACCCGCAGCCCTTCGCCGCCGACGACCAGCACCCGGGACCCGGCGGGCAGCTGGTCGGCCATCAGCCGGGCGACCGCCTGGGCCGAGGTGATCACGTCGGCGGCCTCGGCGGGCACACCGAGCTCCGTCAGGTGCTCCGCCACCGCGTCCGGCGTGCGCAGGGCGTTGTTGGTGACGTACGCGAGGTGCATCCCGCCGTCCCGCGCGGTGGTCAGCGACTCCACGGCGTGGACGATCGCCTCGCCCCCCGCGTACACCACCCCGTCCAGGTCGAGCAGAGCCGTGTCGTAGGCCGCGCTCAGCGCCGCGCTGCTCCCCGAGGGGCGGTACCTGTCCTGCTGCTGGCTCATATCGGCTCTGCTCCTCATCCGTGAATCTCCCCCGATCATCGCGCATGCCCGGTGCACACATACGATGCTCAAATGAACACTTCAGGTCCCGATGAGCAGGGGCTGCGGCTGATCCCGTTCCGCGGACTGCGTTACGTCCCCGAGCGGGTCGGCAGCCTCGCCGCGGTGACCTCGCCCCCGTACGACGTGGTCGTCCGGCCCGACGGTCTGCACCACCTGGAATCGGCGGACCCGCACAACATCGTGCGCCTCATCCTCCCCCAGGCGGACACCGCCGGGGACCGGCACCGGCAGGCGGCGAGGACGCTGGAGCGCTGGCTGACCGAGGGCGTCATCGCCCCGGACCCGACGCCCGCGCTGTACGTCTACGAGCAGCGCAACGACCAGATCCTCCAGCGCGGCCTGATCGGCGCCCTGGCCCTCTCCCCCGCCGCCGAGGGCATCGTCCTGCCGCACGAGGACGTCATGGATGACGTCGTCGCGGACCGCGCGGAGCTGATGCGCACGATGCAGGCCCACCTGGAGCCGCTGCTGCTGACCTACCGCAGCGACGGCACCCGGGACCGGGAAGGCGCGGCGGAGGTCATCGAGCGCACGGCCGAGCGCCCCCCGCTGCTCTCCACCACGACGGAGGACGGGTTCCACCACCGCCTCTGGGCGGTCACCGACCCGGCCGAGCGCACCGCGATCGAGACGGACCTGGCCCACCACCAGGCCCTGATCGCCGACGGCCACCACCGCTGGGCCACCTACCTCCGGCTCCAGCGGGAGCGGACCGCCCCGGGCCCCTGGGACTTCGGCCTGGTCCTGCTCGTCGACACGACCCGCCACCCGCTCCAGGTCCGCGCGATCCACCGGCTCCTGCGGGGCCTGCCGGTGGCCCGGGCGCTCGAAGGACTCTCGGGCCTCTTCCGGATCCGTACGGTGGAAGGCCCGCTCCCCCGCGCGCTCGACGCCCTGGCCGGTGCGGCGGCGGAGGGCAACGCGTTCCTCCTCGCAGGCGACGGCGGCTTCCACCTGGTGGACCGCCCGGACCCGGCCCTGCTGGCCCGTACGATCCGGACGGACCGCCCCGAGGCGTGGCGCACGCTGGACGCGACGGTCCTTCACTCGGCGCTGCTCGACGAGGTCTGGCGGATCCCCGACGCCCCCGAACACATCGGCTACATCCACGACACCGAGGCAGCCGTCGAACAGGCGGAACGGCTCGGCGCCACGGCGGTGCTCATGCACCCGGTACGCGAAGAGGTCGTCCGGGACCTGGCCAGGCAGGGCGTCACCATGCCCCGTAAGTCGACATCGTTCGGCCCGAAGCCGGCGACGGGCCTGGTCATGCGGAGCCTGGCGCTCGACTGAGGAAACCGGTCGGCGCAGGAGAGAGGGGCGGTACTCCCTGGGGA
>NZ_JBHYVE010000035.1:68883-71387 GCF_042750035.1 Streptomyces sp. NPDC059452
CCCCCCCCCCCCCGCCCCCCCCCCGGCGGGCCCCGGGGGGCGTCCGGGGGCCGCGGGCCCTCCTCGCAGAACCGCGGGGGGGGCGGGTGGGGGGGCGGCCCCCCGGGGCCCCCCCCCCCCCCTCTCTCCTGTTCCCGACTGACGGCGGGCAGCTGCCGGCCGTCAGCTTTTACGAGATCAGCGCCTAGGCCTTGTCCGCCCCACCGCCGAGCTCGTCCTCATCGTCGTTCTCGTCGTCCTCATCACGCTCGTCATCGTCGCCCTCGGGGGCGTCGTCGACGGAGAGGACGGATCCGTCGACTTCGACGATCTCCACGGCCTCGTCGTCACCCAGGGCATCGACGAACTCCACCCCGTCCAGCTCGGCGAGCCGGTCCGACGCGTCGGTCGAGCCGTCCTTGTCGGCCTCCAGGGCCTTGCCGAACCACTCACGGGCCTCGTCCTCGCGGCCCGCCTCCAGCAGCGCGTCCGCGTACGCGTAACGGAGACGCGGCGTCCACGGCTGGATGGAGTTGGAGGCGAGCTCGGGGCCCTGGAGCGTGACGATGGCGGCATCGATCTGCCCCATGTCCCGACGGGCACCGGCAGCCACCAGCCGCATCTCGACCTGGCCGGCCTTGTCCAGCTTCTGCACCTCGGGCTCACCGGCCATGGCCATCGCCCGCTCGGGCCGGCCGAGACCGCGCTCGCAGTCCGCCATGACGGGCCACAGGTCCACGGACCCGGTCATCCGACGGGACGCCCGGAACTCGGCGAGCGCCTCCGCGTACTTCTGCGTCGCGTAGGCGGCGAACCCGGCCGCTTCCCGCACGGCGGCGACACGCGAGGCCAGCCGCAGAGCGATACGGGCGTACGCGTACGCCTCCTCCGGGTCCTCGTCGATCAGCCGGGCCACCATGACGAGGTTGCGCGCGACATCCTCGGCAAGGGTCTTCGGCAGGCTCATGAGCTCCTGGCGTACGTCCTTGTCGATCTCGTCGCCGGTGACGTCGTCGGGGATGGGCAGCCGCTTGATCGGCTCCCGGTCCCGGTCCCGGTCGTCCCGGCCACGGAATCCGCCACGGTCGCGGTCGTCACGCTGCCCACCGCGGTAGCCACCACGGTCCCCGCCCCGGTCCCGGTCGTCGCGGCGGAAGCCACCGCCCCGGTTGTCATCACGCCGGAAGCCGCCACCGCTGGGGCGGTCGTCATCGCGACGCGGCCCACGCGGCCGATCGTCACGACGCTCGAACCCACCACCGGACGGGCGGCCACCACGGTCATCACGCTGCGAACCACCGCGGTAACCACCACGGTCATCATCACGACGAGGCTCACGATCCCGGTCGCGGTCCCGGTCGTCCCGACGGAACCCGCCACCGGAGCCGCCACCACGGTTGTCATCACGCCGGAAGCCACCACCGGTGTTTCCGCCCCGGTCACGGTCGTCCCGACGGAACCCGCCACCGGAGCCACCGCCCCGGTTGTCGTCCCGACGGAAGCCGCCGCCGCTGGGGCGGTCGTCATCGCGACGCGGCCCACGCGGCCGATCATCACGACGCTCAAACCCACCACCACTGGGACGACCACCACGGTCATCATCACGACGGAACCCACCACCGCGATCCTCACGGCGGAACCCACCGCCGGAGCCGCCACCCCGGTTGTCGTCACGACGGAAGCCGCCGCCGCTGGGGCGGTCGTCATCGCGACGCGGCCCACGCGGCCGGTCATCACGACGCTCAAACCCACCACCGGACGGGCGGCCACCGCGATCGTCACGCCGGAAGCCACCACCGGAGCCACCGCCCCGGTTGTCATCGCGGCGGAACCCGGCACCGGCCTTGCCGCCACGGTCATCACGGGGGAAGCCGCCGCCGCTGGGGCGGCGGTCGTCATCGCGACGCGGCCCACGCGGCCGATCGTCACGACGCTCAAACCCACCACCACTGGGACGACCACCACGGTCATCATCACGACGGAACCCACCACCGCGATCCTCACGGCGGAACCCACCGCCGGAGCCGCCACCACGGTTGTCGTCCCGACGGAACCCGCCACCGGAGCCACCGCCCCGGTTGTCGTCACGACGCGGTCCACGATCCCGGTCGTCACGGCGGAAACCGCCACCGGAGCCGCCGCCGGTCGGCCGGCTGTCGTCGCGACGGGGGCCTCGGTCGTTGTCGCGGCGCGGTGCTGCGGAACCGGACCGGTCGTCACGACCACCGCGGTAACCGCCCCGGTCACCACCGTCCCGGCGACGCGGCTCGCGCTCCGGACGATCGTCGGGAGAGTTGGTGGACATGGGTGTGACTCCTGTCTTCGGGTACCACAGACATTCTCGCGCAGCCGACGGTCCGACGCGCTTCGACAAAAACAAAAGGACCCCTGGTCCCAGCGTTGAACGCTGGGACCAGGGGTCCTTGAAAGATTGTTCGGCGGCGTCCTACTCTCCCACAGGGTCCCCCCTGCAGTACCATCGGCGCTGAAAGGCTTAGCTTCCGGGTTCGGAATGTAACCGGGCG
>NZ_JBHYVE010000036.1:0-69235 GCF_042750035.1 Streptomyces sp. NPDC059452
ACGCTCTTCCTCGCGTGTCCGGCCGCGGCGCTGTGGTGTCCGGCCCGGGTCAGGTTCTGCGCTTGTTGCCGCGGACGGACTGCCAGACCATGTCTCCGACGCCGACGACGGCCACGGCACCGATCAGCTGGAGCAGATGGCGGATCCAGTCGATGCCCTTGGTGTCCTCGACACCGATCCAGCCGGCCACGGCATTACCGATGATGCTTCCGAGAATGCCGAAGACGGCCGTCAGCCAGAGCGGGATGTCCTGCTTGCCCGGCAGGATCGCCCGTGCGATCACACCGAGCACCAGGCCCACGATGATTGCCCACAACCAGCTCATTTCGCCTCCTCGTACGGCGCGGAGTGCGCGTCCGCCCAGTCTTGGCCGCCCCTCCCGGGGCCGCACTCCGGTCAGAGCCATCCGGGTGGGCCGGCGGTGGGGCGCGCCCCGGTCTCCGGTCCGGCGCGGGCCCGGCGTACCGTGGATGCGGCCCGGTCCCGGAGCGTCCGGCACAGAGATCTGGTGGTGGAACACATACTGCGGAAGAGTGACGAGGTCTTCCGGATCACGGGGGCCCGGCAGGGTCTGGCCGACGATGTGCGGGGCAGACAGCGGCGCTATGTGATCTCGATGTCCGTGCGTACGGTGTCGGTGGTGCTGGCCGCGGTGCTGTGGAACGTGGAGCGGCATGTCGCGATCGTGGCGCTGGTGCTGGGAGTGCTGCTGCCGTACGTGGCGGTGGTCATCGCCAACGCGGGCCGGGAGAACGTCCCTTCGCTTCCGTCGACGTACATCTCGGCGCCGATGCGGCCCGCCGTGGAGGCGGCTCCGGGGGCAGGCCGCGCGGAGTCGGCGGGGGCCGAGGGGCGGGCCGGGCGGACGCCACCGTCACAGGAGCACGCCTGAGCCCGTGTGTCCCGCGAAGCCCGGGGAAAGCTCAGGAAAAGCTCAGATCAATCATGACGTTCCGGTGCACCGCACCCCGGTGCCCATGACATACTTCGAGTGCGCTCCGCATCCCCCGTCGGAGCGACGGACCGACGCCGGGCAGCTCCCCCCGTGGCTGCTCGGCGTCGCCTTTTCTCCGGCCGGGGATGCGTCGGTCAGCGCGTACAGCACCTGACTTAGGCTGGTCCCGTGATCTTTCCCGAGACGTCCGCCGAGAGTGCCGCCGGTGCCCCCATCTGTTCCGCCAAGGGCTGCCGGGCCGACGCGGTGTGGGTGCTCGCCTGGAACAACCCCAAGCTGCACACGCCCGAGCGGCGCAAGACCTGGCTGGCCTGTGACGAACACCGGGAGCATCTGTCGCAGTTCCTGGGGGTACGCGGGTTCCTCAAGGACGTCGTGGCGCTGAAGGACTGGGAGTCCGGGAGCGGATCCCAGGGGGAGTCCGGGTCCGGAGCCTGAGGGCCTGAGGGCCTGCCGTCAGCCGCCGATCGCCGACATCGGGCGGTCGGGCTGGAGGAAGGACGGGTCGTCCAGTCCGGAGCCCGCCTTCTTGCCCCACATGGCGACCTTCCAGAGCCGGGCGATCTCCGCGTCCGGCGCGTCCGAGCGCAGGGCGGCGCGCAGGTCGGTCTCCTCGCGGGCGAAGAGGCAGGTGCGGATCTGGCCGTCGGCGGTGAGCCGGGTGCGGTCGCAGGCGCCGCAGAACGGGCGGGTGACCGAGGCGATCACCCCGACGCGGTGCGGGCCGCCGTCGACGGTCCAGCGCTCGGCGGGGGCGGAGCCGCGGGCCTCGTCGTCCTCGGCGGTGAGGGTGAAGCGGGTGCGCAGCGAGGCGAGGATGTCTCCCGCGGTGATCATGCCGTCGCGCTTCCAGCCGTGCTGGGCGTCCAGGGGCATCTGCTCGATGAAGCGGAGCTCGTAGTCGTGGGCGACGGCCCAGGCCAGCAGCTCGGGGGCCTCGTCGTCGTTGAGTCCCGGCATCAGGACGGAGTTGACCTTCACCGGGGTGAGGCCGGCCTCGCGGGCGGCTTCGAGCCCTTCCAGCACGTCCTTGTGGCGGTCGCGGCGGGTGAGGGTCTTGAAGACGTCGGGGCGCAGGGTGTCCAGCGAGACGTTGACCCGGTCGAGGCCTGCGGCCTTGAGGGCGGCGGCGGTCCGCTTGAGGCCGATGCCGTTGGTCGTGAGCGACATACGGGGGCGCGGGGTGAGCGCCGCGCACTGCTCGACGATGGAGACGAGGCCGGGGCGGAGCAGGGGCTCCCCGCCGGTGAAGCGGACCTCGGTGATGCCGAGCGAGGTCACCGCGATGCGGATCAGGCGCACGATCTCGTCGTCGGAGAGCAGCTGGCTCTTCCCGAGCCACTGAAGGCCCTCTTCGGGCATGCAGTAGGTGCACCGCAGATTGCACTTGTCGGTCAGTGACACGCGCAGGTCGGTGGCGACCCTGTCATAGGTGTCGATGAGCACGGTGGCTCCCCTCCCCCGGTGGTGTCGTCGGTACGGTCGATCTCTTCCGAGCCTACGTGAGACCGGTGACATCGCAGGGGCCCGTTTGCCACGAGGTGCGGCCGGGCCGCGTCGTAGGACTCTACGACGCGGCCCGGACCGCACAGTGGGTGATGAGCCGAACGGCTCGGTGAATTCCTTCTCTCAGTGCGCTCCGGTGCCGGTGAGGGACTTGACCTCCAGCTCGGCGTACTTGTCCGTGTCGGGCTTCTCCTTGGAGATGAGGGAGCCGACCCAGCCGAGCAGGAAGCCGAGCGGGATCGAGATCAGGCCGGGGTTCTCCAGCGGGAACCAGGCGAAGTCGACGCTCGGGAACATCGACGTCGGCTTGGAGGAGACGACCGGCGAGAAGAGCACCAGGAGGACGGAGGAGGAGAGTCCTCCGTAGATGGACCAGAGGGCCCCCTGGGTGGTGAACCGCTTCCAGAAGAGGCTGTAGAGGATCGTCGGCAGGTTGGCGGAGGCGGCGACCGCGAAGGCGAGGGCCACCAGACCGGCCACATTCAGGTCGCGGGCGAGCGCTCCCAGCGCGATCGAGACGACACCGATGGCGACGGTGGCCCACCGTGCGGCGCGGACCTCCTCCTTCTCGGTGGCCTGTCCCTTGCGGATCACGTTGGCGTAGATGTCGTGCGCGAAGGAAGAGGAGGAGGCGAGGGTGAGTCCGGCGACGACGGCCAGGATGGTGGCGAAGGCGACGGCGGAGATCACCGCGAGGAGGATGGCGCCGCCGGTGGATCCGGAGCCGCCGCCGATCTCCAGGGCGGCGAGTGGCGCCGCCGTGTTGCCCGCCTTGTTCGAGGCGACGATGTCGTCGGGGTTGAGGATCGCGGCGGCGCCGAAGCCGAGCACGATCGTCATCAGGTAGAAGGCGCCGATGATGCCGATCGCCCAGTTCACGGACTTACGGGCGGCCTTGGCGGTGGGCACGGTGTAGAAGCGGATCAGGATGTGCGGCAGGCCCGCGGTGCCGAGGACCAGGGCGAGGCCGAGCGAGATGAAGTCCAGCTTGGAGATGCCGGAGACGCCGTACTTCAGGCCGGGCTCCAGGAAGGCGGCGCCCTTGCCGCTGTTGCTGGCGGCGGTGCCGAGCAGGTCGGAGATGTTGAAGTTGAACTTCAGCAGGATCAGGAAGGTGATGAGCAGGGTGCCCGCGATGAGCAGGACGGCCTTGACCATCTGCACCCAGGTGGTGCCCTTCATGCCGCCGATGGTGACGTACAGGATCATCAGCACGCCGACCAGGGCGACGATGACGATCTTCCCGAAGTCGCTGGTGATGCCGAGCAGCAGCGAGACGAGGACGCCGGCCCCGGCCATCTGGGCCAGCAGGTAGAAGATCGAGACGACGATGGTGGACGTGCCGGCGGCGGTGCGCACGGGGCGCTGGCGCATCCGGTAGGCGAGGACGTCACCCATCGTGTAGCGGCCGGAGTTGCGCAGGGGTTCGGCGACCAGGAGCAGGGCGACGAGCCAGGCGACGAGGAAGCCGATGGAGTAGAGGAAGCCGTCGTAGCCGAAGAGGGCGATGGCGCCCGCGATACCGAGGAAGGACGCGGCGGACATGTAGTCGCCGGAGACCGCGAGCCCGTTCTGGAATCCGGTGAACTGGCGGCCGCCCGCGTAGAAGTCGGCGGCGCTCTTGGTCTGACGGCCCGCCCATACGGTGATGAAGAGGGTCGCCACGACGAAGGCGGCGAACAGGGTGATGATCAGCGGCCGGTGCTCGCCCGCGCTGTCGGCGGCGAGCTGGACGGTGGGGTGCAGGGCGTGGGCGGCGCTCATGCGTCGGCCTCCATACGGGACTTGATCGCTTCGGCCTTCGGGTCGAGCTTGGTGGCGGCGTGCCGGGAGTAGAGCCAGGCGATGAGGAAGGTGGTGGCGAACTGGGCGAGGCCGAGGACGAGCGCCATGTTGATGTTGCCGAGGATCTTGGTGCCCATGAAGTCGCCCGCGTAGCTGCAGAGCAGGACGTAGAGCAGGTACCAGGTGACGAAGGCGACGGTGAGCGGGAAGGCGAAGGAGCGGAACGAGCGGCGCAGGTCGGCGAACTCGGCACTCGCCTGCACCGCGTTGTACGCCTCGGTGGTGGGCTGGGCAGGGCTGGTGTCGACACGGCCCTCGGGCGGCGGTGCATCGGTAGCCACGGAATCTCCTCGCGACGCGGGTGCGGTGGTCTGGGGGACGGCGGGTGTCATGGGGAGGCCTCGCTTACCGGGGGGGTGATGTGCCTCCTGGACAACGGCACGGAGGGCGCGACGAAGCGGTTCACGCGATCTTTCGCCTTCTCGGCCTCATGCCCGGTGACCGGAAACCGGCCCCGGTGGCCGGAAGTCACCCGTACGCATTCGGCCGCACAGGTGCACTCTTCGAACTCACTTGCCCCGAATCGTTGATGCGCCGGGAAGATCAGCGATAGCTTCACTCGTCATGTACGCGACCGGACACGCCCGGTGTCCGGTCGACCGGCACGGATGATGTGGAGACCCCATGGCTCATCTGGCACCGAGGCGGACCCGCGCGGCCCATCCGGTATCGAGGCGGACCCGCGCGCTCGCGCTGCCCGTCGGACTCGCGCTCGTCGCCTCGCTCGGCTTCCTGCCCGTGGCGACGGCCACGGCCGCGCCCATCGGCGCCCCGGCCGCCGCGACCCCGCGGACCGACGGCCCGAAGCTGAGTTACGTCGTCAACACCGGCACCGGCCGCGCGGCCGTCCAGCAGGTGGAGAAGGCCGTCAAGCAGGCCGGTGGCACGGTCGTCATCTCGTACGACCGGATCGGCGTGATCGTCGCCCACTCGCAGAACCCGGCCTTCGGGGAGACGATCCGGGGCGTACGGGGTGTGGAGTCGGCCGGTGCGACCCGGACCAACCCGATCGTGCCGCAGGCCACGAAGGACGTCGGTGCCATAGCGCAGCCGCTGACCGAGGCCCAGGCGGCCGCGGCGGCGGCAGCGGCGACGGCGGACGAGGACCCGCTGGAGCCGCTCCAGTGGTCGCTGCCCGCGATCAAGGCGGACAAGGCGCACCAGAAGTCGCTGGGCTCGAAGAAGGTGACGGTCGCCGTCATCGACACGGGCGTCGACGACACCCACCCGGACCTGGCGCCCAATTTCGACCGGGCCGCCTCCGCCAACTGCGTCACGGGCGCTCCGGACACCACCGCCGGCTCCTGGCGTCCGGCGGCGGGCGAGAGCGACCACGGCACGCATGTGGCGGGCACCATCGCCGCCGCGAAGAACGGCTTCGGGGTGACCGGTGTGGCGCCGGGCGTGAAGGTCTCCGGCATCAAAGTCTCCACCCCGGACGGCTACTTCTACACCGAGGCCGTCGTCTGCGGCTTCCTCTGGGCGGCCGAGCAGGGCGTCGACGTGACGAACAACAGCTACTACACCGACCCGTGGCTGTTCGCCTGCAAGAACGACCCGGACCAGGGCGCCCTGGTGGAGTCGCTCACCCGTGCCGTCAAGTACGCCGAGCGCAAGGGCACGGTCCACGTGGCCGCCGCGGGCAACGCCCGCCACGACCTGTCGTCCCGCTCGATCGTGGACCGGACCAGCCCGAACGACTCCGAGACGGTCACCCGGACCATCGACCCGCGCGTCTGCCCCGACATCCCGACCATGCTGCCGGGGGTCGTGACGGTCTCCTCGACGGGAGCCAAGGGCCTGAAGTCCTCGTTCTCCAACTACGGCAAGGGCATCATCGACGTGGCGGCCCCGGGCGGTGACTCGACGGTCTTCCAGACCCCCGAGCCGCCGGCCGTCAACGGGCTGATCCTCTCCACGCTGCCGGGCGGCCGGTTCGGCTACAAGGCCGGTACGTCGATGGCGTCCCCGCACGTCGCGGGCGTCGTGGCCCTGATCAAGTCCCGCCACCCCTACGCCTCTCCGGCCGCGGTGAAGGTGCTGCTGGGCCTCCAGGCGGACGCGAAGGCGTGCGGTGCGCCGTACGACATCGACGGCGACGGGACCGTCGACGCGGTCTGCGAGGGCACGAAGCTCTACAACGGCTTCTACGGGGCCGGAGTGGTGGACGCGCTGGACGCGGTCCGCTGGTAGGCGCGTGACGGAGCGGTGAGCGAGGGCCCCCGGGGGGGGTGTTCCCTCCCGGGCCCTCGCCATGAGCGGCCGGACCCACACCGCCGACAGGGGGTCCGGGTGCCATAGGGGCCCGTTCCACCGTCGCGGTCTGCGCACTGGCGGCGGAGCTGGCCGCGCGGCGGACCGGCGGCCCGGTCCCCGGTGACACCCCCGGGCGGTGGCCCGGCCGAGTGGCCGAGCCCGCCGGGGCACCTCGGTGCGGACGCTCCCCGGTGGCGTACGGCCGCTACGGCGTGACGGGCGGGGAGGCAGCCCGTGCCCTCGCCCCGAGCACACCGAGGGCCAGCAGGAGCTGTGCGGCGATGTAGGTGAGCATCACCCAGAAGTCGGGGGCGGGCAGTCGCGGCCACTCGGCGATGCCGGTGGCGATCAGGGCGTCGGAGAGCAGGAAGAGCGCCCCGCCGGCCGCCGCGTACCGGCCGAGGACACCGGCCCGCCACGCCATCGCGGTGAGCAGCAGGCTGTACCCGGCCACCGGAACGCGCAGCTCCGCCGGGAGGTCGGACCAGATCAGGACGAGGAAGACGGCGAGGACGAGGACGTACGCGATCGCCGTGGCCAGGGACGCGGGGGCCCGGTCCCGGCCGAAGAGCGTCAGATAGCAGACATGGCCGAAGGCGAAGGAGCCCATCCCGAGGAGGAACGCGAGGTCGTTGTCGGCGAGCAGGAACACATCACCGCCCCACCCGAACAACAGGGCGACGACCAGCAGCCGGGGCCCGCCCCGGACGGCGGTGTACCCGGCGAGCAGCGGCATCAGCAGCGGCTTGGCGACCAGGTGGACGGTGTCGAGACCGGCGAGGAGCCCGGCCAGGTCGACGGCGGCGACCAGGAGGAAGGCCACGAGGAGGGGCCGGGCGAACCGACCGGCCCCCGCCGTCTCCGGTCCGCCCGGACGAGTGGGGCGGGACGCGGTGGCGCTCATCGGGTGTGCTCCGGGGTGGTGGCCTGAGTGGGTACGGGAGCGGGTGCGGGAGCTTCGGCAGGTACGGGGGTGGGTGCTTCGCCGGATACAGGTACCGCCCCCCGCTTCGGCGCGGGCTGCCACCCCGGCCCCCGGAAGACCCGCCCGGCGCGCTCGCTCCAGCTCCCGGCCGCCCGGATGTCCCGGGCGATGGCGGCGTACTCGTGGGTGGCCACGCGCAGCGGGTTGTGGGTGGAGATGTTCTTGGTGAGCCCGTAGACGGGCCGCTCGGTCTCGGCCGCGAAGGAGCCGAACATCCGGTCCCAGATGATCAGGATCCCGCCGTAGTTGCGGTCCAGGTAGCTGCCCTGCGAGGCGTGGTGGACGCGGTGGTGGGAGGGCGTGTTCAGGACGTACTCGAAGGGGCGCGGAAGCTTGCCGACCCGTTCGGTGTGGACCCAGAACTGGTAGACGAGGTTGGCCGACTGGCAGAACGCGAGCGCCGCCGGATGCACACCGCAGGCGATCAGCGGCAGGTAGAAGGGCCAGACGGTGGCGGAGGTCCAGGGCTGGCGCAGCGCGGTGGTGAGGTTGAACTTCCGGCTGGAGTGGTGGACCACATGGCAGGCCCACAGGATCCGGATGACGTGGTGGCCCCGGTGGGACCAGTAGTAGAAGAAGTCCTGGGCCAGGAGCATCAGCAGGACCGTCCACCACAGCACGGGCACCCGCAGCGGCGTCAGCTCGTAGACCCCCATGTAGATGGCGAGGACGGGGATCTTCCACAGCAGGTCGAACCCGAGGCTGCCGAGCCCCATGGTGAGGCTGGTCGCGGCGTCCTTGGTGTCGTACCCGGCGGCGTCCTTGTCCGGGTGGAGGCGGTAGCTGACCATCTCGATCACGGTGAGCAGCACGAAGGCCGGTATTGACCACAGCACGACATCGGGCAGGTTCGGCTCCATGCGAGCACCGTAGGGCCGCCGGTCGATGAGGGCTAGACGTTGTTACCCACAAGTATGCGAGACCTGTTGTCAGCAGTCTTTGGCACCTTCTGCCAAGGGAGCGGCCGTAGGATCTGCGGAACGTGTGCCGTCGAGGGGGAGGAACGCACGTGTCCGGTACGGAAGTTGCCCTGCTTCGGCTGGCCACGACGGTGATCGGCGCGGCGGCCAAGGCGTTGCTGACCCCGAGACCGGGCGCGGGCCTGGTCCCGGACCCGGTCCGTCCGCTCCCCCGCCCGGCAAAGCCGGACCGGCTGGCGAAGGTGCTGGCAGGGCGGATGGACGGCTCCTACGCGGGCCTCCCCGAGCACGAGCGGCTGGCCGCGCTCACCTCCGTACAGGACACGTTCGCGGCCGACGTCCCGGATACCGACCGGCTGTTCGCGCTGGAGCTGGACCCGGAGCGGCTGCGGGCGGAGCTGTCGGCCCCCGCCGCCGGGCTCTCGGAGCGCGCCCGCGAGCTGTACGAGGACCTCCTCGGCCGCTGCTGCGCGCATCTGGTGGAGCAGCTGACCGCCCACCCGACGTTCACGGCGCGGGCGGCGGTGGAGCAGGTCCGGTCGGCGGGGCGGGCGCGGGAGCTGGTGGAGGACGTACGGGCCCGGGTCGGCCCGCGCCCGGACGCGGCGGACCTGGAGTTCGAGGACCGGTACGCGGAGTTCGTGGCGGTGGCCAACAGCCGGGTGGAGCTGTTCGGGCTGACACTGGGGAGGTCGGCGGGCGGGTGGCCGCTGGAGACGGCGTACATCGGCCTGGAGGTCAGCGGGGAGTACGGGACTGCGGATTTGCTGGGTCTGGGGCACCCGGTCCGGACGACGGTCAGGATCGAGCAGGCTCTCGGTGAGCGGGACCGGCTGCTGCTGCGCGGACCGGCCGGTTCCGGCAAGAGCACGCTGGTGCAGTGGCTGGCGCTGAACGCGGCGCGGCAGTCATTCGGGGATGAGCTGGCCGGCTGGAACCGGTGCGTCCCCTTCGTGCTGCGCCTGCGTGCCTTCACGGCCCTCGATGTGCTGCCCGCGCCGGAGGAGTTCCTGCGGGCTGCCGGGGTTCCGCTGCACGGCTCGGCCCCGGCGGGGTGGGCGGACCGGCTGATGCGGCAGGGCCGGGCGCTGGTGCTGGTGGACGGGGTCGACGAGGTGCCGGAGCGGCTGCGCAAGCGCACGGAGCGTTGGCTGAAGGATCTGATCGTCGCGTATCCCCAGGCCAAGTACGTGGTGACGACCCGCCCCTCCGCCGTCCCCGAGAGCTGGTTGTCCGGCTCCGGCTTCGAGCCTCACACTCTGCTGGCGATGAAGCAGGAGGACGTTCGCGCCTTCGTCAGCCACTGGCACCGGGCGGCCCGCTCGGGGTGCCGGTCCGACGCAGAGCGCGCCGAGCTGGACCGTTACGAGAGCGCGCTCCGCCGCGCGGTCGGCACCCGCCGGGACCTGGGGCTGCTCGCGACGAACCCGCTGATGTGCGCCCTGCTCTGCGCGCTGAACCGGGACCGGCGGATGCAGCTGCCCCGGGCCCGCAAGGAGCTGTACGACGCGGCGCTCGACATGTTGCTGGTCCGGCGCGACACGGAACGCGAGATCGTCGGGGTGGAGGGCGTCGACCTGACCCGCGAGGAGCAGACGGCCCTGCTGCAACACCTCGCGTACTGGCTGATCCGGAACGGGCTGGCCGAGGCCGGGCAGGACGAGGCGGTGGCCATGATCGCGGACTGGATGCGGGCCATGTCGCAGGTCCGGGGCGCCCCTGACCAGGTCTTCACGCACCTCCTCAACCGCAGCGGCCTCCTGCGCGAACCGGCCCCGGGCTCGGTGGGGTTCGTCCACCGGACGTTCCAGGACTACCTGGGCGCGAAGGCGGCGGTGGAGGCCCGCGACTTCGGCGTCCTGGTCCGCCACGCGCACGAGGACCAGTGGGACGACGTGGTGCAGATGGCGGTGGGGCACGCCCGGCCGGACGAGCGGGCGGTGCTGTTGCGGGGGTTGCTGAAGCGCGCGGACGCGGAGCCGGAGCACGGGCACCGGCTGGTGCTGCTGGCGGCGGGGAGCCTGGCCCATGCGCCGGAGCTCGATCCTGGGGTGCGGGGGGAGGTGGAGGGGCGGACGGCGGGGCTGTTGCCGCCGGAGAGCCAGGAGTCCATCGACCAGTTGGCCCAGGTGGGCGATCTGGCGGTGGAACTGCTGGCGTCGATGGTGGAGGAGTTGACGGAGCGGGAAGCGGCGGCGGTCGTGCGGACGGCGACGACCGTGGGCAGCGAATCGGCGTACGAACTCGTCAAGCAATTCCGGGACGACACCCGCTATCAGGTTGCTCAGCAAATCTCCGTCTCGTGGCAGCACTTCGACGCGGACCTCTTCGCACGGGAGGTCATGGTCGCCCGGAGATGGGACGACGCCTACGTCATGGTCACGACGTCCGCACAGCTCTCCGCACTCCGGCACATCCCGTATGCCCAGAACGTGCAGGTACTGGGCGACCACCCCGACCTCTCCGCGCTGTGGTCCCGGCCGGAGACGAAACGGGTGTCCGTCTTCCATAACGATGAACTCATCGACCTCCAGCCGTTGTCCCGGATGCCTCAGGTCACCCACATCTACCTGTATCGCTGCGCGACAGTTCAGGACATCGCTCCCCTGGTGCGGCCAGGGCTGAAGCGGCTCTCCTTCGTCGGCCTTCACGCGGCACTCGATCTCGCGCCGTTGGGCGATATGCCAGACCTCGATTACCTGACGCTCGGCCATGCCACGGAGGAGCTACCCGTCTGCGAGCAGGTGACCTACCTCTGTCTGCTGCGCGAATCCGCATGCCTGCCGCTGACAAACCTCGGCAGTCGCTTCCCGCGCCTCGAACGCCTGGAGCTCTACGCCCCGGCCCACATGGAACAGCTCGACTCCGCAGCATCACTGTTCGGACTGGCCCAGCTGAACCTCAGCATCATGAACCGCGTCGACCTGCGCCGGCTGGCGCCCCTCAACCGCCTGAACGAGCTGGTCCTGAACAACTGCGACCCGACCGATCTCGCTCCGCTGGCCGTCCTCCCCGCTCTCACCACCCTTGCCATCCACGGAGACGAGGGCACTCACGACCTCACCCCCCTCGCCGCCTGCGAGAACCTGACGATCCACCTGGCCCACGGCACCCACGCCACCGGCACCCACCTCTTCCCCCCGGAGCGCATCGTCCACATCCCCTGACCCACCCCGGGGACCACCGAATAGGGGACTGTCAGTCGCGGCCCGTATTCTCTGTGACCATGCTCGACGACCGCCAGACAGCCGCACCGTGGCCGACCGCCTACCCCCAGGGGTACGCGGTCGTCGACGTGGAGACCACCGGCCTCGCCCGCGACGACCGGATAGTGTCCGCCGCCGTCTACCGGCTGGACGCCCTGGGCAATGTCGAGGACCACTGGTACACGCTGGTGAATCCGCAGCGGGACCCCGGTCCCGTCTGGATCCACGGGCTGACGAGCGATGTGCTGGAAGGCGCGCCGCTCTTCCCGGAGGTGGCCGAGGAGCTGTCGGCGCGGCTCGCGGACCGGGTGCTCGTCGCGCACAACGCGGCGTTCGACTGGTCGATGATCGCCCGGGAGTACGCCCGGGCCTCGGTGATCGCCCCCGTCGAGCAGCGGCTCTGCACGATCGCGCTCGCCAAGGAGCTGCGGCTGCCGCTGCCCAACCACAAGCTGGCCTCGCTCGCCGCCCACTTCGGCGTCGTACAGCAGCACGCCCACCACGCCCTGGACGACGCCCGGGTGCTGGCCGAGGCGTTCCGGCCGAGTCTGCACGCGGCGGCCCGGGGCGGGGTGCGGCTGCCGTTGCTGGAGTGCCGGCCGCTGACCGAGTGGTCCGACTCCCCCGTCACCCCGCGCGTCGGGTATCAGCCCGCGCGGCAGCCGAACAGCTGGCGGCCCTCGCGGAAGCGGCCGGCCTGCCCGTATCCCAATCCGGGGCGGTACGAGAAGGAGAAGCCGCTCCAGCAGGGGATGCGGGTGGCGTTCTCCGGGGACACCTCGGTCGACCGGGAGCTGCTGGAGGACCGGGCGGTGGAGGCGGGTCTGCACGTGGCGACCAGTGTGTCGCGGCTGACCAGTCTGCTGGTGACCAACGACCCGGACGCGGCGACGTCCAAGACGCAGAAGGCCACGGCGTTCGGGACACCGATCGTCGACGAGAGCGCCTTCACCCATCTGCTGCGCGATGTGGCCCCCGCCGACCGGGGCACACCGGGGTCGGTGCCGCCGCAGGCCACCCCGTCATCGGAGTGAACCGGGCGCGACTCGCCCCGCGCCCGCTCGCCCGGCGCCGCCGGGCGTCCCACCCTGTGGCGCATGGCACGTTGTGAGGTTTGCGGAAACGACTACGGCATGTCCTTCGAGGTGCACGCACAGGGTGCGGTGCACGTCTTCGACTGCTTCTCCTGCGCCATCCACCGCATGGCGCCGATCTGCGAGCACTGCCGGGTCCAGGTGATCGGGCAGGGCGTCGAGGCCGACGGGCACTGGTACTGCGGCGCCCACTGCGCCCGCGCCGAGGGGAAGGCGGGCATCGTGGACAAAGTATGAGGAGAACCACCACTGCCGGGCAGCCCCGGCACCCACCCCTGAGTGCCGCACCCCATGACCCCGGTTGTACGGTCATGGGGTGTACCGCTTCCTGTTGACCCGGCAGTGGGTGATCCTCACCCTTCTCGCTCTCGTACTGATGCCGACGATGGTCGAGCTGGGTTTCTGGCAGTTGCACCGGCATCAGCACCGGGTCGCGCAGAACGAGCTGATCTCGCGGAACCTCAAGGCCGACCCGGCCCCGGTCACCGATCTCACCTCCCCCGGGCACACCGTCCCGCGCTCGGACTACTGGCGTGCGGTGACCGCGACGGGCACGTTCGACACCGAGCACGAGGTGGTGGTCCGTCGGCGGACGTCGGCGGACGACAAGATCGGCGTGCATGTGCTGACCCCGCTGGACCTCAGGGACGGCGGTACCGTCCTGGTCAACCGGGGCTGGGTCCCCGCCGCGCCCAACCAGACGGCGTACCCGGACGTGCCGCCCGCCCCCCGGGGCGAAGTGACCGTCACCGGGCGGCTCAAGGCGGACGAGACGACCGGCAGCAGCGGCATCAAGGACCTGGCAGGGCTGCCGGACCGGCAGGTGATGCTGATCAACAGCGAGCAGCAGTCCCAGCTCCTCTCCCGGAAGGTCCTCGGCGGCTACATCGAGCAGACCGCCCCGGAGTCCCCGGCCGGGCTGCCCGAGCAGATCCCCTCCCCCGACGACAGCTCGATCGGCGCGCACATGGCGTACGCCGTCCAGTGGTGGCTGTTCGTCGCCGCCGTTCCGGTCGGCTGGATCATCCTCGTACGGCGGGAGAAGCGCGACCGCGAGGAGGCCGCCGCGAAGGGTGAGCCGGCCTCCGACGCCTCCGAGCAGCCCGCACCGGCGAGCGCCTGAGCCGCAGTCCGCCGCAGGTCCACGGGCAGGCCCTGAGAGCTCAGGCACACCGGTTGGCTGGTTGGCCGGGGTCCGGTTCGGGAACATGCCTGAGCGTGACCCCACGTATCGAGGACTACGCCCTGATCGGCGATCTCCAGACCGCCGCGCTCGTCGGCAGGAGCGGTTCGATCGACTGGCTCTGCCTGCCCCGCTTCGACTCCGGCGCCTGCTTCGCCGCCCTGCTCGGCGACGAGGAGAACGGACACTGGCGCATCGCCCCGCAGGGCGCCGGGCCGACGGACACCTGTACCCGGCGCGGCTACGCGGGTGATTCGCTGGTCCTGGAGACGTACTGGGAGACCCGGACCGGCACGGTCAAGGTCATCGACTTCATGCCGCAGCGCGACAAGTCGCCCGATGTGATGCGGATCGTCGAGGGCGTCAGCGGCAGCGTCGACATGAGCTCCGTCCTGCGGCTGCGCTTCGACTTCGGGTCCGTGGTGCCCTGGGTGCGGAAGTCGCACGGCCACCGGGTCGCGGTCGCCGGGCCGGACTCTGTCTGGCTGCGCAGCGAACCGCCGGTCAAGACGTGGGGCCAGCAGTTCAGCACCTGTTCCTCGTTCACCGTCACCGAGGGCGAGAGCGTGGCGTTCGTGCTCACCTGGCACCCCTCGCACTCCCCGCGCCCGAAGCTGATCGACCCGCACAAGGCGCTGAAGCACACCCTGCACGACTGGGCGAAGTGGACCGACCGGTGCACGTACGAGGGCCCGTACCGGGAGGCCGTGCTGCGTTCGCTGATCACGCTGAAGGCGCTGACGTACGCCCCGACCGGCGGCATCGTGGCGGCCCCGACGACCTCGTTGCCGGAGGAGACCGGCGGCGTACGGAACTGGGACTACCGCTTCTGCTGGCTGCGGGACGCCACGCTGACCCTCGGGGCGATGGTCTCGGCCGGGTATCTGGAGGAGGCGGCGGCCTGGCGGGACTGGCTGCTGCGGGCCGTGGCCGGGGACCCGGCGGACCTCCAGATCATGTACGGGCTCGGGGGCGAGCGCCGGCTCCCCGAGATGGAGCTGCCCTGGCTCGCCGGGTACGAGAACTCCCGCCCGGTGCGCATCGGCAACGCGGCGGTCCGGCAGCGTCAGCTGGATGTGTACGGCGAGGTCATCGACGCCCTCCGGCTCGCCAAGGTCGCCGGTCTGGACGACAAGCCGCACGCCTGGAACCTCCAGCTCAGCCTGCTCGGCTTCCTGGAGTCGTCGTGGCGCGAGCCGGACGAGGGGCTGTGGGAGATCCGGGGCGCCCGGCGCCACTTCGTGCACTCCAAGGTGATGGCCTGGGTCGCCGCCGACCGGGCGGTGCGCTCGCTGGAGGAGAACCCGGAGCTGCCCGGGGACGCGGACCGCTGGCGGGCGATGCGGGACGCCGTCCACGCCGAGGTGTGCGAGAAGGGGTACGACCCCGAGCGGAACACCTTCACCCAGTCGTACGGGTCGCGGGAGCTGGACGCCTCGACGCTGCTCATCGTGCGCACCGGGTTCCTGCCGCCGGACGATCCCCGGGTGATCGGCACGGTCGACGCGGTCCGCACCGAGCTGGGCAGCGACGGGCTGGTCCGCCGCTACAGCACCGAGGGCGCCTCCGTCGACGGGCTGCCCGGCGGCGAGGGGGCGTTCCTGGCCTGCTCGTTCTGGCTGGTGGACGCGTTGCAGCGGATCGGCAGGCCGGACCAGGCGCGGGAGCTGTTCGAGCATCTGCTGGAGCTCCGCACCGACCTGGGGCTGCTGGCCGAGGAGTACGACGTCACGGCAGGGCGGCAGCTGGGCAACTTCCCCCAGGCGTTCAGCCATATCGGACTGGTCAACTCGGCGGTCGACCTGGCCGGTGCACAGGCGGACCCGGCAGGATAGGGCCATGGATCTTGGACTGAAGGACCGCGTGTACATCGTCACGGGCGCGACCCGGGGGCTCGGCAACGCCACGGCGCGCGCCCTGGCCGCCGACGGAGCGAAGGTGATCATCACCGGGAGGGACGAGAAGGGCGCCGAGGAGGCCGCGGCCGAGCTGGGCCCGGACGCCGTGGGCGTCGCCGCCGACAACGCCGACCCGGGCGCCGCCCAGCGGCTGGTGGACACCGCGCGGGAGCGGTTCGGGCGGCTCGACGGCATTCTCGTCAGCGTCGGCGGGCCCGCGCCCGGTTTCGTCGCCGACAACACCGACGACCAGTGGCAGACGGCCTTCGAGTCGGTGTTCCTCGGGGCGGTCCGGCTGGCCAGGACGACCGCCGCCGCGCTGGGCGAGGGCGGTGTCATCGGCTTCGTCCTCTCCGGATCGGTGCACGAGCCGATCGGCGGACTGACCATCTCCAACGGGCTGCGCCCCGGTCTCGCCGGTTTCGCCAAGTCGCTCGCCGACGAGCTGGGGCCGCGCGGCATCCGGGTCGTGGGCGTGCTGCCCGCCCGGATCGACACCGACCGGGTCCGCGAGCTGGACGCGCTCTCGGGCGACGCCGAGGCGGCCCGTACGGCCAACGAGGCGCGCATCCCGCTGCGGCGCTACGGGACACCGGAGGAGTTCGGGAGGACCGCGGCCTTCCTGCTCTCCCCCGCCGCCTCGTATCTGACGGGGATCATGGTGCCGGTCGACGGCGGGTCGCGGCGCGGGTTCTGAGGGGCTGGGCTCGCTCGCGTACGCCCGGAAGTCTCCCCCGTACGACCACGGGCCGTCAGGACACCCGTTCCGCGCGGTGCTTGACGGCCCGCAGCCGTACCTCGGCCGGGAGCTCGTCCAGACCGGCCGACTCGCGGGCGTGGGCCAGCGCTCCGTCGGCCACCGCGTTCAGGGCCCGTTCGGGCGCGGCGTGCGGCTCCATCAGCAGCCGGATGCGGGCCTGCGGCGCGGTCCGGCGGCCGGTCAGGGCCGCCTGGGCGCGGGCCACCCCGTCGACCTCGCCCGCCTCTTCGGCGAGCACGCCTTCCAGGGCCCGGCCGCGCACCTGGGCGCCCTCGCCGTCGCCGCTGTCCACCAGCAGCTCGGCGAGGCGGCCGCGGCGGAGCTGGGCGAGGAACCACCACAGGGCGAGGACGACCAGCACGGCGAGGACCGCGATCACGGTCGGCCACCACCAGCCCTCGTCGCGCCAGCGGCCCCGGTCGGAGGCGCTGAGGAGCACATCGCCCTTGCCGTCCCAGGGCCACCAGGACGGCAGGGAGGCGCCGAGGCCGACGGCGAGCACCGCTCCGCCCACGACGATCAGCAGGAGTCCGGCCAGGGCCAGCAGGACCCGGTTGACGGTGGAGCGCATGCGGCTCATCCCTTCTTCGCCGGGCGGTGCACCTGCACGGAGAGACCGGGCGGCTTCGCCAGCCCCAGCTCCCCGACGGCCGTGGCCAGCACGGTGTCCAAGTCGTTGCGTACGTCGTCGAGTTCCCGGAAATGGGAGACCGCGCGCACCTTCGCCCTGCTCCGGCCCATCCGGACCCGGACGGACTGCACGCCCGGCACCTCCACGGCCCGGTCCCGCAGGACCAGCGCGGCGGCGGTGCGGTCGAGCCCGGCGCGTACACCGGCCCGGTCGCGGCGCATCGGCAGCAGATCGCGCAGCCCGGGGGTGAGGGCGAGCAGGAGCAGCCAGAGGCCGATCAGTGCGGCGGCGCCCGCCCCGACGAGCACGGCGACGTCGTCGAGCTGCCGTTCGGCGAGGCCGTCGGCGAGGGAGCGCCGCCACTGCATGGCCGGACGCCCCGCCCGTACGGCCGCGATGTCGTAGAGCAGCAGTCCGGCGGCGCCCAGGAGCACCAGGGCCAGCAGGGCGGCCGGCACCCGGCGCGCGGACCAGAAGCGGCCCGCCCGGCCGCCGCCCTGCTCCAGGGTGGGGACCCGGTCGGGTGCGGCGGCGGGTGTGTTCCGGTCGGCTGTGTGCAGGTCGCCGCCGTCCTGCTCCTGGCCCACCGTGGGCAGGCGCCGGGTGGAGCCGGCGGGTCCGTCGGGTTCGGTCATCGGACCCTCCCTTGTGCTCCGCTCGTGGCCGGGTGCAGCCGTTCGACCTGGACGGCCACCTCGGGCACGTCCATGCCCGCCAGCGTCCTGACCCGTTGGGCGACCCTGGTCCGTACGGCACCGCACTGACGGCCGATGTCGCAGGGGTAGCCGAGCTCCAGGCTGACCCGTACGCGGGCGGCGTCGCGGTGCACGGTGACCGTGGCGCGCGGGGAGGCCCCGTTCTCGGGCGGATCGTCGACGGCTTCCTTGGCCGCCTGCGCGGCGATCTTGGCGACGACCCGGTCGGCGATCCGGGTCTCGCCCCGCTCGGCGGCGGCGATCCGCCCGGTCACCGCCGTCACCGTCGCCGGTCGCCGCGCTCGCGACTCCGGAAGAAGTCGCCGGGGTCCAGGTCACCGTCGAGGAAGCGGCCGGCGATGAAGCCGACCGCGCCCAGGGCGGCCACCAGAACGAATGCTCCGAACCCGCCGAAATATCCGGCGAACCCGAGCGCCATGCCGGCCAGTAGACCGGCGACAGCCATGCTCATCGTCTCTCCTCAACTGCCGTGCTGCGGGGAACCCGGGATCTACTGGAGGCGCTGCTGATCGTCGTCGTCCTCGTCGTCGTCCTCGTCGGGCAGCTTGACGTCGCTGACCGCGATGTTGACCTCGACGACTTCGAGGCCGGTCATGCGCTCGACCGCCGCGATGACGTTCTCGCGCACATCGCGGGAGACGTCGGAGATCGCCACGCCGTAGTCGACGACGATCTCCAGGTCGAGGGCGGTCTGGGACTCTCCGACCTCGGCCTTGACGCCCCGGGTGACGGACTTGCCGCCGCCGGGGACCCGGTCGCGGACCGCGCCGAAGGTCCGGGACAGGCCGCTGCCCATCGCATGGACGCCGACCACGTCACGGGCGGCCATTCCGGCGATCTTCTCGACCACACCGTCGGCGATGGTCGTACGGCCGCGGGTGCCGGGGTCACCGCCGCCGCGCTTGCTCAGGGGGGCCTTGCTGCGGTTGTCACCACTGTCGGAGCCGGTGCGCTGGGAGCTTTCAGTCATCGCCGCTCTTCCCTTCGGGGCAGGGGTTGGGACTTCCTTGCCCACGTTAAGTGCGCTTGCCCGGTCCCGCGCCGCGGATGCGGCAGGCTGGGGCGATGACTACGGAGCGGAGCCCGCAGAGGGCCGACGGATGGACAGCTGCGGTACGGCAACGGCTGGGCCTCGGCAGACTGCTCCCCCTGGGCGGCCCCGAGGACGCCGCCTGGATCGCGGAGACGGCGGCGGCCTCGGTGCTGCGCGGGGCGGCGGGTCCCGGCGCGGTGCTGGGGACGCTGAGGATCGGCCCGGCCCGGGAGGCGTCCGGTACGGGGACGTGGCCGGGGGGTCCGGCGGGGGCGAGGGCGGGCGCGGCGGCGGGTCCCGCCCTGCCTCCGGTGCCGCCGAGCGGGCTGCCGCCGGGGCCGCTGCGGATCGAGGCGGAGTTCCGGGCGGCCGGGGACCGCCCGCTCCCGGACTCGGCGGCCGCCCTGCGAACGGCGCTCGTCACGGCGGCCGCCGCCCGGCTCGGCCTGGAGGTCGCGGAGGTGGACCTGCGGGTGACGGCATTGCTCGACGACGGTGCGTCCGAACAGGTGACGGCCCCGCCCGAAGCCGCTTCTTCGGCCCCTGCCCCTTCGGTTCCGGTCGCGAAGGCCGACGGACCCGCTGGAGAGGCGGCCTCGGCGGTCCCCGGGGTCGTCTCGCTGACCCGGGTCCTCGGCAGCGCCGTGCACACCGCCGAGGACCACATCCGGATCGAGGTGGCGACGGCCGGGGACCACCGGGCGCTCGATGTGGCCCGGTCGGTGCGCACGGCGGTATCGGCGGCGACGGCGGACCGGCTGCCGGTGTCGGTGCTGGTCACCGAGGTGGTGGAGCGGGGCGCGGGCGGCCGGTCCGTCGGCCGGTGAGCGTCCGGCCCCGGTCCGCCGGCGCTCCTGGTCAGTAGTGCCCGCCGGATCTAGTCGGTGATGCCCGCCAGATCGCGCAGCCTGCGGCCCTGGGCGGCCCGTTCGGCGGTCCGCTGCTCCTCGTACGTACGTGAGGTGGCGCCGCTCAGCAGGGCCTTGGTCTCCACGACGGCGTCGCGCGGGGCGGAGAGCAGTGCGGCGGCCAGGTCGCGGGCGGCTCCGTCGAGCTGGTCGGCGGGGACCACGAGGTTGGCGAGGCCGGTGCGCTCGGCCTCATCGGCGTGGACGAACCGGCCGGTGGCACAGATTTCGAGCGCGCGGGCGTACCCCACGAGGTTCACCAGGGGGTGGGTGCCCGTGAGGTCGGGGACAAGACCGAGGCTGGTCTCGCGCATGGCGAACTGGACGTCCTCGGCGACGATCCGCAGATCGCAGGCGAGGGCGAGCTGGAAGCCCGCGCCGATGGCGTGGCCCTGGACGGTCGCGATCGACACGAGGTCGTTGCGGCGCCACCAGGTGAACGCCTCCTGGTACTCGGCGATGGTCGCGTCGAGCTCGGCCTCCGGGCCGCGCGCCATGTCGAGGAAGGACGGCTCGCCGTCGAACCCCTCGGGGGTGAACGCCTGCCGGTCGAGGCCCGCGGAGAAGGACTTGCCCTCGCCGCGGAGCACCACGACCCGGACATCGCCGGGCAGCACCCGTCCGGCCTCGGTCAACGCCCGCCACAGAGCGGGAGACTGGGCGTTGCGCTTGGCCGGGTTGGTGAGCGTCACCGTGGCGACCGCGTCTTCGACGGTGAGCCGTACGCCGTCCTTGTCGAGCACAGGGTCGAGCGAGGTCATGGGGCGCCTCCGGATCGGGTGCAGTCAGCACTCAGAAACTAAGTGACTGAACAGTAACCACCCGGACGACCTCACGGTCAGCCGGGTGGTCACCCCTGATTCCGATGAGCCCGCAGAGCCCCGGGGCACTCAGGCCGAAGCGGCCTTCTTGCCTCGGGTGGCTCCGCCGCGTCCCCGCAGCGTCACTCCGGACTCACTGAGCATCCGGTGGACGAACCCGTAGGAGCGGCCGGTTTCCTCGGCCAGCGCCCTGATGCTCGCACCGGAGTCGTACTTCTTCTTCAGGTCTGCCGCGAGCTTGTCACGCGCGGCGCCGGTCACCCGGCTGCCCTTCTTCAGAGTCTCGGCCACCCGTGCCTCCTCCATGGGAAGTGCGCTCTGGACTCTCATGATCACCCCTCCCGCGCTTCCTGGCCACCCATTCGGCAAGGTCGATGCGACCGGTTTCCGGACCGGGAAGCACTTCGACACGAACGGAATCCCGTATTCCGATGGGTCGTGAGGGCATACGGGAGCTGCCGGTGTAAGAACCGGCAGGTCAGGGCCGTACGGGGAGTGAGGTGCCCGGAAGGGGCGCGCGGCGGGTGAGCGCCGGGCGCACCACCGGGGTACGAGACGCCCTCACACAGATGATGGATCACGCGTAGGCCGAATGATCTATCCGGAGGGGATCGGAACCGGTCCCCCGGGCCTTCCCCGGGGCTCCCCCAGGGCTCAGGCGAGGGCGACGAGGTCCCGGTAGTCGGCACCCCACAGGTCCTCGACACCGTCCGGGAGCAGGATGATGCGCTCCGGCTGGAGCGCCTCGACCGCGCCCTCGTCGTGGGTGACGAGGACGACCGCGCCCTTGTAGGTGCGCAGCGCGCCGAGGATCTCCTCGCGGCTGGCGGGGTCGAGGTTGTTCGTCGGCTCGTCGAGCAGGAGCACATTGGCCGAGGAGACGACCAGGGTCGCGAGCGCGAGCCGGGTCTTCTCACCGCCGGAGAGCACCCCGGCGGGCTTGTCGACGTCGTCACCGGAGAAGAGGAACGAGCCCAGCGTCTTGCGGACCTCGACCAGATCGAGGTCGGGGGCGGCGGAGCGCATGTTCTCCAGGACCGTGCGGTCCGGGTCGAGGGTCTCGTGCTCCTGGGCGTAGTAGCCGAGCTTGAGGCCGTGGCCCTCGATGATCTGGCCGGTGTCGGGCTTCTCCGCACCGCCGAGCAGCCGCAGCAGCGTCGTCTTGCCCGCACCGTTGAGGCCGAGGATGACGACGCGGGAGCCCTTGTCGATGGCCAGGTCGACGTCGGTGAAGATCTCCAGCGACCCGTACGACTTGGACAGGCCCTCCGCCATCAGCGGGGTCTTGCCGCACGGCGAGGGGTCGGGGAAGCGCAGCTTGGCGACCTTGTCGGAGACCCGTACGGCCTCCAGGCCCGAGAGCAGCCGGTCGGCGCGCTTGGCCATGTTCTGCGCGGCGACGGTCTTGGTGGCCTTGGCGCGCATCTTGTCGGCCTGCGCGTTGAGGGTCGCGGCCTTCTTCTCGGCGTTCTGGCGCTCGCGCTTGCGGCGCTTCTCGTCGGCCTCGCGCTGCTGCTGGTAGAGCTTCCAGCCCATGTTGTAGACGTCGATCTGCGAACGGTTGGCGTCGAGGTAGAAGACCTTGTTGACGACGGTCTCGACGAGGTCGACATCGTGGGAGATCACGACGAAGCCGCCGCGATAGGTCTTGAGGTAGTCGCGCAGCCAGACGATCGAGTCCGCGTCGAGGTGGTTCGTGGGCTCGTCCAGGAGCAGGGTGTCGGCGTCCGAGAAGAGGATGCGGGCCAGCTCGACACGGCGGCGCTGACCGCCGGAGAGCGTGTGCAGGGGCTGGCCGAGCACCCGGTCGGGCAGGCTGAGCGCGGCGGCGATGGTGGCGGCCTCGGCCTCGGCGGCGTACCCGCCCTTGGTGAGGAACTCCGTCTCCAGGCGCTCGTACTTCTTCATCGCCTTCTCGCGGGTGGCGCCCTTGCCGTTCGCCATCCGCTCCTCGTTCTCGCGCATCTTGCGCAGGATCTCGTCGAGACCGCGGGCGGAGAGGATGCGGTCGCGGGCGAGGATGTCGAGGTCGCCGGTGCGGGGGTCCTGCGGGAGGTAGCCGACCTCGCCGGAGCGGGTGATGGTGCCGCCCGCGGGGGTGCCCTCACCCGCGAGGCACTTGGTGAGGGTGGTCTTGCCCGCCCCGTTGCGGCCGACCAGGCCGATGCGGTCGCCCTTGGCGATACGGAAGGAGGCGGACTCGATGAGGATGCGGGCGCCGGCGCGCAGCTCGATGCCGGAAGCGGTGATCACGGAAAAACTCCAGGGCAGTATGGACGGCGGAGGGACGAGGGCGGAGGTCTCTCGACGCCGCTAATGCACAAGGAGAAGGGCCATGGGTCCCATTCTACGGGCGGTGTGCAACTGCTTTTCCGCGTGCCCGCCGGGACGAACCGTCCGATACTCGGCGCAGGGCGGCACGGCGCCGCCCGCCCCGAGCCGAGGGTGGTGCGCCCGTGCAGTTCGACGACGACGCCGGTCTGGACACGTCCGAGGTCCAGGACGTGCGTGGCAGCCGCATCCCGGGCGGCCGGGCCACGGTGGGGGGCGGCATCGTGGGGGTGATCGCGCTGATCCTGGGGCTCCTGTTCGGCGTGGGCCCCGATCAGCTCGGCCTCTCCTCCGGCGATTCGGAGCCGGAGGCGGTCTCCTCGTCGGCTGCGCAGGTGCAGGAGAGCTGCCGGACGGGCCGGGACGCCAACAACCGGGACGACTGCCGGACGGTGGCGGTGGTCAACAGCGTGCAGGACTTCTGGCGGCAGGAGTTCCGGCGCCGGGGCGGTACGTACGGGGCGGCCCCGACGGTCCTGTTCAGCGAGCGGGTCTCCACCGCCTGCGGGGCGGCGACCTCGGCGGTGGGGCCGTTCTACTGCCCCGGCGACCGGAAGGTCTATCTGGACCTGGGCTTCTTCGACGAGCTGCGCACGAAGTTCGGCTCCAGCGGCGGGCCGTTCGCGCAGGCGTACGTGGTGGCCCATGAGTACGGCCACCATGTGCAGAACCAGCTGGGCACGCTGGGCCGCTCCCAGGACGGGCGGCAGGGCGCGGACAGCAACGCGGTGAAGGTGGAGCTCCAGGCCGACTGCTACGCCGGGGTCTGGGCGCACCACGCGACGACGACGCCGGACGAGTCGACGGGCCGGCCGCTGATCACGGAGCTGACCCGGGCGGACATCCGGGACGGGCTGGACGCGGCGGCGGCGGTCGGGGACGACCGGATCCAGGAGCGGTTCCAGGGCCGGGTCACCCCGGAATCCTGGACGCACGGCTCGTCCGCACAGCGGCAGCAGTGGTTCTCCACCGGGTTCCGCAGCGGCGACATGGCGCGGTGCGACACCTTCGCCTGAGGGCGGGAACACCTTCCGGAACGCCTTCCGGGAGCGCGTTGTCAGTGCCCGGTGGAAGACTGAGACGCAGATCACAGCAAGCCGTGCGGATGTACCGATGTGCGGATGTACCGATGTACCGATGTGCCGATGCACGGCTGTACGGATGTCACGAGAGGTGTGAGTGCGATGGCAGGCGCGGCCAAGGGCGTTCCCACGATCTACCCGACGGTCCTGTACGACGACGCGAAGGCCGCGATCAGGACGCTGACGGAGGGGTTCGGCTTCACCGAGGAGGCGGTCTACGAGGGCGAGAACGGCTCTGTGCTGCACGCCGAGCTGTCCTGCGGCAACGGCAGGGTGATGCTCGGCACCAAGGGCGGGGAGGGCGTGTTCGCCCGGGCGATGGCGGGCGCGGGTCCGGCGGGGGTGTACGTGGTGGTGGACGAGGTGGACGAGCACTTCGCCCGGGCCCGGGACTTCGGGGTGGAGATCCTGATGGAGCCGACGGACCAGGACTACGGCTCGCGGGACTATCTGGCGCGGGACGCCGAGGGCAACGTATGGAGCTTCGGGACGTACGCCCCGGGGTCCGCCGGCTGAGCGGCGGCGGACCCCGTCGGGGGTGGGCCCCCGGTGTGAGGTTCAGGCTCCGCCGGTGTGGACCTGGAACGCGGCCCGGCGGACCGCCTTGGCCAGGGCCGGGTCCGGGTGGGCGGCGGCCAGCGCGACCAGGACCTGCACCGTGCGCGGGTGGCCGACGGCCCGGACCTCGTCGAGCAGGGCCGGGACCGTGCCCTGGACGGCGGAGTCGAGGTGGCGGACCAGCAGCCCGGTCTCCCCGTGGTCGGCGACGGCCGCGGCGGTGTCGACCCAGAGCCAGGTGGCCTCTTCCCGGCTGAGGATCTCCTGCGCGTCGTCCGGGTCGGCGCCCTCGTACTCGGCGAGCCACAGCAGCGCGTAGGGCCGCAGCGAGGGGTTGGTGACCACGGCGCGGACCTCGGGCTCGGCGGGGGCACCGACGACCCGCAGCGCCTCGAAGGCCAGTCCCCGCAGCAGCGCGTCCTCGCCCCGGGCGACGGCGAGCAGTTCGGTGACGGCGCTGCCGACCGTACGGGCGGCGAGCCAGGCCCGGTACTCGTCGCGGGCCGGTCCGGGGGTGAGCCGGGCGCAGCCGAGCAGCATGTCGGCGGCGGACTGCTCGATGTTCCCGGCCGGGCTCTGGGCGGCGACGCAGATCTGTTCCAGCTTGACCCAGACCGCCCAGTTGCCGAGGGGGGTGAGGGTGGCGTGCCCGTTGCCGAGGGTCAGCGCGCCGACGGCGGCGAGGCCCTCCAGGGCCCAGTCGAGCAGCAGGGCGTCGAGGTCGGCGCTCCGGTCGGCCGCCGGGGTGGGGCAGTCCTCGTCCGCCCGGCCGCCCGGACCGGCCGTCCTGCCCGCCCCGTACGGCACCTCGCAGCGCTCCTCCTGGAGCTCGGCGATGCGCTGGGCGAGGAGGTCCAGGAGGGCGGGTACGGAGACGGGGCCCGCGGAGAGCTGGAGGAGGGAGAGCACCTGGGGCACGGCCTCGACGGCTTCGGCCACCGCACCGGCCTCGATGCCCTCGGGCGCCGCGTGGACGAGCGACCAGGCGTCGAAGAGCGCGACCCAGCCGCGCAGCACGGCCGAGTCGTCCCGGTCCCAGGCCCGCAGCCGCCAGCCGGGGCGGGCGGTGTCGCCGTGCAGTTCGATGAGGCCGGCCAGCCGGGCCCGGTCCCAGCCCGCACGCACCTGCGCCGGGGAGAGCTCCAGGGCCGTTGCGGCCCGTTCGAGGGCCTGGGCGGCGAGCGGGGCGGAGCTGCCGGGGGCAGGTGCGCCGGCCGCCCAGTGGGCGATGCGCACGGCGTCAGCGAGGACCGCCCTGGCCTGACGGGCCAGTTCGGGGCGGGGAGGGGTGCCCTCGGGGGGCCTGGGGGCCGGCCTGGTGCGCCGGGTGGACACGGCCCTGCGGGCGGTGGCGAGGGGTCGTGGGCGGACAAGTCGCAGCCTGGAGTCGCGCGGGGTACGGGACGTCACGGGAGCAGTCTTGCCTCTGACGGCCCGAAAGCCCAAACGGAAGGCGTTTCACCGGTACCAGCGGGGTTACCGGGGTGCGGCGACCAAAGGGACCGATCCCCGCAACACCTCACATCAGGGGCGTGAGGAAGCGCCTGAGGGCCTCTTCGTAGCGGCCCGGATCGGCGTTCCACATCGAGGCATGCGGAGCCTGCCGTACGGAGTGGAGGCTGATGAGGTCCGGGCGGCGGGCCGCGAGCTCCCGGGAGGGGCCCCAGGGGGCGATGGTGTCGTCCGGGCCGTGCAGGATCAGCGCCGGGGCGGGCAGCGCGTCGGGCAGGGCGGCGTCCAGGAGCGGGGCCGAGGTCATCCCGGTCCGGCCCTGGGCGGCGCGGACGGCCAGCGGCAGCAGGGCGGCGGGGACACCGCGGGCGGCGGCCAGGGCGCGCAGCGTGGTCTGCCAGTCCAGGACCGGGGAGTCCAGGACGAGGCCGCCGACGCGCTCGCGCAACGGGGAGTTGACGGCGGCGTGCAGGGCCATGGAGGCGCCGGTGGACCAGCCGTACAGGATCACGTTCCGGGCGCCGTAGCGGAGGGCGAAGCGCATCGCGGCGTCCAGGTCGCGCCATTCGGAGGCGCCGAGGTGGCCGAGGCCGTCGGCGGGGCGGGGGGCTCCGGCGTCCCCCCGGTAGGCGATGTCCAGTACGGGGAGCTGCTGTCCGTGCAGGAAGCCCATCAGGTTCATGGGGTGCTCGCGGGTGGTGCCGAGGCCGTGGGCGGTGATGACCCAGGTGTCGCGCTTGCCGGGCACCCACCAGGCGGGCAGTCCGCCGAGCTCGCCGGGGATCTCGACCTCCCGGTACTCCAGGCCGAGGGCGCCGCCCGGGTCCCCGCGGTACAGCTCGGGGGTGAGGCGGACCTTGACGCCGGGTTCGAGGATGCCGCGGGTGACCCGTTCCAGTCTGCGTACGACGGTGTCGGCGGTGGATCCGGCCCCTTCGACCACGGGGCCGACCACGGCGTGGATGCCGTGGCCCTCGATCCCGTACGTACCGGGGCGGAGCGCGGTGAGGGAGCGGGTCAGGGTGATCCGCCCGATGCCCGTGGCGTGCACGGTGAGTCTGCGGTCGGTGGGGAGGGGCCGCCCGGGGGCCGCCCTGAGGGCGGCGTCGCTGGCGTACCGGCCGGCCGCGACCGCTGCCGCACCGGCGCCGAGGATCGTGGTGACGGCCGTTGCCGTCGCAGTTGCCGGGCGCACCGCTTCAGTGTCGTGGGCGGGGAGGCGCGGTGCCAGCGGGCGGGGGCCGTCCGGTGTGGCGGGGAGGGTGCGGGGCGCGGGCGCGGGCGCGGGCGCGGGTGCGGGGCGCGGGTGCGGGCGCGGGGCGCGGGTGCGGGGCGGGTGCGTGGCGCGGGCTCGGGGCGGGTGCGTGGCGTGGCGTGGCGTGGCGCGGTTGCGGGGCGCGGGGCGGGCCGGTCAGGAAGCCCCGGACAGGTCACCCCGGCTGCCCGTACCCCTTGAGCGCCTCGGTCACCTCGTCCAGCTGGGCCTCGCTCAGCAGGGCCGGGCTGCGGCCCGGCAGGGAGCTCGCGGTGAGCCAGAGCCGGCAGAGCCACTCCAGTTGCGCGGTGCGCTCGTAGGCCCGGTCGAGCGTGGAGCCGTAGGTGACGGTGCCGTGGTTGGCCAGCAGGCAGCCGGTGCGGTCGCGGAGGGCGGCGAGCATGGCGTCGGCCAGCTCGGGGGTGCCGTAGCGGGCGTAGGGGGCGGTGCGGACGGGACCGCCGAGGAGGGCGGCCGCGTAGTGCACGAGCGGCACCTCGGTGACGAGCGCGGAGACGGCGGTGGCGTGCACCGCGTGGGTGTGGATCACGGCGGCGGCCCCGGTCTCCCGGTAGACCGCGAGGTGGAGGGGGAGCTCGCTGGTCGGCCTCAGCTCCCCGAGCACCTGCCGCCCGGTGAGGTCCACCCCGACCGCGTCCCCCGGTCCGAGCCGGTCGTAGGGCACCCCGCTGGGGGTCACCAGGACCAGGTCCCCGACCCGGGCGGACACATTGCCGGAGGTGCCGACGACCAGGCCGTCGGCGGCGCTCCGGCGGGCGGTGTCGACCACCTCCCGCCAGGCCCGGACGACGGATTCCGGCTGTTGCTCGTTCATGGGGCGAGCGTAGGGGTGACGACCCGGAAGCGGAACGTGATCCCCCACGTGACGGGGATCTCTTCCGGGGCCGGAACGGCCCGTCAAAGTCTTCGCCAATGAGGGGTAAAGGGCAGCCCAGCCGGTGCCCCACCGGCCTTCCGCAGCCCCTCCCGCACACAAACGGAACCACTCGACTCCAGTTGGGGTCACCACAGCGACCCGCCCAGTTCATCTTCCGTTCACCCAGGTTGCCTACGGTCCACGAGCCACTGACGTCGAACGATTGCCTGGGTAAATGGAACACATCACGCTGCTGCTTGCGATTGTGGTCGTAACAGCTCTCGTGTTCGATTTCACGAACGGTTTCCACGACACCGCCAACGCGATGGCGACCACCATCTCGACCGGCGCGATGAAGCCCAAGACAGCGGTGGCCATGTCCGCCGTTCTCAACCTGATCGGCGCGTTCCTGTCGGTGGAGGTCGCCAAGACGATCTCCGGCGGGATCGTCAACGAAGACGGCATCAGAACCGAGGTCATCTTCGCGGCGCTCGTCGGCGCCATCCTGTGGAATCTCTTCACCTGGCTGCTGGGGCTGCCCTCCAGCTCCTCCCACGCCCTGTTCGGCGGTCTGATCGGCGCCGCCGTGATGTCGGCCGGCTGGTCCTCGATCAACGGCGGCACCGTCGTCACCAAGGTGCTGCTGCCCGCGATCGCCGCCCCGCTGGTCGCCGGTATCGCCGCGATGCTGGCCACCCGGCTGACGTACCGGATCAACCGGAACGTCACCGACCCGAACCAGCAGAAGTCGACCGCCAAGGGCTACCGGGCCGGGCAGATCGCCTCCGCCGGTCTCGTCTCGCTCGCCCACGGCACCAACGACGCCCAGAAGACGATGGGCATCATCACCCTGGCCCTGGTCACCAGCGGTGTCCTGGCCCCGGGCTCCAACCCGCCCATGTGGGTCATCGTCTCGGCCGGTGTCGCCATCGCGCTCGGCACCTACCTCGGCGGCTGGCGCATCATCCGCACCATGGGCAAGGGCCTGACCGACCTCCAGCCGCCGCAGGGCTTCGCCGCCCAGACCAGCGCGGCCACGGTCATCCTGGCCTCCTCGCACCTCGGCTTCTCGCTCTCCACCACCCAGTCCTGCTCCGGTGCCGTGATGGGCGCGGGCCTCGGCCGCAAGGGCGGTGTGGTCCGCTGGTCCACGGCCACCCGGATGTTCGTCGCCTGGGGTCTGACGCTCCCGGCCGCGGCCCTGGTCGGCGCGGGTGCCGAGTTCCTCACCAAGCAGGGTCCGTGGGGCATCGCCGCCACCGCGGTCATCCTCGTCGGCGGCTCCTTCGCCATCTGGCTGGCCTCGCGCCGCGAGCCGGTCGACCACACCAACGTCAACGACACGGACGGCACGGCCGACCACGGCACAGTCGCCGACGTCGAGCCCCAGGGCGTCGTGACCACGGCCATCGCCGCGGTCCAGCCGCCGCCCACCCTCGGCGCCCACCCCACCGACCTCTCGACCACCATCCCGGCTCCGACCGCGGCGCCCGACGACACGGCGCGGCCCTCGGCCACGGTGTAAGGACAGATCCGTATGAAAATCGACTGGGCAGCTCTCGCCTCCGTCTTCGGTGTCAGTCTCGTGGTCACCGTCGTCCTGGTCGCCCTCTTCACCGTGGGCATCGTCGCTCTCTCCAAGCTGTCGGCCCCGGCCGGCGGCGCCGGAGCCTCCGGCGGTTCGGCCGTACTGGCGCGCACCAGCGCGTACGCCTGCTTCGCGGCGTGCGTGGCGGCGGTCGCGTACGGCATCTATCTGATCGTCGCCTGACGCGCCCCACCGCACCCCCTCCGCACTCCTTCGGGCCGGACACACCACCGTGTGTCCGGCCCGATGTGCGTCTGCGCACACTGGAGCTCCGCAGGTCAACAGCAAGTTGACGGCCGTTCTCGCAGCGTGGTGGACTGCCGGAGCCATTTACGGCGACAGAAGAGGAAGCCGGTGCGAATCCGGCGCGGTCCCGCCACTGTCACCGGGGAGCACTCCCCCACACCGGATGTCACGGCCCCCACCACGCGGGCTGGAAGGCCGGGGGAACTGCGGATCCGGAAGCCAGGAGACTCTCGTCGCCGGTCACGTCGAACCAGGGCGCGGACCCTGAGTTAAGGACTTAACGCCATGCCTGGCCGCCGAGCGCCGCATCCCGTGCCCCTTCACGCCGGAACGTCCCGACCCGCGACGGCCTGACCCCGTGCGTGTCGATGTGCGCGCCGGGGTGCGTGCCGGTGCCGATGTGCGTGCCCGTGGCCAGGTGCGTGCCGGTCGCGTCTTCGCGTACGGCGCCACCGCCGGGCTGATCGCCGACGCTCTGCTGGGCGACCCGCGCCGAGGGCACCCCGTCGCCGGTTTCGGCCGGGCCGCCGCCCGGGTGGAGTCCCTGCTGTGGCGCGACGACCGGGGGCGGGGCGCGCTGCACACCCTGATCTGCGCCGGAGGCGCCGTGGGGGCCGCCGCACTCGCCGCCCGTGCCGTACGGGACCGTCCCGCGCTCGCCGTCGCGCTGACCGCCGCCACCACCTGGTCGGTCGTCGGCGGTACGTCGCTGGGCCGGGAGGCCCGTGCCATCGGGGGCGCGCTGGCCGCCGGGGACCTGGAGGTGGCCCGGGAGCGGCTGCCGCACCTGTGCGGGCGCGATCCGCACTCCCTGGACGGGCCGCAGATCGCCCGCGCGGTCGTCGAGTCGGTCGCGGAGAACACCTCGGACGCCGTCGTCGGCGCGCTGGTGTGGGGGGCGATCGGCGGGGTGCCGGGGCTCGTCGGGTTCCGGGCCGTGAACACGCTCGACGCGATGGTCGGCCACAAGTCGCCCCGCCACCGGCGTTACGGCTGGGCCTCGGCCCGGCTGGACGATGTGGTGGGGTGGCCGGGCGCCCGGCTGACGGCGGCGCTGGCCGTGGCGGCGGGCGGGCGGCCGACGGAGGCCGTACGCGCCTGGAGGGCGGATGCGGGGCGCCACCCGAGCCCGAACGCGGGACCGGTGGAGGCCGCGTTCGCGGGGGCGCTCGGCGTACGGCTCGGCGGGACGCTGGCGTACGCGGGGCGCGTGGAGCACCGGCCGGTCCTGAACGGGGCGTCCGGCCGGGACGTGCGGAGTGCGGACATCGAACGCGCGGTGCGGCTGTCGCGCCGGGTGGGCGCACTGGCCCTCGGGGTGTGCGTGGCGGGCAGGCTGGCCGTGGAACGGAAGCGGGGCAGGGTATGAGCGGCGGGCTGCTGGTCGCGGGGACGACCTCGGACGCGGGCAAGAGCGTCGTCACAGCGGGCATCTGCCGCTGGCTGGTGCGCCGGGGCGTGAAAGTCGCGCCGTTCAAGGCGCAGAACATGTCCCTCAACTCCTTCGTCACCCGCGAGGGCGCGGAGATCGGGCGCGCCCAGGCCATGCAGGCGCAGGCCGCCCGGGTGGAGCCGACGGCCCTGATGAACCCGGTACTGCTCAAGCCCGGCAGCGACCGCTCCAGCCAGGTCGTCCTGATGGGCAAGCCGGTGGGAGAGATGAGCGCCCGGGGCTACCACGGGGGCCGTCAGGAGGCGCTGCTCGGGACGGTCGTGGACTGTCTGGAGCAGTTGCGGTCGACGTACGACGCGGTGATCTGCGAAGGGGCCGGGTCACCGGCCGAGATCAACCTGCGCCGCACCGACATCGTGAACATGGGGATCGCGCGGGCGGCCCGCTTCCCCGTACTCGTGGTCGGCGACATCGACCGGGGCGGGGTCTTCGCCTCGTTCTTCGGGACGACGGCGCTGCTGAGCGCCGAGGACCAGTCGCTGGTGGCGGGCTACCTGGTGAACAAGTTCCGGGGTGACGTCTCGCTGCTGGAACCGGGGCTCGACATGCTGTACGGGCTGACCGGGCGGCGGACGTACGGGGTCCTCCCGTACGCCCACGGGCTCGGCATCGACGAGGAGGACGGCCTGCGGGTGTCCCTGCGGGGTGCGGTGCGTGAGTCGGTCGTGGCGCCGCCCCACGGGGAGGACGTGCTGCGGGTCGCGGTCTGCGCGGTGCCGTTGATGTCCAACTTCACGGATGTGGACGCGCTGGCCGCCGAACCGGGCGTCGTCGTGCGGTTCGTGGACCGGGCGGACGAACTGGCCGACGCGGACCTCGTCATCGTGCCCGGGACGCGCGGCACGGTGAAGGCGCTGGCCTGGCTGCGCGAGCGGGGGCTGGCGGACGCGCTGGTCCGGCGGGCGGCGGAGGGGCGGCCGGTGCTGGGGATCTGCGGCGGGTTCCAGGTGCTCGGTGAGCGCATCGAGGACGAGGTGGAGTCGCGGGCGGGGGTCGTGGACGGGCTGGGGGTCCTTCCCGTACGGATTCGCTTCGACCGGGCCAAGACGCTGGCGCGGCCGGTGGGTTCGGCGCTGGGTGAGGCGGTGGAGGGGTACGAGATCCACCACGGGGTGGCCGATGTACGGGGCGGGGAGCCGTTCCTCGACGGGTGCCGGGTGGGGGCGGTGTGGGGGACGCACTGGCACGGGTCGCTGGAGAGCGACGCGTTCCGGCGGCGGTTCCTGGTGGAGGTGGCCCGGGCCTCGGGGCGGCGGTTCGTTCCCGCGCCGGACACGCGGTTCGGGGTGCTGCGGGAGGAGCAGCTGGACCGGCTGGGGGATCTGGTGGAGGAGCACGCGGATACGGAGGCGTTGTGGCGGTTGATCGAGGGCGGGGCACCGCCCGGGTTGCCGTTCGTGCCGCCGGGGGCCCCGCCGTTGGATGCGGGTGCGGCGGAGAGCCGGGGTGCTGCCCCGGACCCCGCTCCTCAATCGCCGGAGGGGCTTGGTTTCGCTCGCCCGGAGGCGCTGGGAGAAGCCCGCAAGTCCCACGGGCTTGAAAGCTCTGAAGGGCCCGGGGAAGCCCGGAACGCAGTGACGGATGTTCACGTCAACGAGGAGGCCAAGTGAGTACGCCGTATCCCTTCACCGCGATCGTCGGACAGGACGACCTGCGGCTCGGGCTGTTGCTGAACGCGGTCAGTCCGGCCGTCGGCGGGGTGCTCGTGCGGGGCGAGAAGGGGACCGCCAAGTCCACCGCCGTACGGGCGCTCGCCGCGCTGATGCCCGAGGTCTCCGTCGTACCCGGGTGCCGGTTCTCCTGTGACCCCGGCTCCCCCGATCCGGCGTGTCCCGACGGGCCGCACGCGGAGGCGGCCGGTGTGTCGCGGGCCGCGCGGACCGTGGAGCTGCCGGTCGGCGCGTCCGAGGACCGGCTCGTGGGGGCGCTGGACATCGAGCGGGCGCTCTCGGAGGGCGTGAAGGCGTTCGAGCCGGGGCTGCTGGCCGACGCGCATCGCGGGATCCTGTACGTCGACGAGGTCAACCTGCTCCACGACCACCTGGTGGACCTGCTGCTGGACGCGGCCGCCATGGGTGCCTCGTACGTCGAGCGCGAAGGTGTCTCCGTACGGCATGCGGCACGGTTCCTGCTGGTCGGGACGATGAACCCGGAAGAGGGCGAGCTGCGGCCGCAGTTGCTGGACCGGTTCGGGCTCACCGTCGAGGTGGCCGCCTCCCGGGACACCGACGAGCGGGTGGAGGTCGTACGGCGACGGCTCGCGTACGACGACGACCCGGAGGGGTTCGCCGCGCGCTGGGCCGGGGAGGAGAGCGCCCTGAGGGAGCGCATCGCCGCCGCGCGCGCCCTGCTGCCCCGGGTGGTGCTCGGTGACGGCGTGTTGCGCCAGATCGCCGCGACCTGCGCCGCGTTCGAGGTCGACGGGATGCGGGCCGACATCGTGATGGCCCGTACCGCGACCGCGCTGGCCGCCTGGGCCGGGCGCGAGGAGGTCACCGCCGACGACGTACGGCAGGCCGCTCTCCTCGCGCTCCCCCACCGGAGGCGCCGCAACCCGTTCGACGCGCCGGGGCTGGACGAGGACAAGCTCGACCAGACCCTGGACGAGGCGGGCCCGCAGGACGACAACGACGACGATCCCGACCCCGGGCCCGATGGTGGCGGCGACGGAGGCGGTGGCGGTGGTGTGCCGCCCCAGGCCGATGGGGACCGCACTCCGCCGCCTGCCTCGGAGAGTGACGACACGCCGTCCCCGGCCCCCGAGGGCACCCCCGACGCGCCCGGACGGTCCTCCTCCGGGGCCGAGCAGCAGCCCGTGGCGGCCGCCGAGCCGTTCCGTACGAAGATGCTCAGCGTGCCGGGGCTCGGGGAAGGCGCTGCCGGGCGGCGCTCCCGGGCCCGCACCGAGCACGGGCGCACGACCGGCGCGCGTCGGCCCCAGGGGTCGCTGACCAAGCTCCACCTCGCCGCCACCGTGCAGGCCGCCGCCCCCCACCAGCGGGCGCGCGGGCGCACCGGGCGCGGGCTCGTGGTGCGCCGGGACGATCTGCGGCAGGCGACCCGGGAGGGGCGGGAGGGCAACCTCGTGCTGTTCGTCGTGGACGCCTCCGGATCGATGGCGGCCCGGCAGCGGATGAGCGCGGTCAAGGGGGCCGTGCTGTCGCTGCTGCTGGATGCCTACCAGCGGCGGGACAAGGTCGGTCTGGTCACCTTCCGGGGCAAGGACGCCGAGGTGGCGCTGCCGCCGACCTCGTCCGTGGACGCGGCCGCCGCCCGTCTGGAGTCGCTGCCGACCGGCGGACGCACTCCGCTGGCCGCCGGGCTGCTCAAGGCCCATGACGTGCTGCGGGTGGAGCGGCTGCGCGATCCGTCGCGGCGGCCGCTGCTCGTCGTCGTCACGGACGGCCGGGCGACCGGCGGTCCGGAGCCGGTGGCGCTCGCCGGGCGGGCGGCACGGCTGCACCGGGCCGAGGGGACGGCCTCGGTCGTCGTGGACTGCGAGTCGGGGTACGTACGCCTCGGACTCGCCGGGGAGTTGGCCCGGGAACTGGGAGGCACCGCCGTCACGCTCGACGAGCTGCGGGCCGACTCGATCGCCGGGCTCGTCAAGGACGTCACCGCAGCCGGGAGGGCCGCTTAATGCCGCAGGGACAGCCGACATCGGTGCCGGACGACGGGCTCACCACCCGTCAGCGGCGCAACCGCCCGCTCCTGTTCGTCCACACGGGCATCGGGAAGGGCAAGTCGACAGCAGCGTTCGGGCTCGCGCTGCGGGCCTGGAACCAGGGGTGGCCGATCGGGGTGTTCCAGTTCGTGAAGTCGGCGAAGTGGAAGGTCGGCGAGGAGAACGCGCTGAAGGTGCTGGGCGCGAGCGGCGAGGGCGGCACGGTCGACTGGCACAAGATGGGCGAGGGCTGGTCCTGGGTCCAGCGCGACGGCCAGGTCGACAACGAGGAGAAGGCGCGCGAGGGCTGGGAGCAGGTCAAGCGCGACCTGGCGGCGGAGACGTACAAGCTGTATGTGCTCGACGAGTTCGCCTACCCGCTGCACTGGGGCTGGATCGACACCGACGAGGTCGTCGAGGTGATGCGGAACCGGCCCGGCACCCAGCATGTGGTGATCACCGGCCGCAACGCGCCCGACAAGCTCATCGAGGCCGCCGACCTGGTGACCGACATGTCGAAGGTCAAGCACCCGATGGACGCGGGGCAGAAGGGCCAGAGGGGCATCGAGTGGTGAGTATGCCCCGTCTGGTCATCGCCGCTCCGGCCTCCAACAGCGGCAAGACCACCGTCGCCACCGGTCTGATGGCCGCCTTCACCGCGCGCGGGCTCGCCGTCTCGCCGCACAAGGTGGGACCGGACTACATCGATCCGGGCTACCACTCGCTGGCGACGGGCCGCCCCGGCCGCAATCTCGACGCGTACATGTGCGGGCCGGAGCTGGTCGCCCCGCTGTTCGCGCACGGGTCGGCGGGGTGCGATCTCGCCGTGGTCGAGGGCGTGATGGGGCTGTACGACGGTGCCTCGGGGCAGGGCGAGCTGGCGTCGACCGCGCAGGTGGCGAAGCTGCTCAGGGCGCCCGTGGTGCTGGTGGTGGACGCCTCCTCGCAGTCGCGGTCGGTGGCGGCCCTGGTGCACGGGTTCGCCTCCTGGGACCCGGAGGTGCGGATCGGCGGGGTGATCCTGAACAAGGTGGCCTCCGACCGGCACGAGGCGCTGTTGCGGGACGCGCTGGACGAGTCCGGCTTGCCGGTGCTGGGCGTGATCCGGCGGGCCCCGCAGGTCGCGACGCCCTCACGCCACCTGGGGCTGGTGCCGGTGGCCGAGCGGCAGGGCGATGCGGTGGACGCCGTACGGGCCATGGGTGAGCGGGTGCGCGCCGGGTGCGACCTGGACGCGCTGATGGCGCTGGCGCGGACGGCGCCCGCGCTGCCGGACGAGCCGTGGGAGCCCGCGTACGCCCCCGAAGCTTCCGTGCGGGGACCCCGCCCCGTGGTCGCCGTGGCGGGCGGGGCGGCGTTCACCTTCGCGTACGCGGAACACGCCGAACTGCTGACGGCGGCCGGTGCGGAGGTCGTGGGCTTCGACCCGCTGCGGGACGAGAAGCTGCCGGTGGGTACGGCGGGGCTCGTGATCGGCGGCGGGTTCCCGGAGATGTACGCCCCCGAGCTGTCGGCCAACGAGCCGTTGCGGCGGGCGGTCACGGAGCTGGCCCTGAGCGGCGCCCCGGTGGCGGCCGAGTGCGCGGGGCTGCTGTATCTGGCGCGGGAGCTGGACGGGAAGCCGATGTGCGGGGTGCTGGACGCCGAGGCCCGGATGTCGGAGCGGCTCACGCTCGGCTACCGGCAGGCGGTGGCGGTCTCGGACAGTGCGCTGGCGGTCGCGGGGACACGGATGCGGGGGCACGAGTTCCACCGGACAGTGCTGGAGCCGGGCGCGGGGGCGGTGCCCGCCTGGGGGATGCACCAGCCGGAGCGGCGGGTCGAGGGGTACGTCCAGCGGGGCGTGCATGCCAGCTATCTGCACACCCACTGGGCGGCCTCCCCGGAGGTGGCCCACCGGTTCGTGGAGCACTGCCGGGCGCGGTGAGGCGTACCAGGTCAACTGCCGGGCGCGGTGAGGCGTACGAGAGCGCACGGGGCGTACAAAGGCGTACGCGCGGCTCACTCCGCGATGCCGACCACCAGCCAGATGAAGCCCACGCCCCCGATGGTGCAGAGAAGGGTGGAGCGGGCGGGATGGGTGTGGTGTGCCTCGGGAAGAATCTCGGCAGCGGCCAGGTAGAGCAGGGCTCCGCCGAAGAATCCGAGATAGCCGCCGAGCAGTTCCTCCGGAAGGGTGAACAGCAACGTCGTCGCGGCGCCCACGACCGGTGCCACGGCAGCCGCGAACAGCATCAGGAGCGCCTTGCGGCGGGCGTTCCCGTAAAGACTGGTGAGGGTGTACGTGTTGAATCCGTCGGCGAAGTCATGACTGATCACGGCCAGGGCGACGGCCAGGCCCATGGCTCCGCTGACCTGGAAGGCGGCGCCCAGCGCGATGCCGTCCATCAGGCTGTGGCCGACCATCGCGGCCGCCGCCGTCAGCCCCACCTGCGGTACACGCTCACCGCTGGCCCCGTGTGCCACTTGGCGTACCGCGAGCAGCCCCTCGACCAGATGGGCCACCAGGAAGCCGCCGACGAAGAGCAGCAGGGCGGCGGGAACCCCGAACACCGGGGTGCCCGCCGCCTCCATCGCCTCCGGCAGGAGGTCCAGGCCGACCACCCCGAGCATCAGCCCGCCCGCGAAGCCGAGCACCAGATGGCGGCGGTCGGTGACGCGTTGCGCGACCCAGCCGCCGGCCAGAGTCATCAGGAACGCGCCGAGCGCGACGAACACCGCCATGGGGTCTTGCTAGTCGATCGACCCCTCCGACCGCATCTCAGGGTGTCCTTACCGGGGCCACCCGCAGCCGCCCGTACGCCGAGGTCCGTGAGCCGTACGGCCGCCGGGTCCGTGACCGTATACGGAACAGCTCCACCCCCCACCGCTTGATGTGAAAGGCAGGCTCCGCCATGACGAGAATCCCGCCCTCAGGAATCCGCCCATGACCGGAGCCGCCGCCGGCCCCGCCCCCCTCGCCCCCGGGCCCGGCGCACGGAACCTGGTCGTCGGGGTCGGCGCCCGGAGCGGGGCGCCGCTCGACGAGGTGTTCGGCCTGATCGAGGAGACCCTGCGCGGGGCGGGGCTGCGGACCGCCGATGTCGTGGAGGTGGCGACCGTCGACGCGAAGGCGGACGAGCCCGGGATCGTGGGGGCCGCCGCCCGGCTCGGGGTGCCGGTGCGCACGCATCCGGCGGCGGCGCTGGCCGGGGTGCGCGTACCGAACCCTTCGGGTGCGGTCACCGCTTCGGTGGGTACGCCGTCGGTCGCGGAGGCGGCGGCGCTGATCGACGCGGACGAGCTGGTGGTGCCGAAGTCCGTGGCCCGGGGCCGGGCGGCGGTCGCGACCTGTGCGGTGGCCCGCCGGTTTCCGGCCGTCCTCGCGCCATTCCCTGTTTCCGGCGAGAAAACTTCCACCCCACTCGTGACGGAAGGCCCCCGCCCGTTCACCATGGCAGCCATGAATCCCCCCACGCATCCCCCCACGCGGGACATCGAGAGCGCCGGGCCCGACCTGCGCCACCACGGCGACGCGGAGGTGCGCGGCGAGAATCTGACCGATCTCGCCGTGAACGTCCGCACCCACACCCCACCGGAGTGGCTGCGTCAGCGGATAGCCGCGTCGCTGGTCTCGCTGGCCGCCTATCCCGACGGCGCCCCGGCCCGCGCGGCCGTCGCCGAGCGGCACGGACTGCCGGTGGAGCGCGTCCTGTTGACGGCGGGTGCCGCCGAGGCGTTCGTCCTGATCGCGCGGGCGCTCCCGGCCCGGTGTCCGGTGGTCGTGCATCCGCAGTTCACCGAGCCGGAGGCAGCGCTGCGGGCGGCCGGGCACGGGGTCGGGCGGGTGCTGCTGCGGGCGGAGGACGGCTTCCGGCTCGATCCGGCGGCGGTGCCGGATGAGGCGGACCTGGTGGTGGTCGGCAACCCGACCAACCCGACGTCCGTGCTGCACCCGGCGGCCCTGCTGGAGCGGCTGGCCAGACCGGGGCGGACGCTGGTGGTCGACGAGGCGTTCATGGACGTCGTGCCGGGCGAGCGCGAGGCGCTGTGCGGCCGTACGGACATCCCGGGCCTGGTCGTGCTGCGCAGCCTCACCAAGACGTGGGGGCTGGCCGGGCTGCGGATCGGTTACGTGCTGGCCGCCCCGGAGACGATCGCCCTGCTCGCCGACGCGCAGCCGCTGTGGCCGGTGTCGTCCCCGGCGCTGGCGGCGGCCCAGGCGTGCATGGAGCCGAGGGCGCTGGTGGAGGCGGCCGAGGCGGCGGACCGGATCACGGTGGACCGGGCCCATCTGCTGGCCGGGCTCGCGGAGTTCAGCGAGGTACGGGTGGTGGAGGAGGCGCGGGGGCCGTTCGTCCTGGTCCGGCTGGAGCGGGCGGCGGAGATCCGGGAGCGGCTGCGGCTGCTGGGCTTCGCGGCCCGGCGCGGGGACACGTTCCCGGGGCTGGGGCCGCAGTGGCTGCGGCTCGCCGTACGCGACCGGGCGACGACGAACCGCTTCCTCCAGGCCCTGGACCAGGCGATACAGGCGCTGCCCGCGCGAACGGGGCGCTGAGGGGGGCGGGCCCTCGGGGGCGGCGTTCCGTCGTACGAACGCCGCCCCCTCAGGTCCGGTGCGTGGGCCCGGATCGGCTCCGGGCCGCCCAGGTCCCGTGCTGGGCCCGGATCAGCTCTGGTTGCTGCCGCGCCTGCGGGCGACCACCGTGGCGCCCGCGCCGACCGCGAGCAGCAGGGCCGCGCCGCCCGCGAGGTACGGGGTGGTGGAGGAGCCACCGGTCTCGGCGAGGTTGGCCGTGGTGGGGGCGGTACCGGCGTCGGAGCCGGTCTGCGGCTTCACATCGGCGCCACCGCTCTTGCCGTCGTCGCCGGTGTCACCGCCCTTGTCGTCGCCCTTGTCGTCGCCCTTGTCACCACCGGTGGAACCGCCGTCCGAACCGCCGGTGTCACCGCCGTCGGAACCATCGGTGTCACCGCCCGTGGCGCCCCCGTCCGCCGCACCGCCGTCGCTGCCACCCGGCTCCTCGGGCGTCTCGGGCGTCTCCGGCGTCTCCGGCGTCTTGGTCTTCGGCGTCTCGCAGGTCGCCCCCGCGAGGGTCACCTCGCCGTTCACCTCGGCCACGTTGAGGTTGAGCGGATTGACCGCGACCTTGAGCTGGAGCGCCGTGGCGGCGGCCGTACGGGAGGTGGTCTCGGTCTTCGACAGGTCGAGGGTCACCTCACCGACGCCCGGCACCGCGACCCGCGTCGGCCCGCCCGCGCTGAGCGTCACCTTCTTGCCGAGCACCTTGACGTGACCAAGCACGTTCGACTCGGCGACGGGCTCCTTGCCCACCTCGCAGAGCGCCTTGGAGGTCACCTTCTCGACCTCGACGAGCGAGAGGGCCGGCAGACCGGGCACATGGACCCGGGCCTTGGCCAGGTTGGTGTACCCCTTGGCCCGGTGCTCGTCGACCGTGGCCTCCGCGGTGGCCACGTCGGCGCGCAGGATACTGACCGGCTTTCCGCCCTCCACCCCGTCCACGTTCACGGTGAGCGCGGTCTTCTCGGCGCTGGCCGGGGCCTGCACCTCATTGAGCGTGACCTTCAGGGGCACCTGGACGGACTTGTTGAGGAGCGAGACGTCGAGCCCCGTACGGAGCACGACCGCGCTCGCCCTGCCCTCGCCGCCGGTCGCGGGCGTCGCCGGGGCTGCCTGCGCGGGGACGGCGGCAAACAGGGCGATCGGGGCGGCGGCGACCGCGAGGGCGGCGAGACGGAAGGTGTTGCTGTTCAAGATGGTGGAACCCCCACAAGAGACATGGAGCCACCGGCACAGCCCAATGGGGGACATCGCCTGTGCCGGTGGCCTCGACTCCGTGAATCTTTACGCACTGAGGGTGAACTGGCGGATACCTGACGTGAGTTCACCCCAAAGGGGGGTTTCCGTGCGCATATTCGAATCTTTCGGCACGCACGTTCCCTCCTGGCTCCCTCCGTCACCCGTTTCACACGGCGCGAACCGAACGGTGTGCGACCGCGCCGGAGCGTACGCCGAGGTACGCCGACGAGTTGAGCGCTACCAACGAGCCGGAGCCCGTATCCGTCACTGCCTGTCAACCCGGCACAACCTCAGCCGACGACCCGCCCGTTCAGCACGATGTGGCGCGGAGCGGCCAGCACCCGGACGTCCGCGCGCGGGTCCTCGTCGTACACGACCAGGTCCGCCGGAGCGCCCTCATCGAGCCCCGGCCGCCCCAGCCACCGCCTGGCCCCCCACGCGGTGGCGGAGAGGGCCTCCAGGGGCGGGATGCCCGCCTTCACCAGTTCGGCGACCTCGCCCGCGACCAGGCCGTGCGCCAGCGAGCCGCCCGCGTCGGTGCCGACGAAGACCGGGATCCCGGCGTCGTACGCGGCCCGGACGGTGTCGTAGCGGCGCTCGTACAGCTGCCGCATATGCGCCGACCAGCGCGGGAACTTGGCCTCGCCGCCCGCCGCGAGGTCGGGGAACGTGGCGATGTTGACCAGCGTCGGGACGATCGCCACCCCGCGCTCGGCGAAGAGCGGGATGGTCTCCTCGGTGAGGCCCGTGGCGTGCTCGATGCAGTCGATACCCGCCTCCACCAGATCGCGCAGCGCGGCCTCGGCGAAGCAGTGCGCGGTGACCCGGGCGCCCAGCCGGTGCGCCTCGGCGATGGCCGCCTCGACCTCGCCGCGCGGCCAGCAGGCGGTCAGGTCGCCCGCGTCCCGGTCGATCCAGTCCCCCACCAGCTTGACCCAGCCATCGCCGCGCCGGGCCTCCCGGGCGACGTACGCGACGAGGTCGCCGGGCTCGATCTCATGGGCGTAGTTACGGATGTAGCGGCGGGTCCTGGCGATGTGGCGGCCCGCCCGGATGATCTTCGGCAGGTCCTCGCGGTCATCGGTCCAGCGGGTGTCGGAGGGCGATCCGGCGTCCCGGATGAGCAGCGTCCCGGCGTCCCGGTCGGTGAGCGCCTGCTTCTCGGCGGTCGCCGCGTCGACCGGGCCGTGCCGGTCCAGGCCCACATGGCAGTGCGCGTCGACGAGGCCGGGCAGCGCCCACCCCGTGACGGTCTGCGCGCTCTCCGCGCCCGGTGGCCGCTCGTAGGTGATCCGCCCGCCGACGGCCCACAGTTCGTCGCGCACCTCGTCCGGGCCGACGAGGACCCGCCCCTTCACCCGCAGCACCGGCCGCCGCTCCTGATCACTCGTCCGGTCACTCACCGGACCACTCACCCGATCACTCATACGCGGCACTGTACGAGGCCGTCGGTAGGCTGCTGGAGCCTTTCGACCGCCGAACGACCGCCGAACGAATCCGAAGAGAGCCGCACCGTGACGCACCCCTTCCTCGATCTTCCCCCGCTGACCGCCGCGCACTTCGCGGACATCGAGCGGCGGGTGGCCGCCCTCCTCGCCACCGAGCAGGACGTCGTCATCACCCAGGGCGAGGCGCTGCTGCCCCTGGAGGGGTGCATCCGCGGCGGCGCCCGGCCCGGCTCGACCGCGCTGAACGTGGTCACCGGACCGTACGGGCAGACCTTCGGCAACTGGCTGCGGGACTGCGGCGCCGAGGTCCTCGACCTCACCGTGCCCTTCCACACCGCGGTGACCGCCGGCCAGGTCGCCGAGGCGCTCGCCGAGCACCCGGAGATCGACTTCGTCTCGCTGGTGCACGCGGAGGCGGCGACCGGCAACACCAACCCGGTCGCGGAGATCGGTGAGGTGGTCCGGGCGCACGGGGCGCTGTTCATGCTGGACGCGGTCGCCTCGGTGGCCGCCGAGCCGCTGCTGCCGGACGCCTGGGGCGTCGATCTGTGCGTGATCGGCGCGCAGAAGGCGATGGGCGGTCCGGCCGGGGTGTCGGCGGTGTCCGTGAGCGAGCGGGCCTGGGAGCGGATCGCCGCCAACCCGGCCGCGCCGCGCCGCTCGTACCTCTCGCTCCTGGACTGGAAGGAGCGCTGGATCGACGCGGGCCGCACGGCGCTGCCGCACGCCCCGGCCCAGTTGGAGATGCTGGGTCTTGAGGCGTGCCTGGAGCGGATCGAGGCGGACGGCCCGGAGACCGTGATGGCCCGCCACGCCTCGGCGGCCGCGGCGACCCGGGCGGGCGCGGTGGCGCTGGGCGGCGGTCTGGAGCCGTACGTCCACGAGGTGCGGGACGCCGCTCCGGTGGCCACCACGCTGCGCACCCCGGCGGGGACCGACGCCTCCGCGCTGGTCGCGCGGGCGCTGGAACTGGAGCCCACACTGCCGCTCGTCGCGGGCGGCGGGGCGCTCTCCAAGGAGATGATCCGGGTCAATCACTACGGGTCGGACGCGACGCGGAGCGCGGTGCTGTCCTCGCTCGCGGCTCTGGGGGCGGCGCTGGCCGACACGGGCCGGCGGGTCGACTTCGAGACTGCCCGTCGCGCGGTCGCGGAAACCTGGCCGGGCCTCTGATATTCATAATGCGGGGAGCCGCTTTAATGAAAGCAGCTCCCCGCATTCTTCTTCCCGCTATCTCGCCCCGTAAACGCAGAAGTTTTTTCGGGGCTCGAACTCCATGATTCGGACAGGTCTCACGAGAGTTACAACCCTGTGACCGACTCCACACGGGCGGCATTATGCCCGAAAAATTCGGCACAAAGGGCAGGAAATCGCACCCGAATCGGAGGGGATCTCGCGCACGCCTGATAACACATATCGGTACGCCACCCAACCCTTTGCCTCGATGCAATTTAGAAATTTGCTGGGTAAATTTCATTCACATGACCGCCGCACCAGCAGATTTTGCCCGTGCCCGAAGCGAATTCCTCAGTATCGACACGCCACGAGTGGAGGACGGAGCCGCGATCTGGCGCATCGCCCGCGACTCCGAGGTTCTGGACCTGAACTCCTCGTACAGCTACCTGCTGTGGTGTCGTGACTTCGCCGCGACGTCCGTCGTCGCCCGTGGCGAGGACGGCGAGCCGATCGCCTTCGTCACCGGCTACATCAGGCCCGACCGCCCCGAGAACCTGGTCGTCTGGCAGGTGGCCGTGGACCGGGCGCACCGTGGCAAGGGACTGGCCGGCACCCTGCTGGACGCACTGACCGCGCGCGTCGCCGCCGACCGGGGACTGTCCTGCGTCGAGACGACGATCACCCCGGACAACACCGCATCCGACCGGCTGTTCACGTCCTACGCCCAGCGGCACGACGTCCCGCTGGAGCAGGAGGTGCTCTTCGACGGCGAGCTGTTCCCCGAGGGGACGCATCTGCCGGAAGTCCTCTACCGGATCGGCCCGTTCGCCGCCTGACCGGACCGGCCCCCTGTACGGCCCGGCGTACCCGACCCGTACGCCCGGAACACCTCGTACGCCATGACCGCACCGGTACACCGCGACCGCACCCGGTACGCCACGACTCGCCCCGTACCCCACGACTTTTCCGCGCCGGCCGACCACCCGGCGCGGTCCCCGGCCGCCCCGGCGCGGCCGGGGCACCGACCACACCGCCCGTCACGCCCCCTCACGCAGGAGATCCGCTGTGACCATCACCCCGCCCGCACTGAGCGTCTTCGAGACCCTGGAGTCGGAGGTCCGTAGCTACTGCCGCGGCTGGCCCGCCGTGTTCGACCGCGCGCAGGGCGCCCGGCTCACCGACGAGGACGGCCACTCCTACCTGGACTTCTTCGCCGGGGCCGGTTCGCTCAACTACGGCCACAACAACCCCGTGCTGAAACGAGCGCTGATCGACTACATCGAGCGCGACGGCATCACCCACGGCCTGGACATGGCGACCACCGCCAAGCGCGCCTTCCTGGAGACGTTCCAGAACGTCGTCCTGCGCCCGCGCGATCTTCCTTACAAGGTGATGTTCCCCGGCCCGACGGGCACCAACGCCGTCGAGTCGGCGCTGAAGCTCGCCCGCAAGGTCAAGGGCCGCGAGTCCGTCGTCTCGTTCACCAACGCCTTCCACGGCATGTCGCTGGGTTCGCTCGCCGTCACCGGCAACGCGTTCAAGCGGGCTGGAGCGGGCATCCCGCTGGTGCACGGCACCCCGATGCCGTTCGACAACTACTTCGACGGTACGGTCCCCGACTTCCTCTGGTTCGAGCGGCTGCTGGAGGACCAGGGTTCCGGCCTGAACAAGCCCGCCGCCGTGATCGTGGAGACGGTCCAGGGCGAGGGCGGCATCAACGTGGCCCGCGCCGAGTGGCTGCGCGCGCTCCAGGAGCTGTGCCACCGCCAGGACATGCTGCTGATCGTCGACGACATCCAGATGGGCTGCGGCCGTACCGGCGGCTTCTTCTCCTTCGAGGAGGCCGGGATCGTCCCGGACATCGTCACGCTCTCCAAGTCCATCAGCGGCTACGGCCTGCCGATGTCGCTGTGTCTGTTCAAGCCGGAGCTGGACATCTGGGAGCCGGGCGAGCACAACGGCACCTTCCGCGGCAACAACCCGGCCTTCGTCACGGCGGCCGCCGCCCTGGACGCCTACTGGGCCGACGGCCAGATGGAGAAGCAGACCCTGGCCCGCGGCGAGCAGGTCGAGCAGGCGCTGCTGGCCATCTGCGCCGAGGAGCCGACCGCGCGGTTCCGCGGCCGGGGCCTGGTCTGGGGCATGGAGTTCGAGGACCCGACGCGCGCTTCGGCGGTCTGCGCCCGCGCCTTCGAGCTGGGTCTCCTGCTGGAGACCTCCGGCCCGCAGAGCGAGGTCGTCAAGCTGCTTCCGCCGCTGACCATCACCGTCGAGGAGCTGGACGAGGGCCTGCGCACGCTGGCCCGCTGCGTCCGCGAGACGGCTTGAAGGCTGACGGCTGACGGCTGACGGCTGACGGCCTGACGAGACGGCCTGCCCCGGCGCTCCCGGGGCAGGCGGAGAAGAGAAGCCCCGGGCCTCACAGGCCCGGGGCGGAGCACGAGAGAAAGGCACCGCTCACCGTGATCGTCCGATCGTTCAGTGACATCGAGAACACCGACCGGCATGTGAAGTCCGCGTCCGGCACCTGGGAGAGCAAGCGCATCGTGCTCGCCAAGGAGAAGGTGGGCTTCTCGCTCCACGAGACCGTGCTGTACGCAGGTACGGAGACCTCGATGTGGTACGCGAACCACATCGAGGCGGTCCTGTGCACCGAGGGCGAGGCCGAGCTCACCAACGACGAGACCGGCGAGACCCACTGGATCTCCCCGGGCACGATGTACCTGCTGGACGGGCATGAGCGGCACACCCTGCGGCCCAAGACCGACTTCCGCTGCGTGTGCGTCTTCAACCCTCCCGTCACCGGACGGGAGGACCATGACGAGAACGGTGTCTACCCACTGCTGACCGAGGAGGCCTGAACCACCATGACCACCGAAGTACGCGCCGATCTGTACCCCTCGCGCGGCGCCGCCGAGATGACCACTCCCCGCCAGGACCCGGTCATCTGGTCCGCGCCGGGCGCACCGGGCCCGATCGCCGCCAAGGATCTCCAGGGGTACGAGCAGGACGGCTTCCTCACCGTCGACCAGCTGATCACCCCGGACGAGGTCGCCGTCTACCGGACGGAGCTGGACCGGCTGGTCTCCGACCCGCTGATCCGGGCCGACGAGCGCTCCATCGTGGAGAAGCAGTCGCAGAACGTACGGTCCGTCTTCGAGGTCCACCGGATCAGCGAGGTCTTCGCCGGTCTGGTCCGCGACGAGCGGGTGGTGGGCCGGGCCCGCCAGATCCTCGGCTCGGACGTCTACGTCCACCAGTCCCGGATCAACGTGAAGCCGGGCTTCGGGGCCTCGGGCTTCTACTGGCACTCGGACTTCGAGACGTGGCACGCCGAGGACGGTCTGCCGAACATGCGGACCGTCTCCGTGTCGATCGCGCTGACCGAGAACCTCGACACCAACGGCGGGCTGATGATCATGCCCGGTTCGCACAAGTCGTTCCTCGGCTGTGCGGGCGAGACGCCGAAGGACAACTACAAGAAGTCGCTCCAGATGCAGGACGCCGGCACCCCGTCCGACGAGGCGCTGACGAAGATGGCCGACCGCCACGGCATCAGGCTCTTCACGGGCAAGGCCGGTTCGGCGACCTGGTTCGACTGCAACGCCATGCACGGCTCGGGCGACAACATCACCCCGTACGCGCGCTCCAACGTCTTCATCGTCTTCAACAGCGTGGAGAACGCGGCGCAGGAGCCCTTCGCGGCTCCGATCCGCCGCCCCGAGTTCATCGGGGCGCGGGACTTCACCCCGGTGAAGTAGCGGCACACGCAAGCACACAGGCATGGCGGGGCCCGGGACGGTACGCCGTCCCGGGCCCCGCCGCGTAACTCGCTGGACCCCGCCACCGGCCACCGGAGAGGGTGGCGGCCATGACTTCCCACGTACGGCACATCACCGTCGACTGCGCCGACGCCTACGCGCTCGGCAGCTTCTGGTCCCGGGTGCTCGGCGCCCCGCTCTCCGACGAGGACCTCCCCGGCGATCCGGAAGCCCTGCTCGAAACCCCCGGCGCGGCGATCCTCTTCGTCCAGGGGCCCGACGCGAAGACCGTCAAGAACCGGGTCCACCTGGACATCCAGCCGCAGGACCGCACCCGGGACGAGGAGGTCGAGCGGCTGCTCGCGCTCGGCGCCACCCTGGTGGGCGACCACCGCAGACCGAACGGGCGGGGGTGGGCGACCCTGGCGGACCCCGAGGGCAACGAGTTCTGTGTGGAGTGCTCGGCCGCCGAGCGGGCCGCGCTGACCGGGACCCGGCTGCCGGTCACCGCCGACGACGTGACCACCGCCGTCCGGCTCGCGGTGGACGTGCTGGCCGGGGCCCCGGCGGACCGCTGGGACTCCCCCGCCGGGAGCCTCACCTGGACCTGCTGGGAGACGGCGGAGCACCTGAGCGACGACCTCTTCGCGTACGCCGTCCAGTTGGGCCCGCGTACGCCCCCGCTCGACGGTGAGGTGCCCTACCGGTGGGCGCCCGAGCGGCAGGGCGGGCCGTACAACGCCGTCTTCGCGGACCGGGAGGCCGGGCCCGCCGGGCTGCTGGCCACCCTGGAGGCGAGCGGGGCGCTGCTGGCCTCGATGGTGCGGACGACCCCGCCCGAGGTGCGCTCGTACCACGGGTTCGGGATCTCCGACCCGGAGGGCTTCGCCGCGATGGGGGTGGTGGAGACCCTGGTGCACACCCATGACCTCGCCGAGGGCCTCGGGCTCACCTGGGAGCCGCCCGCCGCGCTCTGCGACCGGGTGCTGGCCCGGCTCTTCCCCGACGCCCCGGCGGGCGGCGGCCGGTGGACCGTCCTGCTCTGGGCCACCGGCCGCACCGCACTGCCGGACCACCCGCGCCGCACGTCGTGGCGGTGGAACGGGGAGCCTCCGGCGGACCGTCAGACGGCGTCCAGCGCCGGGTAGTCGGTGTAGCCCTTGGCGTCGCCGCCGAAGAAGGTCGACGGGTCGGGGGTGTTGAAGGGGCCTCCGGCCTTGAGCCGGGCGGGCAGGTCCGGGTTGGCGAGGAAGAGGGCGCCGTACGAGATCAGGTCGGCGATCCCGTCGTCGATCACGGTGTGGGCGTCCGGCCCGGTCGGGCCGTCGGAGTGCACGTTGATGAGGACGGTGCCGGTGAACGCCTTGCGCAGGGCGAGGGTCAGCTCACGGATCGGGGCGTTCTCCAGGATGTGCAGGTAGGCGAGGCCGAGCGGTTCGATCTCCTGGACCAGCGCGGTGTAGACGGCGTCCGGGGCGGGCTCGTCGATGTCGTTGTACGGGTTGGCGGGCGAGATCCGCAGCCCGGTCCGGGCCGCGCCGATCTCGGCCGCGACCGCCTTGACGACCTCCACGGCGAACCGGATGCGGCCGGTCTCCGAGCCGCCCCAGGCGTCGGTGCGGAGGTTGGTGTTGGGCGCGAGGAACTGGTGGATGAGGTAGCCGTTGGCGCCGTGCAGCTCCACACCGTCGAACCCGGCCTCGATGGCGTTGCGGGAGGCGGAGACGAAGTCGGCGACGGTCTGCCGGATCTCGGCGTCGGTCAGCTCGTGCGGCTCGACGAAGTCCTTGGGGCCCTCGGCGGTGTAGAGCTGGCCCGCCGCCCTGACCGGGGAGGCGCTGACCGGGACCAGGCCGTCGGGGAGCAGGACCGGGTGGCCGATGCGGCCGGAGTGCATGATCTGGGCGAAGATCCGGCCGCCCTCGGCGTGCACCGCGTCGGTGACCTTGCGCCAGGAGGCGACCTGCTCGGCGCTGTGCAGCCCGGGTGTGAAGGGGTAGCCCTGGCCCACGACGGAGGGCTGGATGCCCTCGGTGATGACGAGGCCGGCCGAGGCGCGCTGGGCGTAGTAGGCGGCGGTGAGCTCGGTGGCCGTACCGCCCTCGCCCGCCCGGCTTCGGGTCATCGGGGCCATCACGATGCGGTTGGCCAGCGGGGTGCCGGACAGGTCGATCGGGTCGAAAGCGGTGGTCATCGGGGTCTCCAGAGAAGTGTGCGGCAAGGAGTACGTGGTCGGCCAAGGAATTATGTGGTCGGCCAACCATCGGCGCTGACGCCACTGTAGCTCATTAATTGGCCGACCAAGGTAAAGTGGGGAGAAGGATTGCCGGGCATCATCGAAGCCCCACCGGAGCAGCACCGAGGAGCCCCGACATGAACACCGCCACCGCCGGCACCACGGAAGCCGCCTGTACCGACGCGCTGCCGGAAGCCGGGCGTACCGACGCGCTGCCGGAAGCCGCCTGTACCGACGCGCTGCCGGAGGCCGGGTGTACCGACGCGCTGCCCGGAGCAGCGCTCAGCGGGCCCGTGAGCCATGCCGTCTCCCGTGTCGCCCGGCTGCACCGGATCGCGGCGGGGAAGCTGCTGAAGGGGCTCGGGCTCTACCCGGGCCAGGAGCTCCTGATGATGCACCTGTGGGACGCGGGCCCGGTCCGCCAGGCCGAGCTGATCAAGACCCTGGACCTGGACCCCTCCACGATCACCAAGATGCTCCAGCGCCTCGAACAGACCGGGCACGTGCGCCGCCGCCCCGATCCGGACGACCGGCGGGCCGTCCTGGTCGAGGCGACGGACGAGAGCTGCGCGCTGCACACGGCGGTGCGGGACGCCTGGGGCAGCCTGGAGGAGCACACGCTCGCGGGCCTGGAGACCGACGAACGCACCGAGCTGACCCGGCTGCTGGCAAAGGTGGAGGCGAACCTCTGCCAGGAGACGGCGGGGTGCCCGGAGCGGGGGTGAGGGACGGGGCCGACGAGCCACAAGCCCCTCAGGCTCTCCGGTCCAGCACCTCCAGCACCCGGTCCACATCGGCCTCGGTGTTGTAGAGGTGGCAGGAGATCCGCAGGTTCCCGGCGGGGGCCGAGACCGCGACCCCGGCCCGTGTGAGCTCCGGCTGACGGCCGTCGAGCCCCGGCACGGAGACGATCGCCGACTCCCCGGGGACCACCTTGTGCCCCAGCTCCACCAGCCCCGAGCGCAACCGGGCGGCGAGCGCGGTGGCGTGTGCGTACAGCGCGTCGGTCCCGATCTCCGTGAGCAGCGCGAGGGAGTGCTCGGCCCCGTGGTACGAGAGGAAGGCGGGCGGCTCGTCGAAGCCCCGGGCGCCGGGGGTCACTTGTTCCAGCGGGCCGTAGTTGCTGGTCCAGGGCGCACCGGCGGCGACCCACCCGGCGAAGAGCTTCGGCAGGGTGGCCTGGGCCTCCTCGGTCACGGTGAGGAACGACGTACCGCGCGGGCAGAGCAGGTACTTGAAGCCGCCGGTCACGGTGTAGTCGTACGCCCCGGCGTCCAGCGGGAACCAGCCCGCCGACTGGGTGGCGTCCAGGAGGGTCCGGGCCCCGTGCGCGGCGGCGGCCGCGCGGACGGCGGCGAGGTCGGCGACCCGGCCGTCGGCCGACTGGACCGAGGAGAAGGCGACGAGCGCGGTCGTGGGCCGTACGGCGTCGGCGAGGTCCGCGAGCGGGACGTACCGCATACGCAGGTCGCCGCGGAGCGCGAACGGGCTGACCACGGAGGTGAACTCGCCCTCGGGCGCGAGGACTTCGGCGCCCGCCGGGAGCGAGGCGGCGATCAGCCCGACATGGACGGTGACCGAGCTGCCGGTGGCGACCCGGTCCGGGTGCACCCCGGCGAGCCGGGCGAAGCCGACACGGGCCGCCTCCACCGCGTCGAAGCTGCCCGCGCCGATCCGGCGGCCGACGGCGTTCTCGTCGGCGAGGGCCTTGACGGCGGCGATGGTGCGGCGGGGCAGCAGTCCCCAGCTGGAGGTGTTGAGGTACGTGACCTCCGGCGCGAACTCGGCGGCGGCCACCCGGCTGAGCGGAGAGATCGTCATGGGCCCAGCCTGGGGCCGCCGCACACCATAGTCAATGACCGATTTCTACGTCGCGAACCCAAGGATTCCTTATGGAGACGGGGTTCAGCCGCAGAGGATCGGGGGTTCAGTCGCGCGGGACCTCGCAGGCGCCGTCCGCGTCACAGGCCGCCGCGTCGCCGCCGACGGTGGTCAGCGCGGTGACCGGCCGGTCCTTCCACGCCTGCTCCAGCGCCTGGACGAAGACCTCCGAGGGCTGGCCGCCGGAGATCCCGTACCTCCGGTCGAGCACGAAGAACGGCACCGCACCGGCGCCCAGCTCGGCCGCCTCGCGCTCATCGGTCCGGACGTCGTCCGCGTACGCCTCGGGGTCGGCGAGCACCGCCCGCGCCTCGTCGGCGTCGAGCCCGGCCTCCACGGCGAGGGCGAGCAGGACGTCGTCGTCGAAGACGGACCGCTCCTCGGCGAAGTTGGCCCGGTAGGCGAGGGTCAGCAACTCGTCCTGGCGGCCGCGGGCCTTGGCCAGGTGCAGCAGCCGGTGGATGTCGAAGGTGTTGCCGTGGTCCCGCCCCTCGGTCCGGTAACCGAGCCCCTCGGCCCGCGCGTTGGCCGCCACGTTGGCCTCCATCGCGGCGGCCTCCTCACGGGTCCGCCCGTACTTGGCGGCCAGCATGTCGACGACCTGCTCCCGCTCCCCCTTGGCCCGCCCGGGGTCGAGCTCGAAGGAGCGGTGCACGACCTCGACCTCGTCCCGGTGGGCGAACTCGGCGAGGCCCTTCTCGAAGCGGGCCTTGCCGATGTAGCACCAGGGACAGGCGATGTCGGACCAGATCTCGACGCGCATGACTCTTCTTCTCTCCAGGGATCGCGGACGGGTGCGGAGGGATTCCCCGCAGGCCAGGTCACTGAGTCGAACACCGAACCTGACCAGGTGATTCCCGGGGACCGGCCGTCGGTACCGGAGCGGTTCACCCAGAGGTGGCGCACTTCTCCGGGGGCTCGTCCACCGGGACGATGCGGAGCTTGTTCATGGGCATCTTGAGCGCGCCCTTCTCGGCGGGGTCCCAGAGCACCGCCGTCCCGGCCGCGTCGCCGATCTTCACGTACGGGCGGGAAGGGTGGAACTCCCCGCCGTCGACATGGACGCGGTCGGCCGGGCCGATGGGGCGCACGCACACCCACTGCGGGGCGATGCCGTAGTACGCGTCCACGGCCTGCCGTGATGCCGCCGCCCTCACCGCGTCGTTCCCGGCGCGAGCGGCCGTTTCGAGCCCGAGGCTCCAGACGCCGGTCCACAGCAGAAGCAGGGCGAAGAAGCCCAGCAGGGTGTAGGCGGGCCATCGGTCGCGTACGCACCAGTGGAGATGCTGCAGATACCCGAGCCCGGCCAGGGCGATGAGCCAGAGGTTGACCGCGAGCCCCAGCCTGACCGTCGCGATGAGCTGCCAGAGCCTCGGGATCTCCACGTCCTCCAGGTTCAGGCCGAAAGCATCGAGGTAGAGCGCGTGGAGCCCCAGGCCCAGGGAGGGGAAGAACCCCAGGACGAGCGGCAGCACGGCGGGGAGCAGCCAGGGGGCGACGACCCGCCAGGTCCACTGACGTACCAGCAGGCGGATCCCCGTGAAGACCGCATAACCGGCGGCGACGAGGACGAGACCCAGCGCCCCCGAGGGCCCGCCGGACCCCCCGGAGGCTTCGATCATGGTTCCGAAGGCGGCCATGGCCACGCCGAGCGCCAGGGCCGTCCCCAGGGCGGCCCCGGGCTGGCCGGGCATGATCCGGGTCAGCCAGTGGGCGGCCAGCCCCAGAGCCGCCACCGACACCACACCCAGCACCCACCAGGCCGCGAGGCCCTGCGGCCAGAGGCGGGCGATCAGCGACGACATGATCATGAGGGCCGCCGCGGCGTGGCAGAGCTTGACCATCTCGCGGGTCTCCCGCCGCCGTCGCCCGATCACGGCGCCCGGGTCCGGGTCCGCAGCTCCGATGGACCGGCGGACCGTGACGCGCGGCGAGGGCGCGACCGCGCCCGGCAGCATGCGTGTGGCGAGTTCCTCGGCGCGCGAGCGGGACGGGGCGGAGATATGACGCCCCGTGCGGTAGGGCGCGAGCCGCTCGGCGCACCACCGCCGGACCCGCCTCCGCCACCGCGCCCGGCGCGTCGGAGGGTTCGCCGGAGGGTCATCGGCGGCCGGGCGCTCGTAGGCGAACCAGTCCGGCCGGGCCTCGGGGTCTCTGACCACCAGGTCGGTGACCTCTACGTTGAGATCGAGCTGTAGCTCGTCCCCCACCACCTCGATGCGCTCCCGCGCTCCGCGCCGGGCGTTGACCCGGCTGCCGGGGAAGCGGCATTCCAGCACATAGCGGGTCGTGCGTGCGGTCATCGCCGTGGCGGGGCCACCCTCCTTCTGGAGGACCGGCCACCTTCTCTCCGCCAGCGCCTGCTCGAAGTCGTCGCACTCCGTCGTCGTTCCCAGCAACTCCACCACGGCTATCGCCCGCTGGTCGGACTTCAGTCTCGCCGACACCGGCCGGTCCCCCGTTCTCTCCACGTGCTGTTGGCCGAGTTCAGCCCGGACTCATTCCCGGCGCCCGTCCACCCGGCGGGGCAGGGACAGCGGGTTGGCCTCGCGGAGTTCCGGCGGAAGGAGCGCGTCGGGGGTGTTCTGGTACGTCACCGGGCGCAGCCAGCGTTCGATCGCCGTCGCGCCGACCGAGGTGGAGGGGGAGGTGGCCGCCGGGTAGGGGCCGCCGTGATGCTGGGCCGGGGCGACGGCGACGCCGGTCGGCCAGCCGTTGACCAGGATGCGCCCGGCGAGCGGGGTGAGCGCGGCGAGGAGACCGGCCGCCTCCGGGTCGTCGCCCTCCGTCGCGGTCTGGAGCGTGGCGGTGAGGTTGCCGGGGAGCCGGGCGAGGACGGCGGCGACCTCGTCCCCGGAGCCGTACCGGGCGATCACGGTGACCGGCCCGAAGCACTCCTCCAGGAGCGCGTCGTGCGGGCCCTCGGCGGCCAGGTGGGCGGCCGGTACGGTCAGGAAACCGGCGGAGACCGTGTGCTCACCGGCCGCGCCGGGGGTGACGGGGGCCGCCACGTCCGGGAGCCCGGCCCGTTCGCGTACGCCCGCGAGGAAGGCGTCCCGCATCCGGTGGTCCAGCATCACGCCGGAACCGGCGGAGCTGACCGCCTCGGTGAGGGCCTTCAGCAGCCGGTCGCCCGCGTCGCCGGACGGGGCGAGGACGAAGCCGGGCTTGGTGCAGAACTGGCCGACGCCCAGGGTCATGGAGGCGCCGAGCCCGGCGCCGATCTCCCCGGAGCGCTCGGCGGCTGCCGCCTCGGTGACCACCACCGGGTTGAGCGAGCCGAGTTCGCCGTGGAAGGGGATGGGGGCGGGGCGGGCGGCCGCCGCGTCGAACAGGGCCCGTCCGCCGCGTACCGAGCCGGTGAACCCCGCCGCCGCCACCAGCGGGTGGCGGATCAGCTCGACGCCCGCGTCGAAGCCGTGGACCAGGGTCACGACGTCCTCGGGCAGCCCGGTGCGGGCGGCGGCGCGGCGGAGCACCGAGGCGCAGAGCTCGGAGGTGGCCGGGTGGCCGGGGTGCGCCTTGACCACGACCGGGCAGCCCGCGGCGAGGGCGCTGGCGGTGTCGCCGCCGGGGACGGAGAAGGCGAGCGGGAAGTTGCTCGCCGCGTAGACGGCGACCACCCCGAGCGGGATCTTCCAGCGGCGCAGGTCGGGCCAGGGCGGGGTGCGGGAGCCGTCCTCGTGGTCGATGTGGATGCCGAGGTAGGCGCCCTCCTCGACGACCTCCGCGAAGGCCCTCAACTGGGCTGCTGTGCGCGCGAGTTCCCCGGCGAGCCGGGCCGGTCCGAGGGCGGTCTCCGCGTCGGCGGCCTCGATGATGTGCGGACCGGACTCCTCCAGCAGCTCCGCCGCCGTACGCAGGAACGCGGCGCGCGCCGTGCGGTCGGCCAGGGCGTCCCGTACGGCGTGCGCCGCCCGGACCGCCCGGTCGACCTCCTCGGCGGTGGCCTCCACCGTGACCTGCTCGCGCGGGTTCCCGCTGCGGGGGTCGACGCTCCAGACTGGTGCTGCGCTCACCGTGATCCCTCCCGGTCCCGGAACACCCGTCAGAAGCGTTCGGTATTCTGAACGGAGTTCCTGATCGTGAACATGCTCGGACTCTATTTCCGGGCCTTCCGTGTTGGCAATGGCCCCAGAAGCCGAAGAAGGAGCGTGGGCGATGTCGGTCGCCGAGCCCGGCGGGGCACAGGTCAAGTCCGCGGTGCGGACGGTGGAGCTGCTCGAATACTTCGCGGGCCGCCCCGGCATGCACTCCCTCGCCGCCGTCCAGGAGGCCGTGGGCTACCCCAAGTCCAGCCTCTACATGCTGCTGCGCACGCTGGTGGAGCTCGGCTGGGTGGAGACGGACGCGACGGGCACGCGGTACGGGATCGGGGTGCGCGCCCTGCTGGTGGGCACCTCCTACATCGACGGCGACGAGGTCGTGGCGGCCGCCCGGCCCACCCTGGACCGGCTGGCCGACGACACCACGGAGACCATCCACCTGGCCCGGCTCGACGGGACGAACGTGGTCTACCTCGCCACCCGGCAGTCCCAGCACCATCTGCGCCCCTTCACCCGGGTCGGCCGTCGGCTGCCCGCGCACTCCACCGCGCTCGGCAAGGCGCTGCTGGCCACCCACAGCGACGAGCAGGTCCGCGAGCTGCTCCCCGAGACGCTCCCCGCGCTGACCGAACACACCGTCACCGACCGCGAGAAGCTCATCGAGGAGCTGCGCCTGGTCCGCGAGCAGGGCTATGCGGTGGACCGTGAGGAGAACACCCTCGGCCTGCGCTGCTTCGGGGTGGCGATCCCCTACCGGACGCCCGCCCGCGACGCGGTCAGCTGCTCGGTGCCGGTCGCCCGGCTCACCCCCGGCCACGAGCGGACGGTCACGGACGCCCTGCTGGACGCCCGCGACCGGCTCGCGCTCGCCACCCGGAGGCTCTGAGCCCTCCCGGGCCCTCCCCCGCGCGGCGGAGGCGGATCGTCTCCGGGCAGGACGTACGGGCCCGGTCGGCGCGGAAGCGTGGGTGGCATGACAGCGAACCGGACCTCCGCCCCGCCTCCGGCCTCCCCGCACCGCCCCGGACGGCCGCCGGGGGAAGCCCCGCACCCGTCCCCGTACCGCATCGGCCGTGTCCGGACCGTGGCGCGGGCGCTCGCCGTCGTGGCCTGCGTGCCGTACGTCGGGCTCAAGGCCGCCTGGATGGCGGGCAGCCGGGTCGGCATCCCGGACGGCAGCCCGCTGCTGGACGGCGGCGTCGTGCTGGTCGTCGGGAACGGGGTCACGGTCCTGATGGTTGCCTGCGTCGTCGTCCTCGCCCTGCTGCTCACCCGGCCCTGGGGGCTGCGGGTGCCCGCCTGGCTGCTGGTGGTGCCGATGTGGGTGGCGACCGGTCTGCTGCTGCCGATCCTGACCGCCTACCCGCTCCAGATGGCCGTGCGGCTGCTGGGCGGCGACGGCGGGCCGACATCCGGCGGGGACGGCGGGAGCAGTGGAAGCGGCGGGAGCGGTGGAAGCGGTGGCGATCCGTTCCTCGATCCGTGGGTCTTCGGCGTCGTCTACGGAGGCTTCATCCTCCAGGGGATCACGCTGGGCACCCTCTTCGCGCTGTACGCCCGTGAACGCTGGGGTCACCTCTGGCAGGGCCCGCTCCGGGGCCTGCCCACGACCCCGGCCGCCCCCGCGCTGCGGGTCACCGCCGTGGTCGCCGCCCTGTTCGCCCTGGCCCCCGGGCTCGCTCATCTGCTCTGGGCGGCCGGTTCGACCGCCGGGCTCGACGGGGGACGGGCAGCGGGGCGCACCAGCGACTTCCATGTGCTGGAAGCGGTCAACGCGCTCTTCGTGGCCGCCGCCGTGGCCGGGGTGCTGCTGCTCGCCTTCCGGCGCGGCGGCCGGCTCCCGCTGCGGGTGCCGCTCGTCCTGGCCTGGGCCGGGTCGGCGCAAGTGGCCTGCTGGGGCGGGTGGTTGAGCCTCGCCGCCCTGGTGGGGGCGGGCGACACCGCCGATCAGCCGACGACGGCGATGGTGCTGACCTACGCTGTGCAGATGCTGGTCGGGACGCTCATCGCCACATCGGTCGCGTACTTCTTCGCGGAGCGCGCGGCGGCCTCCACGGCCTCCGACACCCGTTCCGACATCCGTTCCGAGACTCGTTCCGGCACCCGTTCCGGCACCCGCTCGTGAGGCTGCTCGCCCCGACGGCCGGACAGCGGGCGCACACGAAGGCGCTCGCCCCGCTGATCGGACGGCGGGCGCGGCTGCGCTGGCTGCATCTGATCATCGGCGGGGCGCTGCTGATGCCGTACTTCCTGGTCGGCATGGTCCTGGTCGGCCTGGCGGACGGCGGGAAGCAGCCCTTCTCCTCCCTGGCCGCCCAGTTCGCCGCGTTCGCCTGTGCCCTGCCGATGGCGGCGGTCAGCGGCTTCTTCCCGCTCGTCCGGCCGCTCTCCGCGGCCGCCGCCCGGGCCCTGTGCGGGGTGCCGCCCGCGCTGTTCGCGGAGGGGCCCGCCCGCACCCGGCAGGCCCGGGTCCGGACCGCCGCCTGGTTCACGCTGCACCTGGCGCTCGGCGGGATCGTCAGCGGGATCACGCTGGCCCTGCCACCGTTCGCCGTCGCGGTGATGGTGCTGCCGTTCTCGGCGGCGCTGCGCGAGTCCTGGCCGGTGGCCGGGAGCGGTGTACTGGCAGAGCCGTGGGCCCTGGCCCTCGCTCCGCTCGCCGGGCTCGCGATGCTGGGGGCGATGGCGGCGGTCGCGGCGGCGGCCGGGGAGCTGCTGGCCCGGCGGGCGCCGGTGCTGCTGGGGCCGACGCCCGAGGACCGGCTCGCCGCCGCCGAGCGCCGGGCCGCCGACCTGGCCGTACGCAACCGGCTCGCCCGGGAGCTGCACGATTCGGTGGGCCACGCCCTGAGCGCGGTGACCCTCCAGGCGGGGGCGGCCCGGCGGGTCCTGGACCGCGATCCGGAGTTCGTCCGCCGGGCGCTGACCGCGATCGAGGAGACGACGCGGCGGACGGTCGGCGAGCTGGACTCGGTGGTGGGGCTGTTGCGGCAGGACGACGACGAGGAAGAGCCGGACAGCGGCGGGAGCGCGTACGGTCCCGGGCTCGACGCGCTCGGCGGGCTGCTGGAGCACTGCGGGGTGCCGGTGGCGTACGAGCGGGAGGGCGACCCGGACGGCGTGGAGCCGGTGGTCTCGCGCGAGGCGTACCGCATCGTGCAGGAAGGGCTCAGCAACGCCCTGCGGCACGGCGGGGGCGGTCCGACCCCGGTGCGGCTGCTGATCGCGGTACGGGAGAGGGAGCTGGAGATCGTGATGGAGAACCCGTTGGGCGGGCGGCCCGCCGTGGTGCGCCCCGGGGGCGGCCGGGGGCTGCGCGGTATCGCGGAGCGGGCGGCCCTGCTGGGCGGCCGGAGCGAGGCGGGGCCGTACGGTGCCACCTGGCGGCTGACCGCCCGGCTGCCGCTGACGGCCCACCGCGGGAAGCGGCCGTGAACCGCCCGCCGGTCCGGGTCGTGGTCGCGGACGACGAGGAGATGGTGCGTACGGCGCTGCGCGCGATCCTGGACGCCGAGGAGGGCATCGAGGTGGCGGGCGAGGCCGCCACCGGGGCGGAGGCCGTCTCCGTGGTGCGCGCCCTGCGGCCCGATGTGGTGCTGATGGACGTACGGATGCCGGAGATCGACGGCATCCGGGCCACCGAGCAGATCCTCGCCACCCTGGCGGACCCGCCGCGCATCGTCGTGGTGACGACCTTCGAGAACGACGCGTACGTGTACGAGGCCCTGCACGCCGGAGCCGCCGGGTTCCTGCTGAAGCGGTCGGCGGCCGAGGAGCTGGTGCAGGCGGTACGGCTGGTGGCGTGCGGCGACTCGCTCCTGTATCCGGCGGCGGTCCGCACCCTGGCCGCCGAGCACGCCGGGCGGCAGGAGACCTCCGCCCCGGCGTGGGTGGCGCGGCTGACCGGGCGGGAGGCGGACGTGCTGCGGCTGATGGCGGCGGGGCTGACCAACGCGGAGATCGCGGGGCGGCTCGCGGTGGGTCCGGCGACAGTGAAGACACATGTGGCGGCGGTCCTGGCGAAGACCGGCGCCCGGGACCGTACACAGGCGGTCATCGCGGCGTACGAGTCCGGCTTCATCACCCCGGGCTGAGCTCCGGGCCGAGCACCGGCCCGACGGCTTCACACCCTGGTGGGCCGGGTGAGAAATCGGTGAGAAGCGGCACAACCGGGAACGGCCCCGGCTCCCCCGCTCGTCCCTCCAGCGGGATGAACAAGACAATCAGGCGCGCTTCGGTCTTCTGTCTGCTCATGGTCCTCGCCCTGCTGGTGCGGGCGACCTGGGTGCAGGGCTACGAGGCCAAGGCGCTCGCGGACGACGAGCACAACCGGCGGAACACCATCGCGCAGTACGCGCATCCGCTCGGGGACATCATCGTGGCCGGTTCACCGGTCACCGGATCGAAGGGGACCAGTGGCGGCGACCTCCGGTACAAGAGGACCTACACACAGGGCGAGCTCTACGCGGCCGTCACGGGCTACAGCTCGCAGGCGTACGGGGCGACCCAGCTCGAAGGCATCTACAGCGACGTCCTGGACGGCACGGACGACCGGCTGAAGAACCCGGCGGACCTGATCACCGGCAGGCAGGCCACCCCGGGCAACGTCCTCACCACCATCGACCCGGGCGTCCAGAAGGCGGCGTACGAGGCGCTCGGCGACGACAAGGGCGCGGCGGTGGCCATCGACCCGAAGACCGGCCGCATCCTCGGCATGGTCTCCACCCCCTCGTACGATCCCTCCACCATCAGCGGTACGGGCGACGGCGACGCCTGGAAGAAGCTGCTGGACGACAAGGAGAAGCCGCTGGTCAACCGGGCGCTGCGGCAGCCGCTGGCGCCGGGTTCCACGTTCAAGCTGGTGGTCGCGGCGGCGGCGCTGGAGAACGGGCTGTACGGGTCGGTCGACGAGGCCACCGACAGCCCCGACCCGTACACCCTCCCCGGCACCCGCACCATCCTCCGCAACGAGAACGCCTCCGCCCCCTGCGCGGACGCGACCCTGCGCACCGCCCTCCGGTACTCCTGCAACAACGTCTTCGCCAAGGTGGCCGCCGACCTCGGCCAGGACAAGGTGAAGGAGATGGCGGACGCGTTCGGGTTCGACACCGAGAAGCTGGACGTCCCGGTGCGGGCCGCCGAGAGCGTCTACCCGACCGGTATGGACGAGGCGCAGACGGCGCTGACGGGCATCGGCCAGTTCGAGGTCACCGCGACCCCGCTCCAGATGGCGATGGTCACCGCGGCCCTCGCCAACGGCGGTGAGCTGGCCGCGCCGCACATGGTGTCGTCGGTGACGGACGGGGACGGCTCCCCGCTGGAGGAGACCGAGGACGGGGACACGAAGCGGGTGGTGAAGGAGTCCACCGCCGAGCAGATCCGCAGCGCGATGGTGACCGTCGTCGAGGAGGGCACCGGCACCAACGCGAGGATCGCCGGGGCCGAGGTCGGCGGGAAGACGGGGACCGCGCAGAACGGCGTGGACAACAGCAACACCCCGTACGCGTGGTTCACCTCGTACGCCAAGGACGACAGCAGCGGCAAGGAGGTCGCCGTCGCGGTGATCGTCGAGGACTCCGGCTCGGCGCGCTCCGAGGTCAGCGGCAACGGCCTGGCGGCGCCGATCGCCCAGAAGATGATGAAGGCGGCGCTGGAACGGTGAGCCTGGCACTCCGGAACCTCTAACTTAGGTTACCCTTGCCTTACTTGGCGCCCCGGACGGTCCCGGGGCGCCAACGTACAGACGTGCGGACGTGCGGGAGGTACGGCAATGGGTCCGGTGGAGCACGGCACGGGGCCCGGCGCCGACGCCCCCGTACACAGCCAGGGCGAGGCGGGCCGGGCCCGTACCCGCGACGGGCGGGAGCTGTACTACCAGCGGCTGCCGGGGCCGGCGGGAGCGGTGGACCGGCCCACCGTGGTCTTCGAGGGCGGGCTCGCCGCCGGGCGTTCGTACTGGGCGGGGGTCCAGGCCGCGCTGGCCGATGTCGCGCCGACGGTGGTGTACGACCGCAGCGGGCTCGGCCGCAGCCCGGCCGCCCCGCCCGGGGTCTCCCGTCGGCTGCACGCGCTCGCCGACGACCTGGGCGATCTGCTGGACCACCTCGGCCCCGCGGGTCCCTACCTCCTGGTCGGCCACAGCTGGGGCGGCCCCCTGGTGCGGCTGGCCGCCGCCGCTCGGCCCGCGCGGGTGGCCGGGCTGGTCCTCGTGGACCCCGCCGACGAGGCGTGCGACCTGCTGTTCGAGCCCTTGATGCGACGGACCGAGCGGGTCGGGCAGTGGGTGACGGTGGGACTGGCCCGGCTGGGGCTGCTGGGCCGCGCCTACCGCTCGCTCACCGCCGCCCTGCCGCCCGACGCCGCCGCCGACCTGCGGGCCGAGGCGTACACGGTCGCCATGACCCGCACCCGGGGCCGTGAGCTGGAGGACGCGGCGGGCGACCTGCGGGCGCTGCTGAAGAGCCCGCCGGGACTCGCGGGGCTGCCGGTGACCGTGGTGTCGGCGGGGCGGACGTCGGTGGGTATGCCGGAGTCCGTACGGAGGCGGGCGACGGTCTCGCACGCGTACCGGGCCCGGCAGTCGCCGCACGGCCGACATGTGGTGCTGCCGGAGGCGGACCACCTGGTGCTGACCACCTCGGCGGCGGAACTCGCGGAGGAGATAAGGCGGTTGGCGGTCGGCACCACCAGTTGACGCACCCCGCCTCCGTAGCGCCGACCGCGCACCCAACCCCGTACACCCATGGGCGCAAGGCCCGCGGCCGCGGACCCGGGTCCGCGGCCGACCGCGCACCCGACCCCGCACGGCCGACCGGCCGCTACCGCGCCCCGCCCGCGAACGGGATCTCCGTGGCGCCGCCCGGCCGCACCGGTCCCGCCGGGTGCGTCCACAGTCCGGTCTCGGCCAGCCGGGGCAGTACGCCCTCGCCGAACCAGTACGCCTCCTCCAGGTGCGGGTAGCCGGAGAGCACGAACTCGTCGATGCCCAGCGCGTGGTACTCCCTGATCCGGTCCGCGACCTCCGCGTGGCTGCCGACCAGCGCCGTGCCCGCGCCGCCCCGGACGAGGCCGATGCCCGCCCACAGGTTGGGGTGGATCTCCAGACCGTCCCGGCCGCCGCCGTGCAGCTCCAGCATCCGCCGCTGGCCCTCGGACTCGCTGCGCGCCAGCCCCTCCTGGACCGAGCGGACGGTCTCCGGGTCGAAGCCGGACAGCAGCCGGTCCGCCTCGGCCCAGGCGGCCTCGGAGGTGTCCCGGGTGATCACGTGCAGCCGGATGCCGAACCGTACGGTACGGCCCTGCTCGGCGGCGAGAGACCGGATCCAGGCGATCTTCTCCGCGACCTGGGCGGGCGGTTCGCCCCAGGTGAGGTAGACGTCCGCGTGGCGGGCGGCGACCTGACCGGCGGCCGGGGAGGAGCCGCCGAAGTAGACCTCCGGTACGGGGTCGGGGAGCTGGGTGAGCCGGGCCTGCTCGACATGCAGGTGGTCACCGTCCAGGTCGACGGTCTTGCCGTCCCACAACGACCGGACGATCTCCAGGAATTCACCGGTCCGGGCATAGCGGGCGTCCTTGTCCAGGAAGTCCCCGTAGGCGCGCTGCTCATGGCTCTCGCCGCCGGTGACGACGTTCAGCAGCAGCCGTCCGCCGGTCTGCCGCTGATAGGTGGAGGCCATCTGGGCGGCCAGCGTCGGCGAGACGAAACCGGGGCGGAAGGCGACCAGGAACTTCAGCCGCTCGGTGTGCTGGCTGACCATCGCGGTGGTCAGCCAGGCGTCCTCGCACCAGGCCCCGGTGGGGGTGAGCACCCCGGTGAAGCCGACGTCCTCGGCGGCGCGGGCTATCTGGGCGAGGTAGCGGACCGTCGGCGGGCGGTCGCCCCCGGCCGCCGTGACCGGGGTTCCATGGCCGCCGCCGACGACATGGCGGCTGTCGCCGTTGGTGGGCAGGAACCAGTGGAAGGTCAGGGACATCGTTTCTCCGAAGGGGGATGGTGAGTCAGAGGAGGCCGTGGCGGGGCGGGCGGGTGCCGTTGAGGACGTACCGCCCGATGTGCTGGATCTTCCAGCGCGCGGGGTCGTGCAGGGTGTGGGTGCGGGCGTCGCGCCAGTGCCGGTGCAGGTTGAGGCTGTCGAGGGCGGCGCGTGTGCCGGAGACCTCGAAGAGCGCGTCCGCGATCTCCAGCGCCGCGCTCCCGGCGTACGCCTTCGCCGCCGCGACCGCGATCGACGCCTCGGCCGCGCTGTCGTCGTCGAGGGCAGCGCGTGCCGCGTCCACAGCGTGTGCGGCGGTGGCCAGCAGGGCGTCGGCGGCCCTGCGGCGGAGGTCGAGTTCGCCGAAGCGCTGGATGAGGAGGGGGTCCTCGGCGGCGGTGTCGTGCCCGCTCTCGAACCAGGGCCGGCTTCGGGTCCGTACGAAGTCGACGGCTTCCGCCAACGCCCCGGCCGCGATCCCGGCGTCGATGGCGGTGTGCAGCAACTGGGCGATCGCGCCGTGAAGTTGGGGGCCGATGAAGGTGAGGTGGTGCGGGACGACATGGGCTGCCGGGACCCGCACGGACTCCAGGCGGACCGTGCCGCTCGCGGTCGTCCGCTGGCCCATGCCGTCCCAGTCGTCGGTCACGGTGAGGCCGGGGGCGTCGGCGGGGACGTACGCGACATGGAGCAGCTCGTCCTCGGCGCGGGCGAGGACGGGGATCCAGTCGGCGAAGAGGGCTCCGGTGGAGTAGTTCTTCACTCCGGTCAGGAGGTACGAGCCGTCGTCGGCGGGCACCAGCCGGGTGCGGATGTCCTGGAGGTGCTTGGTCCCGGCCTCGGACTGGGCGTTGCCGAAGCGGCGGCCGCCCAGCACCTCCGCGAAGAAGAACGCCCGCTGCTCCGAAGTGCCTTGCTGCCGAAGGACGTTGACGTACGCGAAGTGGCTCTGCGGGATCTGGGCCAGGCTCGCGTCGGCGGAGGCGAGCCGCCGGAAGACCTCCGCGAGGGTGGCGGCGGAGACATCGGCCCCGCCGTGCTCGGCCGGGACGGTGACGGCGAGGAGGCCGGTGGCGGTGAGCCGGTCCAGCTCGGCCCGGGGCAGCTCGCGGCGGGCGTCCCGCCCGGAGGCTCCCGGGCGGAACTCGTCGGCCAGTTCGGCGGCGGTGCGCAGCGCCTCGGCGTCGTCGCGGATCACCCGCGCGGTGAGGGGTGGTCGTCGTCGGGTCGGCGCGGTCACGGGGCCTGCCTCCAAAGGGGTTACGAGGGCCTGTCGGGGTCAGCGAGTGGCGGGGACGGGCACGGTCCGGTCCAGGGCGGCGGCGAACTGGGCGACGACCTGGTCGAGCGGGGCGGCGGAGGCCGGATCGAGGACCACTCCCCCGTCCTCGCCCGTCGCGATGTGCCGGTCCAGGACGAACCAGCCCGGGACGATGTGCGCGGCCCCCATCGACGAGAGCACCGGGCGCAGGGCGTAGTCGAGGGCCAGGACATGGGCGGTGGTGCCGCCGGTGGCCAGTGGGAGGACGGTCTTGCCGGTCAGCGCGTACTGGGGCAGCAGGTCCAGGAGCGTCTTGAGGAGGCCGGAGTAGGCGGCCTTGTAGACGGGGGTGCCGATGACGATGCCGTCGGCGCGGGCGAACAGCTCGGTGGCGCGGACGATCTCGGGGTGCGCGAAGTCGGCGCCGAGAAGGGCCTCGGCGGGCAGCGTACGGACGTCGAGCGGTATCACCTCGTGGCCCTGGGCGCTCAGGTCGACGTCGAGGTGGCGCAGCAGCCGGGCGGTGCGGGAGGTGGCGGAGGGGCTGCCGGAGACCGACAGGACGGTGGCCATGGGGACCTCGTTTCTGGGCCGGGGACGGTGGTGGTGGTTCGTCCCCGGCCCGGCGGGGGTGGGTCAGGAGTACCAGGTGGGTTCGGGGAGTTCACCGGTCAGGACGTGGCGCCCGACCTCGCGGCGCTTGTAGGCGACCGGGTCGTGCAGGGTGTGGGTGCGGACGTTGCGCCAGAAGCGGTCCAGCCCCTCGGACGAGGCGGTGGAGCGGGCTCCGGTGACCTCGAAGATGCGGCTGGTGACCTCCAGGGCCACATCGGTGGCGCGGGCCTTGGCCGCGGCGACCCGGACCTCGAACGCGGCGCGGGACTGCTCGGTCACCTCGTCGGGGGCGTCGTGCAGTTTCTGCCCCTCGGCGGCCACGGCGTCGGCCAGCGCCTCGACGGCCCAGAGCTTGGCGGTCAGGTCGCCGTACGTGTCGATGACGTACGGCTCGTCGACGGCTTGCTCGTACCCGCCGTGCAGCCAGGAGCGGGTCTTCGTACGGGTGTAGGTCGCGGCGGTCTCCAGGGCTCCGGCGGCGATGCCCAGGTAGAAGCTGATGAACACCAGCTGGATCGTCGGCACGTTGAGGGTGTTGTAGACGCGGGGCCGGAACTCCTTGTCCACGTATCCGGCGGCCGAGGCCCACGGGGTGCGGACGCCGTCGATGGTGACGCCGCCGCTCTCGGTGAGGCGCTGGCCGATGTTGTCCCAGTCGTCGTGGAAGGTCAGCCCCTCGCTGTCGGAGGGCACGATGGCGAAGATGTGCTGGTCGGTGCCCTCCAGGACGCCTTCGAGGACGGTGACGTCGGAGACCTTGCTGCCGGTGGAGAAGGTCTTGGCCCCGGTGAAGACGAGGTCGTCGCCGTCCTCGGTGACCACGACGTCGGTGTCGCGCGGGTTGACCGCGCCGCCGAAGAACCAGGTCTGCCGGACCGCCTCGGCCTCGACGTGCTCCCACTGCTCGCGGGTGCCGACGAGGCGGGCGGCCCAGTTCCAGAGGTAGTGGTAGCCGAGGAGCTGTCCGATGGAGCCGTCGGCCTTGGCGACCTCGCGGATCACCCGGTACGCGGTCGTCCACTCCTGGCCCCCGCCGCCGTGGGCGGCCGGGCCGAGCAGGGTGACGAGTCCGGACTCCTTGAGCAGCTGGATCTCGGTGTACGGGGTGGCGCCCGCCTTGTCGCGGGCGGCGGCGTCGATGGCGAGGATCGCGGCGACCTCGGCCGCGCGCTCGATCCATGCCTGGGGGCTGTCGGGGGCCGGGAGGGTCTTCCACCGGGTGGGCGCTGCGGTGCTCATGGTGAACCTTTCGCGAGCTGTCGGGAGGAGGCGGGGCGGGTGGAGCTAGAGGGCGTCGGCCTCCAGCTCGCGGACCAGCGGCAGCACGTGCTTGCCGAAGTACTCGACCTCCTCGTGGTAGTGGAGGAAGCCGAGGAGCAGCAGGTCGACGCCGAGGCGCTTGTAGGCGACGATCCGCTCCGCCACCTGTTCCGGGGTGCCGATGAGCCCCGTACGGAAGCCGTCGTTGTACTGGACGAGGTCCTCGAAGGAGGAGTCCTGCCACATGCCCTTGCCGTCCGCCGTGGAGCGCCCGGCCTGCTTGACGGCCGAGCCGAAGCCCTGGACGGCCTCCTTGTCGGCCTTGGCGACGATCTCGCGGAGGGTGTCGCGGGCCTCGGCCTCGGTGTCGCGGGCGATGAGGAAGCCGTTGAGGCCGAAGCGGGGCGGGGTGCGGCCGACGCTCTCGGCTGAGGCCCGGACGTCCTCGATCTGTTCGGTGACGCCGTCGAAGTCCTTCCCGTTGGAGAAGTACCAGTCGGAGACGCGTCCGGCCATCTGCCGGGCGGCGGTGGAGTTGCCGCCCTGGAAGATCTCCGGGTGCGGGCGCTCCGGCGAGGCGATCGGCCTGGGCTTCAGGGTGAAGTCCCGGATGCGGTAGAAGTCCCCGGCGAGTTCGGCGTGGTCCTCGGTCCAGACGGCGCGCAGGGCCCGGATGAACTCCTCGGAGCGGCGGTAGCGCTCGTCGTGCTCCAGCCAGGGTTCGCCGAGCGCGGTGAACTCGTCCTTGAACCAGCCGCTGACCACGTTGACGGCGAAGCGCCCGTTGCTCAGATGGTCGGCGGTGGCGCCGAGTTTGGCGAGGACGCCGGGGTGCCAGAGGCCGGGGTGGACGGCGGCGATGACCTTCAGCCGCTGGGTGGCGAGCAGCAGGGCGAGGCTGAAGGAGGTGGACTCGTGCTGGTACTCGGCGCCGTAGCTGGCCATGTAGCGGACCTGGCTGAGCGCGTAGTCGAAGCCGTTGCTCTCGGCGAGGACGGCGAGTTCGCGGTTGTAGTCGTACCCCCAGTCGGTGCGCTGCTCGATGGTGCTGGTGACGAGGCCGCCGCTGACGTTGGGCACCCAGTACGCGAAGCGGACCGGGTCGGCGGAGGGCGGAGTGGGCATGCGGTTCTCCCGAAACAGGAAGGGCGGGGCGCGCTCCCGGGGCGTGCGGGGGGAGCGCGAAGAAGGCGGGATGGTTACGGCCGTGGGCACGGCGGGGCGGCCCCGGTGATCGAGAAACCCGATCAGGGCGCGGGGCGCGAGGAGGGCGTGCGACGGCGTACGGGGGTATACGCAGGAGCGCGAAGGAGGGGGGCTCTCCTCAGACTTCGCGACAACAGAAGGCGCTGGAAACGCGGCCGAGGTCGATGTGGCGGCGACGGGTCAGGCAGCGCACATCCCTCTCCTTTCGCGTTCCGCGGCGGCCACCCGGTGGTCCGGGGGCGCCTTCGGGTTCCAGAGTAAGGTGCCGCGACGCTCCAGGTCGAGAAGGCATCGGCGAGGGAGCGATAGGGTTCCCCTTCCACCGCCTCCGGCCGAGAGGAATGACGATGCGCATCGAACAGCTGGAGTACATCGAGGCCGTCACCCGGCTCGGGTCCCTCCGCCGGGCGGCGGAGGAACTGCACCTGTCCCAGCCCGCGTTGAGCGAGACCGTACGGAACCTGGAGCGCGAGCTCGGGGTGGCCGTGCTGGACCGGAAGCGGTCGGGGGCGACGATCAGCGACGCCGGGCGCGAGCTGCTGCCGCACATCATCGGGGTGCTGGACGCGGTCGACCGGTTGCGCCGGGCCGCCGACGAGCAGCACCGGACCAGCCGTACGGTCAGGCTCGGCACGGTGTTCGCGGCGACGGTCCCCCTTCTCGTACCGGCGATCCGGGAGTTCCACGCGCTGCACTCGGCCACCGAGGTGGAGGTGATCGCGGCCCAGCAGTCGGTGATCCACCGCTCCCTGCTGGAGGGCGGTGTCGATCTCGGCCTGGTGAACTACCTGGAGGGCGACGACCTGGCGCCCGATCTGCACACCACCGAGCTGCTCCGGGGCCGCCCGGTCGTCTGCCTGCGCCCGGACAGCCCGCTGGCCGCGCTGGCGGAGGTGGGGGTGGACGACCTGCTGAGCGAGCCGCTGATCGTGATGCGGTCCGGCTATCTGATGCACCGCTTCACCCACCGGCTGCTGAAGGGCCGGGTGCCCTCGTTCTCGTACTCCGCCGACGGCGCGGAGATGGGCAAGCTGATGGTGGCGGAGGGGCTGGGGGTCACCGTGCTGCCGGACTACAGCGTCATCGGGGACCCGCTGGAGCGCACGGGCGCGATCACCGCACGCCCGCTGCGGGACGACACGACCACGGTGCTCCTGGTGGTGCAGCGCAGCCGCTCGGGCTCGGTCACCCGGGCCGCGCGCGACCTGCACCGGATCTTCGTGGAGCGCGCGGAGGCGCACCGTACGAAGGACTCCTAGGGCCTGTCGTCAAACTGCCGTCGTCGCCCGAAGGGCGGCCGCGCGGCGCATGGTGCGTGCGATCGCAAGGCGCCGGAATGGTCTCGTAGC